>NZ_LT607571.1:0-129566 GCF_900095275.1 Pseudomonas sp. UMAB-40
ATTCACGAGGTGACAAAAATTTACCCACCTGAAGGTCAGCTTTGGGTCGATTTCTGTCCTTCGTATCAGACAGAAAATCGGCCAGAAGCAGTGTGGGCAGTCAGGCAAATCCCGCCCCTGAACAGTACGTCGCTAAAAAACTCATGAGCGGTTTACACAAAAAAGTAGAAGTCGGCCCTTCCCTACCTCGGCATCTGATATGCCAAAACAGGAACGGGATACCACTTCACCCCCCAACACATCCATACAACCCCAACCGCCGATCCCGATGCAAATCATTACGCGTACTAATCCGCTTATTCCGCGCCTCAGCAAGGTTAAGTGTCGCCAACAAAATCTGCTCCCCCCCCTGCTCCGCCGGCCCGGCCAACGGGTAACCATCCGCATCAACAATCACCGAACCCTGCACCCAACCCACCCCACGCTCATGCCCATGCCGATCACACGCGGCAATGAACATCCGGTTCACCGACGCATTGGCCTGAACCCGTACCACTTCCGCCGGGCGCTCGGTGGGCGGCCTCGGCCCATCGGGCCAGTTGACCGGCGCGCAGAGCAATTCTGCACCGGCCAGTGCCGGCAGGCGCACCCATTCAGGAAACTCCAGGTCGTAGCAAATCAGCAGGCCGATCCGTCCATGGACCGTTTCGACCACTGGCGGCGCGTCGTTGCCGGGGCTGAAGATTTCGCTCTCCGCGTCCCACAGGTGCGCCTTGCGGTACACGGCGCGCAGGCCCTGGGCATCGATCATCGCCGCGCTGTTGGCCAGTTCATCGCCTTGCAGTCGCTCGCAGAATCCGCCCACGACAACGACGTTCAATTCCTTCGCCAGCGCCGTCCACAGCCGCAGGGTTGGTCCGTCGGTTGTTTCGGACAAGGACAACGCTTCGTCACGGTCAGCAAACAGGTAACCGCTCTGCACCAGTTCGGGCAGCACCACCACTTGCGCACCTTGCAACGCCGCTGAACGAATCGCCCGTTCTGTCAGCGTCCGGTTGTAAGCGAGGTCGCCGATTTTCGGTGCGACCTGGCAGCAGGCGACCACGGTATTTTTCACGCTGTTCAACGGCCCTCCTCCATAGGTTGATGAGCCATGGCAACCATGTCGCTCTCGGTGATTGAGTCGATGATCCGGCGTTCGTATTCAAGGTCGATCGAACGGCTGAGGAGGTAGTACGTCAGGCCTGAAACCACCAGGCCGACCAGCCAGGCGATGTCCACGCCTTCGAGCATGCGCGCCAGCGGGCCGACGAACACTTCTTTGCCGGCGGCGGCATCGAAGATGTAGAAGAACGGCACCATCGCGGCAAAACCGATCAGGTACGAGACGATCCCTCGGAATTGCCAGGCACCGTAGATGCCCTTCGGTGTGAAGAAATGCGGGATCGCGTAGCGGCCTTTGCGCACGAAAAAGTAGTCGACCAGATTGACCGCGGTCCAGGGCACGAGGAAGTACAACAGCAGCACGAGGAAGGTGTTCAACAACGCGATGCCATCGCCTTTGATCGACAGCACGCAGGTCAACAGGATGAGGCTGATCGCGGAGATCGACATGACTCGGGCGCGAGGGGTTGGCGTGATCTTTTTGATCGAGTCGACGCCGGTCAATAAAGTCAGCATAGCGCTGTAGGTATTGAGCGCGATGATCGGCAGGAAGCCCAGCACCGAGACGATGACCAGCACATTGCCCAAGCCTGGGATCATCGACGATCCGACCTGGTTCAGCGCCACCAGCGCGTCCGCCGCTTTCAACTGCTGCGCGAGCCAGGCGCCGAGGCCGATCATCCAGCTCCCCGACAACGATGCGCCGATGAAGATGGCGGCGATCAGTTTTGGCCGGCTGGTGTTTTTCGGCAGGTAGCGGGAATAGTCGGAGACATAGGGCGCGTAGGAGATGTTGTAGCTCGCGCCGATGGCAAACAGCGTCGCGAACGCAACCCAGTTGAAGCCCAGATCGGTCGCCGGTGTGACGCCCTCTTGCCCGGCGCCGAAGATCAAGGCGATGGTGACCAGCGCATACAGCGGCAAGGTCGCCATCAACGCCCATTTGAAGGCTTTATGCATCAGGTCGTGGCCGTAGATCGACAGCAGCGCGCCGATCAACACCACGGCAACGGCGACAATAGTCGGGTCGATGCCGAAGACGTGTTCGAGGCCGTTCATGATCAGCGAGATGTTCACCACGTTGAAGCCGACAAACACAAACATCGTCGCGATCAAGGCCAGGATCACGCCGCGATAACCAAACTGGGCACGGGACTGGATCATTTGCGGCAGGCCCATTTCGGGGCCTTGCGAACCGTGGAAGGCCATGAAGATGGTGCCGAACATGATCCCGAGCGCACCGGCCAGCATCGTCCACAGCGCCGACAACCCAAGGCTTGGGCCGACAAAACCGATGGAGATGGTGAAGAAGTGGAAGTTGCCTAAAAACCAGAAAGGCCCTTGGCTGCTGAGCTTGGCGTGACGTTCGTTTTCCGGAATGTAATCGATCGAGTGGCCTTCGATGGCCAACCCGCCACTCGCCTCAAGGGCGTGCGCAGAATGAGGAGACCCTGACATACGATTGTTCCTATGCAGTTGATTGTTGTTTTTATGGGCAAAGCGCCGGTTTCATTGCAATGTAGGGCCTGGATCAGGGCTATAAAATATCGCAGGCACACTGTTTACATAGATCCGCGTCTATGTGAATGAACATTGAGGGACACCCATGCTGGGCACTGTATCGGAACTGGATCTGCGCTTGATCCGGGTCTTTCTCACCGTCGTTGAGGCGGGCGGCATTTCGGCCGCGCAAACCGCGCTCAATACCACTCAACCGACTATCAGTGCGCAACTGGCGACGCTGGAAGCGCGGGTGGGATTTCGCCTGTGCGAGCGAGGGCGCGGTGGATTTTCGGTGACGCCCAAGGGCGGCCAGTTTGTCGAGGCAGCCCGCCGGTTGCTGGCGGCGGCCGAAGGTTTCCGGGTGGAAGTCCAGCACATCAATCGCAAGGTGTCGGGCAACATCAACATCGGTTTGCTCGGTCAGATCGACCCCGTTGCCAACAAGAAGATCGCCCTCGCTATTGCGCGCTTAAGGGCCCGCCATGAGGGGTTGTATTTCCACTTCACGGAACTGTCGTCGTCGCTGCTGGAAGAGAAAATCATCAACAGCCATATTGATCTGGCGATCGGTTACTTCTGGCACCGCTTGCCGAACATCGATTACTTCCCCTTGTTTCAGGAAACCCAGATCGCCTACTGCGCCCCGGCTCATCCTCTGTTCGAGCATGTGGGCGAGCTGACCCGGGATGACGTCCGCGATTACGACTGGGTATGGCCCAGCCACCCCTTGCCGGAAATGCCCGCGCCCACCTCGATTGAACGCCTGACCGTGCTCACCGACAGCATGGACGGCGCGGCGCTGCTCATTCTGTCGGGGCAGCATCTGGGGTTTCTGCCGCAGCACTATGCGGCGAAGCATGAACAGCTGGGGCAGTTGCATCCGCTGAATCCCGAGCTGCTTCGCTATGAGGTGGGGTTTCATGCAGCGGTTCGGCATTCGGCGCGGCAGCGGGATTTGGTGAGCGCGTTCCTGAACGAGCTGATCGATGTTTTCGGTTCTTAGATGTGTATTTTACTGGCCGGGATAACGTCGATCCGCGCCACAGACCCAGTCAGGTGCGCCAGATCCTTGTTGTGCTCGGCGATGATGTCGTCGGCAGTCATATTGCCGTTGTCGACAGTGGAATGAGCGTCGGCAACAAGCACCACGTCGTAGCCCAATGCCAGGGCCTGGCGAACGGTGGCGTTGACGCAATAGTCGGTTTGCAGGCCGCAGATAATCAGGCGATCAACCTCCCGCTTTTGCAGCAATTGACGCAGGCTGGTCTGGTAGAACGAATCCGGTGTGGTTTTGCGCACCCGCAGGTCTTGCGGTGACGTTTCCAGTCCGCCGGCCAGTTGCCAGCCTTCGGAGCCGTGTTTCAGCAGGTCGCCCTCCTCGTGCTGGATGAAGATGACCGGTATCTCGGCTTCTCGGGCCCTGGCGCTCAGGCCGTTGATATTCTCGATGACGCGTTTGATCTCAAAGCATTCGTATTCGCCGGTGCACAGGGCGTGCTGGACGTCGATGATCAGCAGTGCAGTGGTCATGGGCTCAGGCCTTAAAGTAGTCCTTCAGATTAAGGGGTACGCCACCTGCTCCCTGGGGCCGAGTACAGATTGCGTACCGTCGATAATGCCGCAAAACACCTACGATGGAATAGCTTGAAATCGTTGCCTGTCCGCGATTTTATCCAGTCGGATAGAGCCCGCCCCAATGCCGCTAAGCTGAATTGAAAATTCATTAAACCACATCAACTATTTCGATATTAATTTATCTATTGCAACGAACAACATTAAACACTTCCAAAGCACAATAAGTGTGGTCATGCCTGAGTCATTGCTTTAGGGTGAATCTTCGATATCGAGAAGTTTCGCCAAGGACTGCGACCTGTTTAATGACAGGACTGCGGCTTTGCCGCTGGCTCTTAATGGATTTCAGCCAGTGACGTGTAAGTAATACCAGACCGTTCTATTTGAGCGCTATGGGCACTTACAATCCTGATTCCCGCTGATGCCGTTATATTCATTGAGCACATATGATATGAGTGACAACAAAGTCCTTGTCTTGCGCACTTGCGCCAACGACATGTCGGACCATGCCGGCCAGGTCTGGCCGGACACGGGCTTGGTGGTGTGCAAACACTGGAAGCCCAGCAAAAAACTCGAGAACGGCCTGGTCGGTTTATTGTGGGGAGAAGGTTCCTCTACTCAACTTAGTTTGCGAGCCGATGCCAAATGGGTTGTGTGCGAAGTTCACATTGATCAGATTATAAAACTTGATGAAGACGGCATGATCAAGTTCCCGGAGGCGGAAGTTGTTCACACGGGCACTCAAGACAGCTCGATCAATTACATTGCAGCGCACATTGAACACTATCAATCAGCAAACATTCCTTTAATCGACACCCCACTTCAATCACCAAATAAAACCTCCCGTCGCGAATTCGAAAGTCGGCGAGCACAGGGTTACACCCCTTCCGGCATCGGCGCTAAAACCGACGCCTCGCAAACTTTCGAAACCGCTGTTTATGGCAGCACGCTCACCGGCGGGCATCAAAGTTATCTGCTAGCGGGTTACGGCAGTACGGAAACAGCCGGCGGTCAGAGCTCATTGATTGCCGGATACGGCAGCACCCTGACGGCCGCCGACAGCAGCTCATTGACCGCTGGGTATGGCAGTACGGAAATGGCCGGCGATGACAGCTCGCTGATCGCCGGGTACGGCAGCACCCAGATCGCCGGGCAGAAAAGCACACTGACCGCCGATTACGGCAGCAGCCAGACCGCCCAGGATGGCAGCACGCTCGTTGCGGGTTATGGCAGTACCGAAACAGCGGGAAGCGACAGCTCGCTGACCGCAGGCTATGGCAGCACTCAAACCGCCCAAGAGGGCAGCGCCCTCACCGCAGGCTACGGCAGCACCGAAACAGCCGGATCGGATAGCGCCTTGATTGCCGGTTACGGCAGCACGCAAACGGCGGGACAGGACAGTACGTTGACCGCGGGTTACGGCACCACCCAAACCGCCCAAGACAGCAGCGCCCTCACCGCTGGCTATGGCAGCACCGGCACAGCGGGGCCGGAAAGCTCGTTGATCGCCGGTTACGGCAGCACCCAAACCGCCGGCCACGAAAGCACCCTGACCGCAGGGTATGGCAGCACCCAAACCGCCCAGGAAAACAGTTCCCTCACGGCCGGGTACGGCAGCACTGCAACGGCGGGATCCGACAGTACGTTGATTGCCGGTTACGGCAGTACGCAAACCGCCGGTCATGAAAGCACGCTAACCGGCGGGTATGGCACCACCCAGACCGCACAGGAAAGCAGTTCGCTCACCGCAGGCTATGGCAGCACCGCAACGGCCGGGCACGACAGTTCGCTGATCGCCGGATACGGCAGTACGCAAACGGCCGGTTATGAGAGCACGCTGACCGCCGGCTACGGCAGCACTCAGACCGCCCAGGAAAGCAGTTCCCTGACGGCAGGCTATGGCAGCACCGGAACCGCCGGGTACGCCAGTTCCCTGATCGCCGGTTATGGCACGACCCAGACCGCTGGCTATGAAAGCAGTCTGACGGCGGGTTACGGCAGCACCCTCACCGCTCGGGAAAACAGTTCACTCACGGCCGGCTACGGCAGCACCCAGACGGCGGGTTACAAAAGCACTCTGACCGCTGGTTATGGCAGTACGCAAACCGCACGGGAAAGTAGTGTTCTCACCGCCGGCTACGGCAGTACCGGAACCGCCGGCAGCAACAGTTCGCTGATCGCTGGCTACGGCAGTACACAAACCGCCGGGTACGAAAGCACGCTGACGGCAGGTTATGGCAGCACCCTCACCGCTCAGGACAACAGCTCCCTCACCGCTGGTTATGGCAGCACCGAAACCGCCGGCTACGAAAGTTCGTTGATCGCCGGTTACGGCAGCACGCAAACCGCCGGTTACGACAGCACGCTGACGGCGGGTTACGGCAGCACCCTCACCGCTCAGGACAACAGCTCCCTTACCGCCGGTTATGGCAGCACCGAAACGGCGGGCTACGACAGTACATTGATCGCTGGCTACGGCAGCACCCTTACCGCTCAACACAACAGCACCCTCACCGCCGGTTACGGCAGCACCGAAACCGCGGGCCAGGACAGTTCCTTGATTGCCGGCTACGGCAGCACCCTGACCAGCGGCATCCGCAGCTTCCTCACGGCCGGATACGGCAGCACGCTGATCAGCGGATTGCGCAGTGTATTGACCGCCGGTTATGGCAGCAGCCTGACCTCCGGCATGCACAGCACCCTGACCGCCGGATACGGCAGCAACCAGATCGCCAGTTATCAAAGCTCTTTGATCGCCGGCCCCGACAGTACGCAGATTGCCGGGCACAAAAGCATGTTGATTGCCGGCAAGGACAGCTCACAGACCGCGGGTTATCGCAGCACCCTCATCGCGGGTGCCGGTAGCGTCCAGACGGCGGGTGATCGCAGCAAATTGATCGCCGGCAAGGACAGCACCCAGATCGCCGGCGACCGCAGCAAGCTGTTGGCGGGCAGCAATAGCCACCTCACGGCGGGTGATCGCAGCAAGCTGACGGCGGGCGATGACTGCACGTTGATGGGCGGCGATAAAAGCGTTTTGACGGCGGGTAAAAACAGCATCCTGGTGGGCGGCGCCCGCAGCAAGCTCATCGCCAGCCTGGGTTCGACGCTGACCGGAGGCGAGAATGCGACGTTGATTTTCCGATGCTGGAACGGCAAGCGTTACAAGAATGTCGTGGCGCATACCGGCAAAGATGGCGTGGAAGCGCATGTGCCGTATCAGGTGGACGAGGCGGATAACCTCGTCACCAAGCCCGACGAATAACCTTGTCGGTCGGGCCACCCTCGACGCTTGAGGGTGGCCATGGACTTACGCCTTAGTAGCCGAGCGACAACCCCGTGTTCCTGCGCGGGTCATTGGCCCCATAGAAGCGGTTCTTGCCCACCGGTTTGCCTTCCAGCGAAGGCGCGCCCACCAGGATCGCCGCCACATGGTTGGCATCCTGCGGCCCGGCGAACTTGTGCCCCCAACTTTCCAGCATTTTCACCGTGTCCGGACTGGTGGTGAAGGTCTCCAGGTTGGTCTCTTCCGGCAGCCATTGCTGGTGGAAACGCGGTGCATCGACCGCTTCCTGGATGTTCATGCCGTAGTCGATCACGTTGAGCATGGTCAGCAAGGTCGCGGTGATGATGCGACTGCCGCCCGGAGTACCGACAACCATCACCACTTTGCCGTCCTTGGTGACAATGGTCGGGCTCATGGACGACAGCGGTGCCTTGCCGGGCGCGATGGCGTTGGCTTCGCCTTGCACCAGGCCGTACATATTGGGCACGCCGATTTTCGAGGTGAAGTCGTCCATTTCGTCGTTGAGGATGACCCCGGTTTTGCTGGCCATTACACCGGCGCCGAACCAGTCGTTGAGGGTGTAGGTCACCGACACCGCGTTGCCCCATTTATCGACGATGGAGTAATGCGTGGTGTTGCTGCCTTCATGGGGCGCTACGCCGGGTTTGAGTTCGCGGGACACGCCGGCTTTTTGCGGATTGATCGCCGCGCGGATTTTGGTCGCGTAGTTTTTATCCAGCAAGTGGGCAATCGGGTTTTTCACGAAGTCCGGGTCGCCGAGGTAGCTGTTGCGGTCCACGTAGGCGTGGCGCATCGCTTCGATCTGGTAATGCATGCCCTGGGCCGAGTGGTAGCCCAGGTCTTTCATCGGGTAGCCTTCGAGGATGTTCATGATCTCGCAGATCACCACACCACCGGAGCTGGGCGGCGGTGCCGACACCACGTGATAACCCCGGTAGTCGCACTCGATCGGCGCCAGTTCACGGGTCTTGTATTTGTCGAGGTCGGCCTGGGTGATGATGCCCTTGTTGGCCTGGCTGGAGGTGACGATGGCGTCGGCCACCCAACCTTTGTAGAAACCGTCTTCACCCTTCTCGGAAATTTCCCGCAGGGTTTTGGCCAGGTCCTTCTGCACCAGTTTTTGCCCGACCTGCATCGGCTCGCCATTGCTCAGGAAGATCGAGCCGGAATCCTTGATGTCCTTCTTGAACACATCGGTGGCGTACTCCAGCAATTCGACATCGCCCTGCTCCAGCACAAAACCGTCTTCGGCCAGTTTGATCGCCGGGGCGATCACTTCCTTGCGGGGTTTGGTGCCGTATTTCTTCAGCGCCAGTTCCATGCCGGACACTGTGCCCGGCACGCCAACCGCCAGGTGGCCACGGGTGCTCAGGTCCGGCACGACGTTGCCCTCTTTGTCGAGGTACATGTCTGCAGTTGCGGCCAGCGGCGCTTTTTCGCGGAAATCGAGGAAGGTCTTGCGCCCGTCCGCCAGTTGAACGGTCATGAATCCACCGCCCCCCAGGTTACCCGCAGCGGGATAAACCACCGCCAGCGCATAACCCACGGCGACGGCGGCATCGACGGCGTTGCCACCGTTCTTGAGCACATCGACGCCCACATGGGAGGCCAGATGCTGGGCCGTGACGACCATGCCGTTTTCGGCCGCGACCGGGGCCACGGAGGCAGCGTAAGCACTGAGGCAGCTGAGCGCCAATGAGGTCGCAATCAGCGATTTGGCAAAAGGTTCGAACTTCATGAGTCGGTCTCTTTTTGTTTTTAGGCTGTGTTTAAAAACGAAGGAAACGTTTCAAAGCAGAGGCAAGTATGGCCGGGATTGCGTTTTGCGCCTCCTCGCCGAGGCAGTATGCTTGGCCTCTGTTCAGCCCTTCCGAGGAGTTCGCCGGCATGACTTACACCTTCACCACCCTGGCGTCCCCGGTCGGTGAGCTGAAATTGGTCGCGAAAGATTCAAGACTGGCCGCCATCCTCTGGGAAAACGACAAGCCTCACCGCGTAAGGCTCGGGCCGATGAGCGAAGCCCCGGACAATCCGATCCTCCTACGCGCCGTTCAACAGTTGCAGGAATACTTTGCCGGCACGCGTAATCGCTTCGATCTGGAACTGGATTTCGCCGGGACGGACTTTCAGAAGAAGGTGTGGCAGGCGCTGCTGACCATTCCGTTTGGCGAGACGCGCAGTTACAGCCAGATCGCCGAGCAGATCGGCAATCCAAGTGCGGTCCGGGCGGTGGGCGCGGCGAATGGCAAGAACCCGATTTCGATTGTTGCGCCTTGCCATCGGGTGATTGGGGCGTCGGGGAAGTTAACGGGGTTTGCGGGTGGGCTTGAGGCGAAGGAGCGGTTGTTGACGCTGGAGGGTTGCGAGTGGTCCGGGGCCAGTCAAACGGGCGAATTGTTTTAAGCTGACTGCCTCCGATCTCCGTGGCGAGGGAGCTTGCTCCCGCTCCAGTGCGTAGCACTGGCAAAAATCTCCGACAAAGCCAATATTTTGGGGTCGCTTCGCGGCCCAGTGCGAGCAAGCTCGCTCGCCACAGGGTTCTGGGTTCAGATCTCGGGGCTCAGGTCTCAGGCAGCGACGAAGATATTTTTCATCGCCGCATATTGCAGCAGCATGATGGTCTTCGCATCGCAGATCTCCCCGCGATAGAACGCTTCGAGCGCCTCGTCGAAGCTCCACTCCAGCACTTCCAGTTCTTCGGTTTCTTCTTCCAGCCCACCGCCCTCGCTGACTTTCGACGCCGCGTCATATTCTGCGATGAAGAAGTGCAGTTTTTCGGTGACCGAGCCTGGGCTCATGTAGGCCTCGAACACCTTTTGCACGTGGTGAACGCGATAACCGGTCTCCTCTTCGGCTTCAGCGCGGATGCGTTCTTCAGGATCGGCGCCCTCAAGCAATCCGGCCGCGACCTCGATCAGCAAACCATCATGGCCGTTGACGAACACCGGTAGCCGAAACTGACGCGTCAGCACAACAGTTCTTTTCTCGCGGTTGAACAACAGAATGGCCGCGCCATTGCCACGGTCATACACCTCTCGCGTCTGACGCTGCCAGTCGCCGTTGTTACGCTGAAAGTCGAAGGTGATTTTCTTCAGCAGGTACCAGTCGTGGGACAACACCTGAGTTTCAACGATGTTGACCCGTTCGGCTGTGTTCACCATCACAAAGCATCCTTTTTTCGTCAGAAGATCGCCATGGTAGGCGAAAACGGAAAAGCCCGGCATCTCTGCCGGGCTTCTTTATTACAGCTGGCTGGCGACTTCAGGCGCCGCGAGCCCTTCCCCGTGGGACGAGAGTCGCGCGCCGTTGATCAATGGTCCATAACGACGGCTGAACTCCCAGTTGTAGGGCACATGGTCTTTGTTTACACCATTGTCCCAGTTCACCGACCAGGTCATCAGGCCCTTGATCGAAAGCCCCTTGGCGTCCAGACGCTTGAAGGCATTCACCACTGCCGCCGGGTTAATCACGTAACCGGTGGCCGCCGCGTCGATGTTGGCGGGCAGGCCGATCACGAACTTGTCCGCCGGGATCTTCGTGAACCCGCGAGTACCGCTCACCAGGCTTTCGGTCAGGTAAAACAGGAAGTCCTCTTTCATCGCGTCGTTGTTCTGGGCAATCCACGCGCCGTTGCCGTTATTGGCTTCCGGCACCCAGATACCATCGCCGCCCTGGTTGTAATACTGCGGGGCGATGAAGTCGTAATAGCCTTCCAGAGCCTGGAGATAACCGACGTACTTACCGGCAGTGGTCAGGTACGGGAACTCCGGCGCCATGCTGATGATGAAGTGTTTGCCTTCACCGGCGTAATGGTTTTTGACCAGCTTCAGCGCGGCAGGCAGGACGGTCTTGTTGTCGGCGAAATCAATCGCACTCTGTTCAAGATCGATGTCCAGCCCATCGAAGCCGTAGGTTTCCACCAGACGGATGATTTCATTGGCCAGCGGCTGTTCGTTGCCGTTGTGCAGTTCGATGTGCGCATCGGCGCCCCCGAGGGAAATCAGCACCGCCCGGCCCTGGCTGTTCAGCACGCCGACCTGGCGGCGGAACTCGGCGTCGGACAGGTTGTAAGGCTTGAAGGTCGGGATGCCGTTGCCCTTCATGAAGGCCACGGCCACCACGTTGTAATCCTTGGGCACATCCTGCAGCGCGATGTTGGCGAACTGGCCACGCTGGTAACCGTCGCTCGGCCCGGCGGGCCAGTTGTGCCAGAAGCCCATGAGGATCTTTTTGCCGGCAATGCTCGGCATCAACGACGCCGCATCGGCGAGTGGCGATTTGAGTAGCGTAAAATCGAAAGTAGACATGTTCTATTCCTTCAGAACGTGTGGGGTTTATCGCCGTGGCTTACTGGAAGTCCACGTCGAACGCTTGGTAGAAGGCGTTGCCGGTGTTGGCCACGATCCACATCAGCACGATGACGTGATGGCCTTTCTTGTTGCCCGGTAATTTCACTTCGTGGTTGACCTTGGCCTTCATCTCGGCGGAATGGCTGTAGTACGGAACCTGGGTATAGAAGTCGTCGAAGAACGATTTCGGCTCCAGTTGCGCACGGTTGATGCGCTGTTTCGGGTTCCAGCCATCCTTGGTGATGAACCAGCTGTAGCCACGGGTGACATGGGGCGCGGTGTATTCCCAGGTGACCTTGAAGGCCTGGCCCGGATCGACGTTCAACAAAGGCCAGGTGAATGGGCGGCCGAGCTTGAGGCTCATTTCCTCGTTGGTGAAGTTGATGCAGTCTCGGGCATCCGACTTGCCGCCACTGAGGATGTAGCCGTCGGCAGGTGGCGTGACACTGTCGCTGTCGGTTTGATACGGCGCCGCAAAGGGCCCCGCGGTCAGCGACGGGAAGTTCTTGCCGCCTTCCATTTCGTTGACTTGCCAGTTACCCAGCAACCCCAGCTCTACGGCGACCGCACCGCGGCTGGAGGGGGATGTGACACGACCGTGTCGAAGTTGAGGTTGAGTCTGTGGTTGGTTCATTTTTTTCACTCCGTTGATTTGAGACCTCTCCTTCCTGAGGAGAGGCCTCCAACCTAACGGAGCTGTTTTTTTTGTCCATCTGCCCATTTGTGCCCCGAATGAACCTGCCTTCGCAGATCACTCGCAAATACTGGATATAAAACCAGTACTCTGATTCAAGTCCTACGCCCTGTGTAGCAAAAGGATTACAACGCAAGGCAGCAATCGGGGCCATCGCACCCTCTAAGGAAGCTGTGCCTTGTATTCCTTTTCGTATTGGCCGGCCAGGGCCTCTTTCTGCTTGTCGTCAAGCAGCTTGCCGGCCATCTGGAAGAACTTCTGCTCCTCCTCTTCCAAGTGATGATGAACCTTCTCGGACAGCTTCTTGGCGGTCGCCAGCCAGGCCGGGCTGGACATTTCCGTCTCATCCAGCTCTTCCATCATTTCATCCATCTCGTGGTGTTCGGAGATGGCGTGGCGGCTGAGATCGACGCCATTGTCGAACTCCATCAGCGGGATGTAGAAATGGCGCTCTTCGGCGGTTTCGTGGGCCTGGAGTTCGGATTTGAGCTGTTTGTAAGCCTCGACCCGCTCCGGGGTGTCGCCGCTGGTCTTGATGAGCGCTTTGGCATAGGTGCGCTGGCGGTCGTGACTTTCACGCAGGGCTTCAAAAATATTCACGGGGTGATCCTCATTGGCCGCGTTCTGGAAGGACGCTATTCAGGCTAGACATCCGGGCGCGAGCGAGGGTTCCACTCAAGGGGCTGGAACAACCGCCGGGGCACAGGTTAGGCTTGCCGGCGTTGTTCCCTCATGGCCATAAGGATTGAGCTGATGAAACTGCGAATCGAAGAGTCACAAAACCCCACCGAAGACGAGGAGCAGGCGATCTTGCTGCCTTTGCGCCTCTATAACGCCTCAAAAGCCGGCGCCTCGAAGCCGGAGCCCATTGCCTGGCTGGTCCGCGACGAACACGACGAGATTCTCGGCGGCTTGTATGGCCGGTTTTTTTATCAGTGGTTGCACCTCGAGTTGTTGTCGGTGCCGGAGCAGGCCCGGGGACAGGACATAGGCACGAAGTTGATGCAAATGGCCGAAGACCTGGCGCGGAAGAAAGAATGCGCCGGGATCTGGCTCGACACCTTCGACTTCCAGGCGCCGGAGTTCTACAAGAAACTGGGCTATAGCGAGTTCGGCCAGATTGTCGACTATCCGCCGGGGCATAAGCGCTTCTTTTTCCAGAAGCGCCTGATCAACGACGTATAACCTGCTCGTATGATCCACACCATCCAACTGTGGGAGCGAGCCTGCTCGCGATGGCGGAGTGACATCCAACATTGATGTCGACTGACCCACCGCTATCGCGAGCAGGCTCGCTCTCACAGGGGTACTGCGTCGGCCATCAGGTCAGAGGCAGGTCGCCAGCGCCGCCAGGCGGCGCTTGGCCACAAAGTCGTCACGCTGTGCGTAGTAACTCAACACAGTGCCTGACGCATCGGTGGTCACGTCGACAAAGGACTCCGCAGAACGCGTGTAAACGGTGGACCCACCCTTCTCGCCCGGCTGCAAATACGCGCCGGCATCGACACCGAACACCGCCTCGTCCTGCCAGGAAAACTGCACGCACTGGGCGACGACTTTTTCCGGTTTGTCCGAGTTCAGGGTTTTGTAAGGGGCTTTGGTGCGGGCATCGTTCATCACCGAGCCGGCGCATCCCGCCAGCAACGTCACGGCCAGCGCCACCATCAGAATTCGCATTGTGTTCGCTCATCAAGAAAAAGCGGACTGTATCACCGTGGCACGGCGTATCGTTCTGCTTTACTTCATTTAAACCGCGACACCGCGTGACGATTCGCGCACCCTGTCGCGCCATTAACGTCGCATCGCCCGTTTTTTCCGGGCTCATTTTTTCTGGAAAGGTCATGACACCCAACGCCGAGTATTACAAACCGACCGCCGAATACGCTGACAAGCTGATCAGCCAGATCGGCCAGACGCCGTCCTGGATCGCCAAGCGCATTGGCGTCACCGACAAACGAATCCGCTACATCCTCGACGGCGAACGCACCGTCAAAGGCGAAACCACGCCGATCCAGATGACCTACCCCGAGCAGTTTGCCCTCGAGTGCCTGGCCGCTGCGGCCAAAGCCAGTAAGAAGCAATCTTCGTAACCCCAGCCTCAAGGAGCGACCATGGCGGCAACCGAACAGCAACACGAACAGGCGCTGAAGAAGTTTCTCGATGAGCGCCCCGAACTGCGCCACGAACTCGACAACCTCAATCCGCTGTTGGCTCAGGCCAAGGGCGAGACTGCGGCGCAATACCGTGACGAGCGCTTGCATGAGGCCTTCGAAGCCGAGGCCGAGCGTCTGGGTCTGTTTGCCTGGGAGCTGACATTGCAATTGACCGCCGCGACGGCCGAGGACTATCAGGCCCAACGCATGGAAGTGCACAAGGAAGTAGCCGAGATGGCCGGTATGGACTGGCTGGAGTATTGCGAGTTATATGGATTGAGCAAGTGACCCTGACGGTCGCTGCCTGAGGACGACTACCGCCGATGCTGCCATCCCTCTCGACTTCTCGCGCCAGCCCGGGCCATCTTCAAATCCAGAAATGGCGCGGACGCATCGGCATGGTGCTGGTGGCTGCGCTCTCGGTGCTCGCCGGCATGACCGACGCCATCGGCTTCATGGCCAGCGGCGACTTTGTCTCCTTCATGAGCGGCAACACCACCCGCCTCGCCGTTGCGATCAGTGACGGTGATTTCGGACTGACCCTGCGTCTGCTGATCCTCGTCGCCACGTTTATCGTCGGCAACGCCTTGGGCATTGTCGTCAGCCGCCTCGGTGGCCGCCGGGCGCTGCCCTTGCTGCTGTGCATCGCGATGCTGCTCTGCGGCGCCGCGGCCTGGCCTTATGACGATCAATTGCCGGCGCTGCTGGCGGCAATCATCGCCATGGGCATGCTCAACGCGGCAGTGGAAGAAGTGAACGGCCTGCCGGTCGGCCTCACTTACGTCACCGGTGCCTTGTCGCGCTTCGGGCGCGGGCTGGGGCGCTGGATGCTAGGTGAACGGCGTAATGGCTGGCGGGTTCAGTTGATTCCCTGGACCGGAATGTTTGCCGGTGCCGTGCTGGGCGCGGTGCTGGAACATCACCTAGGGCTCAAGGCGTTGTTTGTCAGCGGGTTGCTGGCGGGCGCGATTGGATTGCTCTCGCTCAAGATTCCGCGGCGGTGGCAGTTGGGCTATATGCCTCGTTAAGTCTTGTATTGACTGTTGGGCCCCCATCGCGGGCAAGCCCGCTCCCACAGGTTATGTGGTGACGCACAGATCCCTGTGGGAGCGGGCTTGCCCGCGATGGGGCCGGCACAGATAACATCGATTTAGCCGCCCCGCCGATAAAGCTTTATCATGACCGCAGTTTTGCTGATCGAGTCTGTCATGAAGTTCGCCATCGCGCTGTTTTCCGCCGCCCATGCGCCCTCCTCGCGCCGTGCCTTGCTGTTTGCCCAGGCAGCGCTGGCCGGCGGGCATGAGATTGTCCGGCTGTTTTTCTATCAGGACGGCGTCTACAACGCTTCTGGCAGCGTGGTCACGCCCCAGGATGAGCAGGACCTGCCCAAGCAATGGCGCGCCTTCGTCTCCGAGCATCAGCTGGATGGCGTCGTATGCATCGCCGCTGCCCTGCGCCGTGGTGTGTTGAACGAAGAAGAAGCAGGACGCTATCAGCGTGACGCCGTTGCCGTGGGCGTGCCGTGGGAATTGTCCGGCCTCGGCCAGTTGCATGACGCGGTGCAAGACGCTGACCGCCTGATCTGTTTCGGAGGCGCGTGAGATGCCCAAATCCTTGTTGATCATCAGCCGCCAGGCCCCGTGGTCCGGGCCGAACGCTCGGGAAGCGCTGGACATCGTGCTGGCCGGCGGCGCGTTCGACCTGCCGATCGGCCTGCTGTTTCTCGATGACGGGGTGTTCCAGCTCGCTGCGAAACAGGACGCCAAAGCCCTGCAACAGAAAGACCTGAGCGCCAACCTGCAAGCGTTGCCGATGTTCGGTGTGGAAGACCTGTTTGTCTGTGGCGACAGCGCTGCCGAACGGGGCCTGGACCTCGACGGTCGGTCGCTTGAAGAAGCCCGGGTGCTGACCGCCCAGGAAATCACAGCGCTTATTGACCGTTACGACCAGGTGATTACCCTCTGATGTCGACTTTGCATGTGTTGTCTCACTCCCCATTCGGCGATGACCGCCTGACCAGTTGCCTGCGCGTGATCGGCACGAACGATGCGCTGTTGCTGACCGGTGACGCGGTGTATGCGTTGCAGCCAGGCACTGCGCCGTTCAACGCGCTGAACGCTCGCCCGTTGAATCTGTTCGTACTGGCCGAAGACGCCCAGGCTCGTGCGCTGGCGATTCCTGACGCGGCCAGGGCCATTGATTACCCCGCCTTTGTCGAGCTGTCGATTCACTACGACAAGGTGAACAGTTGGCTATGAATTCCATGACGGTCGGCGCACGCGCCATCGAGCTGGACAAGGACGGTTTCCTGGTCGAACTGAGTGACTGGTCGAACGAGGTGGCCACCGCCCTCGCCGCCGCCGAAGACATCGAGTTGAGTCCGGAACACTGGGAAATCCTCGAGTTGCTGCGCAGCTTCTACGCCGAATTTCAGCTGTCCCCGGCCACCCGCCCGCTGATCAAGTACACCGCGTTGAAGCTCGGCCCGGAAAAAGGCAACAGCCTGCACCTCAACCGACTGTTCAAAGGCACCCCTGCCAAACTCGCCGCGAAACTGGCGGGCCTGCCCAAACCGACGAATTGCTTATGACTGACTTTCCAGCGCTGACCCTCGAAACGCCCGCCGAACACCCATTCGCCCAGTTCGTGCGGATCCTCGGCAAAGGCAAGCGTGGCGCCCGCGACCTGACCCGGGCCGAAGCGCGTGAAGCCATGGGCATGGTGCTCGACGACAAGGTCGAGGACACCCAGCTCGGCGCGTTTCTGATGCTGTTGCGGCACAAGGAAGAAAGCGCCGAGGAAATGGCCGGTTTCACCGAAGCCCTGCGTGAACGTTTGAACCCGCCAGCCCTGGCGGTGGACCTGGATTGGCCGACGTATGCCGGCAAGAAGCGTCACCTGCCGTGGTACCTGCTGGCGGCCAAATGCCTGGCGCAAAACGGTGTGCGCATCTTCATGCATGGCGGTGGCGCCCATACGGCCGGCCGGCTGTATAGCGAGCAATTGCTGGAAGGCTTGAACATCCCGTTGTGCCGCGACTGGCAACAGGTCGGCTCGGCGCTGGATAACGGTGGCCTGGCGTTCATGCCGCTGGTGGATTGGGCACCGCAGCTGCAGCGCATGATCGACCTGCGCAACACCTTGGGCCTGCGCTCGCCGATCCACTCCCTCACCCGCATCCTCAACCCGCTGGGCGCTCGCTGCGGCCTGCAAAGCATTTTCCATCCCGGCTATCAGGCGGTGCATCGCGATGCCAGCGGCTTGCTCGGCGACACTGCGATTGTGGTCAAGGGCGACGGTGGCGAAATCGAGATCAACCCGGACGCCGACAGCCACCTGTACGGCACCACCGGCGGCGAAAGCTGGGACGAGGAATGGTCGCAGTTGTCGACCCAACGCCACGTCAAACCCGCCGCGCTCGATCCTGAACACTTGAAAGCCGTCTGGCGCGGTGACGTGGTCGACAGCTACCCGCAAATGGCCTTGATCTCGACCATGGCCCTCGCGCTGCGTGGCCTCGGTCAGACCCGCAAACAGGCCTTCGAAACGGCTCAGCAGTATTGGGACGCACGGGACAGATCGATTTAACCGATCATAAACCCCGAACCTTTGCGCTATTTTATCGAACCTATGCGAATAGACTCCTCTCCAACGCTTATTGATTGAGGAGTCTTGAACATGGGTTTGTTAGTTGAAGGTCGCTGGCACGACCAGTGGTACGAAAGCAGCAAGGACGGCGCGTTCCAGCGCGAGCAGGCGCAACGTCGCAACTGGCTGACCGCCGACGGCAAGCCCGGCCCGACAGGCGTCGGTGGGTTTGCTGCCGAGGCTGGCCGCTACCACCTTTATGTGTCCCTCGCCTGCCCATGGGCGCATCGCACGCTGATCCTGCGCAAACTCAAAGGCCTTGAAAGCCTGATCGACGTGTCCGTGGTCAGCTGGTTGATGTTGGAAAACGGCTGGACCTTCGACCAGAACCTGGGCTCGACCGGCGACAAGCTCGATCATTTCAATTTCATGCACCAGCGCTACACCGCCGATACCGCCGACTACACCGGCCGCGTCACCGTGCCGGTGCTCTGGGACAAACAGCAAAACCGCATCGTCAGCAATGAGTCGGCGGAGATCATCCGCATGTTCAACGGCGCCTTCGATGACCTGACCGGCAATGACCTGGATTTCTACCCGGCGCCCCTGCGCGGCGAGATCGATGCGTTGAATGAGCGGATTTATCCGGCAGTGAACAACGGCGTTTATCGCGCCGGGTTTGCCACGTCACAGCAGGCTTATGAAGAAGCGTTTGATGATGTGTTTGCCGAACTGGACCGATTGGAGCAGCTGCTGGGCGCCAATCGATACCTGGTCGGCGAGTACCTGACCGAAGCGGATATTCGGCTGTTCACCACGCTGATTCGCTTTGACGCGGTGTATCACGGCCACTTCAAGTGCAATCTGCGGCGGATCGCCGATTATCCGAATCTGTCGAACTGGCTGCGGGAGATGTATCAGTGGCCGGGCGTTGCCGAGACGGTGGATTTCCAGCACATCAAAAATCACTACTACGGCAGTCACAAGACCATCAACCCGACCGGGATTGTGCCGAAAGGACCGGTGCAGGATTTCACAGCAACCCATGATCGGGCGCGGTTGAACGGGAAAGGGGTTTGGCGCAGGGCGTGATATTTAGGTAGCGTTTGAGGGCCCATCGCGGGCAAGCCCGCTCCCACAGGGATTTGAGTGATGCCAAAGATTGCAGCTTCACCACATGACCTGTGGGAGCGGGCTTGCCCGCGATGGGAACGACTCGGTCTCTAAACTTGCGCCTGAGCCCCTTCAAACCACGCCAGTTTCTCGCGCAATTGCACCACTTCCCCAACGATCACCAGTGTCGGCGCATGCACTTCATGCTCCGCCACCAGTCGAGGAAGATCAGCCAGCGTGCCGGTAAATACCCGCTGATTGACCGTGGTGCCCTGCTGAATCAGCGCCGCCGGGGTGTCCGCCCCGCGACCGTGCTTGATCAACTGCTCGCAGATGATCGGCAAGCCCACCAGCCCCATGTAAAACACCAGGGTTTGTGCCGGCGCGACCAGGTCGGCCCACGGCAAGTCGGTGGAACCATCCTTCAAGTGGCCGGTGACAAATCGCACCGACTGCGCGTAATCACGATGAGTCAGCGGAATCCCGGCATACGCCGCGCAACCGCTGGCGGCCGTGATACCCGGCACGACCTGGAACGGGATGCCATGGGCCGCCAGTTCTTCGATCTCTTCACCGCCGCGACCGAAGATGAACGGATCACCGCCCTTCAATCGCACGACCCGTTTGCCTTGCTTGGCCAGGTCCACCAATTGCTGATTGATCTGGTCCTGCGGCACGGCGTGATCGGCGCGACGCTTGCCGACGTAGACCCGCTCGGCATCGCGACGGCACAAATCGAGAATCGCCGGGGCGACCAGACGGTCGTAGAGCACCACATCGGCTTGCTGCATCAGGCGCAAGGCACGGAAGGTCAGCAAGTCGGGATCACCGGGACCCGCGCCCACCAAATACACTTCACCGGTGGCGACCGGCGCTTCGCCATTGATCTTTGCCAGCATCAAGCGTTCGGCTTCAGCGCCCTGCCCGGCCAGTTGCCGGTCGGCAATCGGGCCCTGGAACACATCTTCCCAGAATGCCCGACGCTGCTGCACATCCGGGAACAGGCGTTTGACCTGGCTGCGAAAACGCGCCGCCAGACCGGCCAGTTGACCGTAGGTGGAAGGAATCCAGGTTTCCAGTTTGGCGCGGATCAGCCGCGCCAGCACCGGCGCGTCGCCGCCGCTGGACACCGCGATGATCAAGGGAGAACGGTCGACGATCGCCGGGAAGATCACGCTGCACAAGGCGGGCGCATCCACCACATTGACCGGCACGCAACGCCGATGGGCATCGGCGGAGACTTGCGCGTTCAGCGGTTCGTCGTCGGTGGCGGCAATGATCAGCCCGCAACCGTCCATGTCCGCTTCGAGGTAGCCCCGTAACAGGCACTCGCCACCGCTGCCGACAACCAGTTCGCGCAGTTGCGGTTCGATTTCAGGTGCGACCACCCGCAGCAGCGCACCGGCTTCGGCCAGCAGGCGGGATTTGCGCAAGGCAATCTCCCCCCCACCAACGACCAACACACGACTGCCGCGAAGGTTATGAAACAGCGGCAGATAATCCATTTAGCCGATGACCTCGAGGCCACCCATGTACGGTTTCAGCACTTCAGGCACACGGATCGAACCGTCGGCCTGCTGGTAGTTTTCCAGCACCGCCACCAGGGTACGACCGACCGCAAGACCCGAACCGTTCAGGGTGTGAACCAGCTCAGGCTTGCCGGTTTCCGGGTTGCGGAAACGCGCTTGCATACGACGGGCCTGGAAGTCGCCGCAGTTGGAGCACGACGAAATCTCGCGGTACTTGTCCTGGCTCGGGATCCACACTTCCAGGTCGTAAGTCTTGACCGCACTGAAACCCATGTCGCCGGTGCACAGTGCAATCGTGCGATAAGGCAGTTCCAGCAGTTGCAGAACTTTCTCGGCGTTGGCCGTCAGGCCTTCCAGCGCGTCCATCGAGGTCGACGGCTCAACGATCTGGACCATTTCGACCTTGTCGAACTGGTGCTGACGGATCATCCCGCGGGTATCGCGACCCGATGCACCGGCTTCACTGCGGAAGCACGGGGTGTGGGCGACGAACTTGATCGGCAGCAGTTTCGAATCGACGATTTCGCCAGCGACGATGTTGGTCAGCGACACTTCAGCCGTCGGGATCAGGTACAGATCGGCTTCGCCTTCGCGGCTGATCTTGAACAGGTCTTCTTCGAACTTCGGCAGCTGACCGGTGCCTTGCAGCGCTGGAGCCTGGACCAGATACGGCGTGTAAGCCTCTTCGTAACCGTGTTCGCTGGTGTGCAGGTTGATCATGAACTGCGCCAGGGCGCGGTGCATGCGAGCGATCGGGCCGCGCAGCAGGGCAAAACGAGCGCCGGACAGCTTGGCGGCAGTTTCGAAGTCCAGCCAGCCGAACTTCTCACCCAGGGCCACGTGGTCCTGGACCGGGAAATCGAACGCGGTCGGGGTGCCCCAGCGGCGCACTTCGACGTTGCCGTCTTCGTCATCACCAATTGGCACGGATTCGTGCGGCAGGTTCGGGATGCCGAGCAGGATCGAATCCAGATCGGTCTGGATCCCGTCCAGCTCGACTTTACCGGCACTCAACTCGTTCGCCATGCGCTCGACGTCGGCCATCAACGGCGCAATGTCTTCGCCGCGCTGCTTGGCCTGACCGATGGATTTGGAGCGCGCATTACGTTCAGCCTGCAGTGCTTCGGTGCGGGTCTGGACGGTCTTGCGCTGTTCTTCCAGCGCTTCGATGCGCGCAACATCCAGCGTGTAGCCACGGGATGCCAGGCGGTCCGCTACGTCCTGAAGGTTGCTACGTAACAGTTTGGAATCGAGCATGTCGGTCTCTCGTTATCAAAGTTTGGTCAAGGACAGGCCAGCCCAGGTCGCGAGCAGCCCGCCGAATACGCTGATGGCAGCATAGCCCAGGGCCAGCGGCATTTGCCCGGTTTCGAGCAGGCGCACCGTATCCAGTGAAAAGGATGAAAAAGTCGTCAGCCCCCCGAGGAAGCCGACCATCAACCCGGCGCGCACCTCGATCGGCACCTCCGGGCGTAGCAAAAACAGACCGTATAGAACGCCGATCAGCAAACAGCCGACGATATTAACGGCCAGCGTCGCGGTATAGAAGTGCCGCGGCCAATTAGCGTTGACCCAATTACCGGTGGCAAAACGCAACAGAGTCCCGGCGACACCGCCAACGGAGACCGCAATAACCAAAGGAATCACTTATTTTCTCCGCTGCCGGGGGCTTAGACGGTCAAGTTGTGCGAGGTGATTGAGCTTTTCGCCGATCTTCAGCTCCAGGCCACGAGGCACGGGCTGATAGAACGGTTGCGGCTCGAGTTCTTCCGGGAAATAGTCTTCGCCGGCGGCATAGGCGTCCGGCTCATCGTGGGCGTAACGGTATTCATCGCCGTAACCCAGTTGCTTCATCAGCTTGGTCGGTGCGTTACGCAGGTGTAGCGGCACTTCCAGCGAACCGTGTTCGGTGGCGCTGCGCATGGCGGCCTTGAAGCCCATGTACACCGCGTTGCTTTTCGGCGCGCAAGCCAGATAGGTGATGGCCTGGGCCACCGCCAATTCACCTTCGGGACTGCCGAGGCGCTCCTGCACTTCCCACGCCGCCAGGCACAGGCTCAGGGCACGCGGGTCGGCGTTACCGATGTCTTCGCTGGCCATGCGCACCACGCGCCGAGCCAGGTACAGCGGATCGCAACCGCCGTCGATCATCCGCGCGAACCAGTACAACGCGCCGTCGGGATTGGAGCCGCGCACCGATTTATGCAGTGCGGAAATCTGGTCGTAGAACGCTTCGCCGCCCTTGTCGAAACGCCGACGGGTATCACCGAGCAGACTTTGCAGCAGATCGACACCGATCTCGCTGTTGTCTTCCGCCAGGTCCGAAGCGTTTTCCAACAGGTTCAGCAGCCGTCGGCCATCGCCATCCGCAGCGGACAGCAGCATCTGGAAGCCTTCATCGCTGAGGGTCAACTGCCGCTTGCCCAGGCCACGCTCTTCGGTCAGCGCCCGGTGCACCAATCTGCGCAGGGCCGCTTCGTCGAGGCTTTTGAGCACGTAAACCCGTGCCCGGGAGAGCAACGCGTTGTTGAGTTCGAACGAAGGGTTTTCCGTGGTCGCGCCGATGAAAATCAGCGTGCCGTCTTCAACGTACGGCAGGAATGCATCCTGCTGCGACTTGTTGAAGCGATGCACTTCATCGACGAACAGGATGGTGCGTTTGCCGTATTGGCCGGCCTGCTGCTTGGCGATTTCCACCGCCTGACGGATTTCCTTCACGCCAGCCAGTACCGCCGAGACCGTTTCGAAGTGCGCATCCGAGACTTCCGCCAGCAATCGCGCCAGGGTGGTCTTGCCCACGCCCGGCGGGCCCCAGAAAATCATCGAGTGCAGGGCACCCTGCTCCAGGGCTTCGCGCAAAGGCTTGCCGCGAGCGAGCAGGTGTTCCTGACCGACGTACTCGTCCAGATTGGCCGCACGCAGGCGTGCAGCCAAAGGTTGAGCGATCGGGGCACTGCGAAACAGGTCCATCACGTACTTTTAAAACCTCGCTATGAACACCGCATCCCTCTGTAGGAGCCGGCTTGCTGGCGATGGTGGATCAGTCGACACTAATGTTGAATGACAAACCGCCATCGCCAGCAAGCCGGCTCCTACAAGGGTTTTGCGCTTTACTCCTGGATCACGTCGGCACCCTTGGGGATGTCGAACTTGAACTTGGACGCCGGGATCGGCTCGTTGGCCTTCACGCCGGTGAACAGGATGTTGGTGCGCTGACCGACGCTGTCGATCAGTTGCATGTCATTGACCAGGCCATTGCGGAACGACAGACGCAGGCTGTCGAACAGGGTGTCCTTGGTTTTCGGCTTCAAGGTGAAGTCGATCACGCCGCCAGCTTCCTTGGCACTGATGTCGAAGCTCTGGCTGATCTTGGACACGTCGCCGGACAGCAGCAGCGCCGGGGTCTGGGTCAGGCGCTGGTCAAGGGTCTTGATGGTGACCTGCTCCAGGTCCGGGTCCCACAGGGACACCTTTTTGCCATCGGAAACCATCAATTGCTCTTGCGGTGCGTCGGTATGCCAGTAAAACAGGCCAGGACGCTGCAGGGACATTTGCCCGGCCGTTTCCTGCAACTGGGTGCCGCTGCCATCCAGCGTCAGCTGAGAGAAGCGCGCAGTCAGGGTCTGGGATTTTTCCAGCAGTTGGGTCAGACGCGCCACGTCCTTGTCATCGGCGTGGGCCGAGAGCGTGGTCAAAGCCAGTACCGGCAGCAACAGCATGCGGATAAGACGCATGGGAGTCCTCATAACATTCGTGGGGGGTGCGGCGGCGCATCACCGCGCCGCCGCTTTTCAATTCAAGGCAGATTCAAATCAGTCGCGTACCGGGCCAGGTGCCAGGACTTCACGCGAACCGTTGGTATTCATGGACGTCACGACCCCGGCCATTTCCATGGCTTCGATCATGCGTGCGGCGCGGTTGTAGCCGATTTTCAGCTTGCGCTGAACCGCAGAGATGGACGCACGACGGCTTTCCAGTACGAACTGCACCGCTTCGTCGTAGAGCGCATCGGATTCGCTGTCTTCGTCGCCACCGCCACTGCCGCCGTCGAAACCGCTACCGGCCTCTTCTACACCGGCCAGGATCTCGTCGTTGTATTCCGGTGCACCGCGCAGTTTCCAGGCTTCAACCACCCGGTGAACCTCGTCATCGGACACGAACGCACCGTGGACACGGATCGGCAGGCTGGTGCCCGGCGGCATGTAGAGCATGTCACCGTGGCCCAGCAGTTGTTCGGCGCCGCCCTGGTCGATGATGGTCCGGGAGTCGATCTTGCTCGACACCTGGAACGCCATGCGCGTCGGAATGTTGGCCTTGATCAGACCGGTGATCACGTCAACGGACGGACGCTGGGTCGCGAGGATCAAGTGGATACCGGCCGCACGGGCCTTCTGCGCGATACGGGCGATCAGTTCTTCAACCTTCTTGCCGACGATCATCATCATGTCGGCGAATTCGTCGACGACCACAACGATGGTCGGCAGCTTGGTCAGCAGCGGCGCTTCGTCGTGAATGCTTTCGCGCTTGTACAACGGGTCGGTCAGCGGCGTACCGGCATCCTGGGCTTCCTTGACCTTGGCGTTGAAGCCCGACAGGTTTCGAACGCCCATCTTCGCCATCAGTTTGTAGCGACGCTCCATCTCCGCCACGCTCCAGCGCAGGGCGTTGGCCGCGTCCTTCATGTCGGTCACGACCGGGCACAGCAAGTGCGGAATGCCTTCGTAGATCGACAGCTCGAGCATTTTCGGGTCGATCATGATCAGCTTGGCGTCTTCCGGGCCGGACTTGAACAGGATCGACAGGATCATCGCGTTCACGCCCACCGATTTACCGGAACCGGTTGTACCAGCTACCAGCAAGTGCGGCATTTTCGCCAGGTCAGTGATGACCGGCTTGCCGCCGATGTCGTGGCCCAGGGCCAACGTAACCGGCGACTTGAAGTTGTCGTACTCGGGGGTCGACAGCACTTCGGAGAAGCGCACGATCTGGCGGTCTTCGTTGGGAATCTCGATACCAACGGTGGTCTTGCCTGGAATCACTTCCACCACGCGCACGCTGGTCACGGCCAGGGAACGTGCCAGGTCTTTCGCCAGGTTGGAGATGCGGCTGACCTTGACGCCGGCCGCAGGCTGGATTTCGTAACGGGTAATCACCGGGCCCGGGTGGATCGAATCCACCGAGACTTCGACGCCGAATTCCTTGAGCTTGATTTCCAGCAGATGGCCAACCGCAGCCAGGGATTCAGGCGAGTAATTGAGTTGTTTCTTTTCTGCCGGGTCGAGAATCGAGATCGGCGGCAAGGTGCCTTCGACGGCACTGTCGACGAACAACGGCGCCTGTTTCTCTTTTTCCACGCGTTTGCTGGGCGCCGATGGCTTCGGCGGCGCAGGGGCAATCACCGGCGGCACCTGCTTCTCGCGGTCCGACATGTGTTTGCTCAGGGCCTGCTCACGTTCGATCAGGCGTTCCTTGACCTTGGCTTGCTCGCGTTTGTCGGTGACGGTCGGCGCAACCACGTCATGCACACGGTCGTCGACTTCACGCAGCTGCGCCACCAGTTGTTTGCGCTCGACACGGGCGCTCCACCAGCGATTGGCCGCGCCCTGGAACAGTTCGAACAGGTCGAGGGTGATCTTGCCGGTAACGTCCATCACCTTGAACCACGACAGGTCGGTGAACACCGTCAGGCCGAACAGGAACAGCGCGATGAACAACAGCGTGCTGCCCTGGATGTTCAGCGCGTTCCTGGCCAGGTCGCCAAGGCTTTCGCCCAACGCACCGCCAGCACCGGCCGGCAGACCGGTCGCCGCATGGAAATGGATATGCGCGAGGGCCGCGCCCGACAGCACCAGAAACACCAGGCCGATCAGGCGCCAGGAGAACAGCCAGCCGCTCCACTGCCACTGTTCGTGGCGCTGACGGAAGATCTGATAGGCCTTGATCGCCAGCAACAGCGGGAAGATGTAGGCGAAGTAACCCAGCACCATGAACAGGATATCGGCGCTGTAGGAGCCGACCGGCCCGCCGAAGTTCTGTACGTCGTCGATCTTGCTGTTATGGCTCCAGCCCGGATCGTCCTTGCCATAGGTCAACAAGGCCATCATCAGGAACAGGCACAGGCCGCCGATGGCGATCAATGCACCTTCCTTGAGCCGGTAGTGCAAGTGCTGGCGCCAGAGTGGAACGACGACTGTTTTGGGTGCTGCGGTGGATTTCTTCAAAACGCTTCTTTTCCTGCGCCCTGGGCGCGTCCATCTGTTGAATGACTATAAAAAACTGCCCAATCCAGGCAGGTAAAAAAGTTAACACGCGCAACTGGGACTACTTTTAACATTGCGCCCCGGTTTTTATAAACACGGTACGCACAGCTTATTTTGTTTCAACCACTGTTACAGACGGCATTGTACGGGTTTGTTCGCCCGATGCCATGCTTGAAGCCCTTCGGTGTAGCATAGCCAAAAGCACGTTACGCGCGTTTCAATTTGAGCATGCATTCTCTTTTGTGACAAAGGCTTATGAGGTGTTTTTATGAGCGAACCGAAGCATTCCCGCCTGATCATTCTGGGTTCCGGCCCTGCCGGATACAGCGCAGCCGTTTATGCCGCCCGCGCCAACCTCAAACCCGTTGTCATTACCGGCATACAGGCAGGTGGCCAGCTGACCACGACCGTCGAAGTCGATAACTGGCCCGGCGACGTTGAAGGCCTCACCGGCCCGGTGCTGATGGAACGCATGCAAAAACACGCCGAGCGCTTTGCCACCGAGATCGTTTACGACCACATCCATACCGCCAAGTTGCAACAACGCCCGTTTGAGCTGATCGGTGATGGCGACACTTACACCTGCGACGCCCTGATTATCGCGACCGGCGCTTCCGCGCAGTACCTGGGGCTGCCTTCGGAAGAAGCCTTTGCCGGCCGAGGGGTTTCGGCCTGCGCCACGTGCGACGGATTTTTTTATCGCAATCAAGTGGTCGCGGTGGTCGGCGGCGGCAACACCGCCGTTGAAGAAGCGCTGTACTTGTCGAACATCGCCAAGGAAGTCCACCTGATTCACCGGCGCGACAAGTTGCGCTCGGAGAAGATTCTCCAGGACAAACTCTTCGAAAAAGCCGCCAACGGTAATATCCGCCTGCACTGGAACCAGAATCTCGATGAAGTGCTGGGTGATGCCAGTGGCGTGACCGGCGCCCGCCTGCGCGACAGCCTCACGGGCGAAACCCGTGAATTGGCGCTGGCCGGCGTGTTCATCGCCATCGGCCACAAGCCCAACACCGACCTGTTCGAAGGCCAGCTGAAAATGCGTGACGGCTATCTGCTGGTCAAGGGCGGCAGCGAAGGCGATGCCACGGCCACCGAGATCCCGGGCGTGTTCGCCGCCGGCGACGTGGCCGATCACGTCTACCGCCAGGCCGTAACCTCCGCAGGGGCTGGCTGCATGGCCGCGCTGGACGCCGAGAAATACCTCGACGACATTCCCACCGTTTGACGGCACACTTCACGGCGGGCCCTCCAGCCCGCCACCGCCCTCCCCTTCTGCAAGCCCGGATGCCATGCTGACTTGGTTACAACGCAACACCCTGACGTTTCCGCCGCTGGAAAAAGCCATGCGCGACCCCAACGGTTTGTTGGCCGCGGGCGGCGATCTGTCCGCCGATCGTCTGATTCAGGCTTATCGCCACGGCTGCTTTCCATGGTTCTCGGAAGGCCAGCCGATCCTGTGGTGGTCGCCGGATCCGCGCACCGTGTTATTTCCCGACGAACTGCATGTCTCGCGCAGCCTGAATAAATTGCTGCGCCAGCAACGCTATCAAGTGACCTTCGATCAGGATTTTGCCTCGGTGATCAGCGCCTGCGCCGCGCCTCGGGATTACGCCGACGGGACCTGGATCACTGACGCGATGCAGACGGCTTACCTCGAACTGCATCGGCGTGGCTACGCGCATTCCGTGGAGGTTTGGGATGATGGCGTGCTGGTCGGCGGGCTCTATGGCCTGGCGATGGGTCAGCTGTTTTTCGGTGAATCCATGTTCAGCCGCGCCGACAATGCCTCGAAATATGGCTTTGCCACGCTGGTACGACACCTGAAAGACTCAGGTTTTGTACTGATCGACTGCCAGATGCCGACCGACCATCTGCACAGCCTCGGCGCCCGAGCGATTCCTCGGCGCGATTTCGCCAACTTTCTCGCGCAACATCTCGATCAACCCAGCAGCGCCACCTGGGTTTGCTGAGCGACTTTTGCCCGTGTGGCTTACACTTAATCCAAAGCTTATTCCCGAGGGTTGATCATGACCGAGTTGGCGCGTTTGAAGTTTTATGCCACTCAGCCCCACTCTTGCAGCTATCTGCCCGAGGAGCAGGCCACGACCCTGTTCCTCGACCCTAGTCAGCCCATGGATGTGCATGTCTACGCAGACCTGTCTGAAATGGGTTTCCGTCGCAGCGGCGATCATCTTTACCGGCCTCATTGCCAGAATTGCAATGCGTGCGTCCCGGCGCGCATCCCTGTGGCGCAATTTACGCCCAACCGTCAGCAGAAACGCATTTTCAAACGTAACGCCGACCTGCAAGTGCGCCCGGCCCGGCCGAAATTCAGCGAAGAGTATTTCGATCTCTATCAACGCTACATCGAACAGCGTCACGCCGATGGCGATATGTACCCGCCGAGTCGCGACCAGTTTTCGACGTTCCTGGTGCGTGACCTGCCGTTCTCGCGATTCTACGAATTTCGACTCGAAGGCCGGCTACTGGCGGTCGCCGTTACCGACTTGCTGCCGAACGGTCTGTCGGCGGTCTACACCTTCTACGAGCCCGAAGAAGAACGCCGCAGCCTGGGTCGCTACGCGATCCTCTGGCAAATCGCCGAGGCCCAGCGCCTTGGACTGGAAGCGGTCTACCTCGGCTACTGGATCAAAAACTGCAAAAAGATGAGCTATAAGACGCAATATCGCCCCATCGAACTGCTGATTAATCAGCGCTGGGTCATCCTGAACTAGAACCCCTTGGCTTAAACCCCATTTTTCGGGCACAATGCACGCCGCTTTTGCCTGGCGCAGTTGCACCGGGCCATTCATTGGACACCGAGGGCTTTACTGCATGTCGAAAGAAGACAGCTTCGAAATGGAAGGCACTGTCGTCGACACCCTGCCCAACACCATGTTTCGTGTGGAGTTGGAAAATGGGCACGTCGTAACCGCGCATATCTCCGGCAAGATGCGCAAGAACTACATTCGTATTCTTACCGGTGACAAAGTGCGCGTCGAGCTGACGCCCTATGACTTGAGCAAAGGGCGCATCACTTACCGCGCTCGCTAATCAAGTCAATACAAAACGCCCGGTGTATGCCGGGCGTTTTTGTTTGTGCGATTTGGTGGTTTTTTTGGTTCTTGGGTTTTGGGTGTATATCCGTTGCTGCGGTAACGGCTGAATATGGTTTCGCTCTTACAGCGACTCACTTTTCCAAACGCCGAAAAGTAAGCAAATGTATGGTCAGCCCATCTTCTGCCACCCAGCATTGATGAACGGTAAATCGAGCTTGCGCTAATGTATCCGGGCTCAGTGTGAGCACGGATAGTGCTCGGCCCTTGATGAGTAGTCGCTCCTGCCTGTCCTTTAAAAAGGCTTCAGCCTCCAAAGCTTTTTTGCTTATCAGGTTTTCAGCCAGGATGTCTGCCGTTTATCGTCATCAGCTACTGACGTCGCAAAAGCCGGTGGTAAAGCGTACGGATCAAGCCAAAAGCTGTGAGTTGTAGGTGCCGCCCTTGGTTAATAACACCCAGATGATTCTGGCCATTTTGTTCGCCAGGGCACAGGCCACTTTGTTCAGCGGCTTGCGGGCGAGCAAGTTATTGGCCCACCTACCAAGGGCGTCGGTGCGGTGATCGACTCGGTACAAAACGGTGTGAGCGCCCTGTACCAGCAGGCTTCTTAGGTATTTATCGCCCCGTTTGCTGATGCCGAGGAGGACCGTTTCGCCACCTGTTGAATACTGTCGCGGCACCAACCCCAACGAGGCGGCGAAGTCGCGGGACGATTTGAAAACCGAAGCGTCGCCGACATCGGCCACCAGAGCGCTAGCGATGAGGGGGCCGATGCCGGGGATGCTTTGCAAGCGTTGGCCGGCGTCACTTTGGACGAGGTTTTGCTTGATCTCGACATCCAGTTTTTTGATCTCGCCAGTCAGGTGCCGAATATCTTCAAGCATGCGCTCAATGGCGTTTATCAAACGGATGGGCAGTTCACGGCTTTGCATCAGGCCCGAGACCCGATCAAGGGCGGCGTATCCGGCGGGAAAGATGACGCCGAACTCCAGGAGAAATCCATGCACTTGATTGATGACGGCGGTGCGTCGACTGACCAATGACTTGCGCAGTCGGTGCTCAGTGCACAGCAACTGCTGTTCTACGGTTTTGACTTGGACCGAACGGGTTCTAGGGCGCGAGGCCGCTTCACAAATGGCCTCGGCATCAATGAAGTCGTTTTTGTTGCCGGTGACATAGGCCTTCACATGTTGCGGTGCGATCAACTGCACTTGATGGCCTTGCTCCTTGATTTTCCGGGCAAGCCACTGAGAACCGCCGCAAGACTCCATGGCAATTTTGCAGGTCGAAATCTGCGCCAGATAGGGGAGCAATTGGTTGCGGTTGAGCTTTTTACGCAGCACCTGATGGCCCCTGGCGTCCTGTCCATGCAGGTGGAAAGTGTTCTTGCCGATGTCGATACCCAGAAGCGTCACGGTATTCATGAGAGATCCTCCTTCGGTAAAGAGAGCGCCCCGGCAAGTTTAGACTCGCCGAGGTTCTCGCCGGGCTGACCATCTCATTAAGGCTTTGCCCCGGCGTACGGCACTTCGCTACGGTATCCATCAGGGGACATCGCCTACGGTCTGCTTCGCGACGACCTCCTCTCGATGTGTTCGGCTTCGCCGAACGGCGCTACGCGCCTAATCCCCTGATGAACACCTACGCTCGGCCTGCCGAAGGGGCAAAAGGTCAAAAGCAGGATCAACGTCAAAAGCCACAGCCACAGCCACAGCCACAGCCACAGCCGAAGCCGAAGCCGAAGCCGAAGCCGAAGCCGAAGCCGAAGCCGAAGCAAAAAATCGCAGCCTCGTTTCACTCGACAACCCCCTAAAGGGATGCGGTTGAGCGGATGTACGCGCGCTTTTCACCACTCATCAGGCCGAGCGTTAGCTCGCCTTCAGCTTTTGATCTGCCCGCCCCTTTCGGGAGGCTGAGTGGAGGTGTTCATCCGGGGAGTGGCGCGCAGCGCCGTTCGACGCAGTCGAACACGCTGCATGTAGGTCGTCGCGAAGCAGACCGGAGGGCAGTGTCCCCGGATGGATACCGGAGCGAAGGTACGCCGAGCCTTAAGCGAGGGGCCGGACGCTTGGGGCGAGCGTTTTTTTGCTTACTTTTTTTAGGCGCTTGTAAAAAAAGTGAGTCGCCGTAAGGGCGAAACCCTAAGCCGCCGTTACCGCAGCAACGGATATGCACCCAATTTAATAGACAACAAAAAAGGCGCCCGAAGGCGCCTTTTCGCTTTACAGCCTTCAGGCCATTTCAGCCGTGGTTTCGAACTCGAAGGTCAGCTCGCCATCCTTGAGGTCGATGTGCACCACGCCACCATGGTCGGCCAGTTCGCCAAAGAGGATTTCTTCCGCCAGCGGACGCTTGATCTTGTCCTGGATCAAGCGCGCCATTGGTCGAGCCCCCATTGCCGAGTCGTAGCCACCGGCTGCCAGCCAGCTTCGCGCAGCATCGGTCACTTCCAGCTGCACGCGCTTGTCTTCCAGCTGCGCCTGAAGCTCGGTAAGGAACTTGTCCACCACGCTTTTGATGACCTCATGGCTGAGGCGACCAAACTGGATAATGGTGTCCAGACGGTTGCGGAACTCCGGCGTGAAGCTTTTCTTGATCACTTCCATCGCATCGGACGAGTGGTCCTGATGGGTGAAACCGATCGAAGCACGCGCTGCTGTTTCGGCACCGGCGTTGGTCGTCATGATGACGATCACGTTACGGAAATCCGCCTTGCGCCCGTTGTTATCGGTCAGCGTACCGTGGTCCATGACCTGCAACAGCAGGTTGAAGACTTCCGGATGCGCCTTCTCGATCTCATCGAGCAACAACACGCAGTGAGGCTGCTTGGTGATGGCTTCGGTCAGCAGACCGCCCTGATCAAACCCGACATAGCCTGGAGGCGCACCGATCAGACGCGAGACGGTGTGGCGCTCCATGTACTCGGACATGTCGAAACGAACCAGTTCGATGCCCAACGCCTTGGCCAGCTGACGCGCCGCTTCGGTTTTACCGACACCGGTCGGCCCTGCAAACAGGAACGAACCGACTGGTTTGTCAGGTGACTTGAGCCCGGCACGGGACAGTTTGATCGCGGTCGACAACGAGTCGATCGCAGCATCCTGGCCAAATACCGTCAGCTTCAGGTCACGCTCAAGGTTACGCAGCAGCTCTTTGTCGGAGCTGGTGACGTGCTTAGGCGGAATCCGCGCGATTTTCGCAACGATGTCCTCGACTTGAGGCACCTCGATGCGTTTCACGCGTTTCTCGATTGGTTGCAGACGCTGATAGGCGCCCGCCTCGTCGATGACGTCGATGGCCTTGTCCGGCATGTGCCGGTCATTGATGTAGCGCGACGCCAGTTCAGCGGCGGCACGCAACGCTTCATCGCTGTATTCGATGTTGTGGTGCGCTTCGAAACGACCTTTCAGGCCGCGCAGGATGCCGATGGTGTCTTCCACCGAAGGTTCCGACACGTCGACCTTCTGGAAGCGCCGGGCCAAGGCACGGTCCTTCTCGAAGATCCCGCGAAATTCCTGGAACGTGGTCGATCCGATGCAACGGATATCGCCCGACGACAGCAGCGGCTTGAGAAGGTTCGAGGCATCCATGACGCCACCGGACGCGGCACCCGCACCGATGATGGTGTGGATTTCGTCGATGAACAGGATCGCCTGCGGACGTTTTTTCAGCTCATTGAGCAACGCCTTGAAGCGTTTCTCGAAATCGCCACGGTATTTGGTCCCAGCCAGCAAGGCCCCCAGATCAAGGGAATAGACCACGCTGTTGGCCAGCAAGTCTGGCACCTGGTTGTCGACAATGCGTTTGGCCAGGCCTTCGGCAATCGCGGTTTTACCCACGCCCGCCTCGCCCACCAGCAGCGGATTGTTTTTGCGACGACGCGCCAGGATCTGCGCGACACGTTCGACTTCCAGCTCACGACCTACCAACGGATCGATACGACCCTGGCGCGCGAGTTCGTTAAGGTTGCTGGCATAAGCATCCAGAGGATTGCCTGAAGAAGAAGACTCACCGCCCTCGTCGTCCTGCATATCTTGCTCACCTTCAGAGTGATCGCCGTGCCCCGGCACTTTGGAAATGCCATGGGCGATGTAGTTGACGACATCAATGCGCGCAACGCTCTGCTGTTTCAGCAGGAACACTGCCTGACTCTCTTGCTCACTGAAGATGGCGACCAGCACGTTAGCGCCAGTCACTTCGCGTTTGCCCGAGCTCTGTACGTGGAAAACAGCACGTTGCAGTACACGCTGGAAGCCCAGGGTTGGCTGGGTTTCGCGATCCTCGTCATGAACAGGGATCAATGGCGTGGTGGAGTCGATGAACTCCTGCAGATCGTGCTTGAGTTTGTCGAGGTTTGCGCCGCAGGCACGCAAAACGGTGGCGGCAGCCTCATTGTCCAATAGGGCCAGCAGGAGGTGTTCGACGGTCATGAATTCATGACGCTTCGATCTAGCCTCCTTGAAGGCAAGATTGAGGGTGACTTCGAGCTCGCGGTTTAACATAGCTTCACCTCATACCCAAGTGGTCGGCGATTAACCGTCCTTCTCGATTTCACAGAGTAGCGGATGCTGGCTTTCCCTGGCGTACTGGTTGACCTGCATGGCCTTAGTCTCGGCGATGTCGCGGGTAAACACTCCACATACTGCCCGTCCTTCTGTGTGGACGGCCAGCATGACCTTGGTCGCCAGCTCTCGATTCAGGTTAAAAAACACCTCGAGCACTTCGACGACGAAATCCATCGGTGTGTAGTCATCATTGAACAAAACCACCTTGTACATCGGTGGCGCCTGTAAAGCAGGCTTTGCTTCCTGAACAGCAATGCCTGCGGAATCGTCCTCGTGTGTCCCCGGGTGATCTTTTTGGAGAGCCGGGCGATCCTGATTGAATGTTAGTCGAATCTGGCTGATTGCATGCATGGAAAGAAAGGTTCGTCAGTTGTGCAAATACAGTGGTGGGGGCGGCTATGGACGATTTCAACTCCGACCGCCCGGTCACCTTGACTATCGGCAAAACGGTGTTACAACCAATAGAGCCCACAGTGGGTAAAAAAGGTCCGCGGAGTCAATCTTATTTCGAGATCCGACTGCGGATGTACTGGATGATACTCCAGTGATGGAGTCTGTTGCAGAGGGATATGGGTATGTCAGTCGGCAAGGTGAAATGGTTCAACAATGCCAAGGGGTTCGGCTTCATTAACACCGACGCCAGAGAAGGTCGCGACGAAGACGGTCATCTTATTGATTTCTTTGCCCACTATTCGGCCATTGAAATGGACGGATACAAGACTCTCAAGGCCGGGCAAATCGTAAGCTTCGATATCGTCCAGGGCCCGAAAGGGTTGCACGCAGTGAAGATTGGCTCTGTCGCTTCCGTTGACGAACAGACCGCGCCTGCTACCAAACAAGAAACAGTGTCGAGCTGACACGACCGATCATCCAGTCATAAAAAAACCGCCCGACTCAATCACTGAATCGGGCGGTTTTTGTCGTGCGTGAACTCGTTTACATGTGCGAGATGAGCGCATCACCAAACGCCGAAGAAGACAGCAGTTTCGCGCCTTCCATCAGACGGTGGAAATCATAGGTCACAGTCTTGGCGGAAATCGCGCCGTTGGTGCCCTTGATGATCAGGTCTGCCGCTTCGGTCCAGCCCATGTGACGCAGCATCATCTCTGCGGACAGGATCAGGGAACCCGGGTTGACCTGGTCCTTGCCGGCGTACTTCGGCGCAGTACCGTGGGTCGCCTCGAACATGGCAATGGTGTCGGACAGGTTGGCACCCGGTGCGATACCGATACCACCCACTTCTGCCGCCAGGGCATCAGAGAGATAGTCGCCGTTCAGGTTCAGGGTCGCGATCACATCGTATTCGGCCGGGCGCAGCAGGATCTGCTGGAGCATGGCGTCGGCGATGGCGTCCTTGACGATGACGTTCTTGCCGGTTTTCGGGTTCTTGAACTGCATCCACGGACCGCCGTCGAGCAGGGTCGCGCCGAATTCTTCAGCGGCCACTTCGTAGGCCCATTCCTTGAAGGCACCTTCGGTGAACTTCATGATGTTGCCTTTGTGCACGATGGTCAGCGAGTCGCGGTCGTTGTCGACCACATATTGCAACGCCTTGCGCGCCAGACGCTTGGTGCCTTGCAGGGAAACCGGCTTGATGCCGATACCGCAGTTTTCGTCGAAACGAATCTTGGTGACGCCCATTTCATCTTTGAGGAACTTGATGACCTTGGTCGCTTCCGGCGAACCGGCTTTCCATTCGATACCGGCGTAGATGTCTTCCGAGTTCTCGCGGAAGATCGTCATGTCAACGTCGCCTGGCTTCTTGACCGGGCTAGGCACGCCTTCGAACCAGCGCACCGGGCGCAGGCACACATAAAGGTCGAGTTGCTGACGCAGGGCCACGTTTAGGGAACGGATGCCGCCACCGACCGGGGTGGTCAGAGGGCCCTTGATGGAAACCACGTAATCCTTGACCGCGTCCAGGGTTTCCTGAGGCAGCCAGGTGTCCTGATCGTAAACCTGAGTCGCTTTTTCCCCGGCGTAGACTTCCATCCAGGAAATTTTGCGCTCGCCGCCGTAAGCCTTCTTAACAGCAGCATCGACAACCTTGATCATGACCGGGCTGATATCAACGCCAATACCATCGCCTTCGATGAAGGGGATGATCGGGTTGTTAGGAACATTGAGAGAATGGTCCGCGTTGACGGTGATTTTGTCGCCGACTGCTGGAACCTGAATCTTCTTGTATCCCATGCTGAACTCCATTGTTTGGATTGAACATCTGGCTTCGTTCGAGCGTACCCCAGTTAAATCGGCACGCAAACCCTATGTTCCAACCATCTGCCGCAAAGCTGCACAGTTCGCGACGTACAAGCCTGAAAGCAAAGGGAAAAGCGCCAAACTCAAGCACGGTGCAAGACTCTACGCCCCCCTCGCCCCTGCGACCTTTAGACCAATGGACGAGAATCGTTGCATATGAACCATCGGCAGATTGCCAGCTACCTATGTATAATGCCGCCCGCTGACCACAGAGTCACGACGGCCGACCTCTCTACTACGAGGCTTGGGGCCTGAAAAAGCAGGACTGTTACCGCAGTCCACCCGCTTGACGCTCGACCGATGCACCCAACATCACCGCAAAGAAACCTCGACATTCGGCTCATGGATGACTTTGAACGAACGCGCTTACCCGGCGCCCTCGAGTTTCTGCGCACGCTTAGCAAAGAAGAGAGAGTTAATCCGAATATGCCCACCCGCTCGAAGATCATCTATACCTTCACCGACGAAGCTCCCGCCCTCGCCACCTATTCACTGTTGCCTATCGTAGAAGCGTTCACCGCTTCGGCTGATATCGCCGTGGAAACCCGCGATATCTCTCTTGCAGGGCGCATCCTGGCCAGCTTCCCCGAGCAATTGGGTGACAAAGCCGTAGCCGACCACCTCGCCGAACTGGGCGACCTGGCCGTTACGCCTGAAGCCAACATCATCAAATTGCCGAACATCAGCGCCTCGGTTCCGCAACTGCAAGCCGCGATCAAAGAGCTGCAGGCCCAAGGCTTCGCCCTGCCGGACTACCCGGAAACCGTGACCACCGACGCCGACAAGCTCGCCAAGTCGCGTTACGACAAGATCAAGGGCAGCGCCGTGAACCCGGTTCTGCGCGAAGGCAACTCCGATCGTCGTGCACCGCTGTCGGTCAAGAACTATGCACGCAAGCACCCGCACAAGATGGGCGCCTGGGCTGCGGACTCCAAGTCCCACGTCGCACACATGAGCACCGGTGATTTCTACGGCAGCGAAAAAGCTGCCCTGATCGACGCCGCTGATGCCGTCAAAATCGAACTGATCGCTCAAGACGGCAACACCACCGTCCTGAAAGAAAAAACCACCGTGCAAGCCGGTGAGATCCTCGATTGCGCGGTCATGAGCAAAAATGCTCTGCGCAGCTTCATCGCTGCCGAGATCGAAGACGCCAAGCAAAAAGGCGTGCTGCTGTCGGTTCACTTGAAAGCCACCATGATGAAGGTCTCCGACCCGATCATGTTCGGCCAGATCGTTGCCGAGTTCTATAAAGACGCACTGGCCAAGCACGCTGACGTGCTGGCACAGATCGGCTTCAACCTGAACAACGGCATCGGCGACCTGTACGCTCGCATCAAAGCCCTGCCAACTGAGCAGCAAGCTGCGATCGAAGCGGACATCCAGGCGGTCTACGCCGCTCGTCCGTCGTTGGCCATGGTCAACTCCGACAAAGGCATCACCAACCTGCACGTGCCGAGCGACGTGATCGTCGACGCCTCGATGCCGGCCATGATCCGTGACTCCGGCAAAATGTGGGGCACCGACGGCCAGCTGCACGACACCAAGGCGGTGATCCCGGATCGCTGCTACGCCACCATCTACCAGGCGGTGATCGAAGACTGCAAGCTGCACGGCGCTTTCGATCCAACCACCATGGGCAGCGTGCCAAACGTTGGCCTGATGGCGAAAAAAGCCGAAGAGTACGGCTCCCACGACAAGACCTTCCAGATCAAGGCCAACGGCGTGGTTCGGGTTTCCGACGGCGCTGGCCGCACCCTGCTGGAACAGTCGGTTGAAGCCGGCGACATCTTCCGCATGTGCCAGACCAAAGACGCGCCGATCCAGGACTGGGTCAAACTGGCTGTCAACCGTGCCCGTGCAAGCGCAACCCCGGCTATTTTCTGGCTGGACCCGATGCGCGCCCACGACGGCGTGGTGATCGAGAAAGTTCAGGCCTACCTGAAGGATCACGACACTGCCGGTCTGGACATCCAGATCATGGCGCCTGTCGACGCGATGAAATTCACCCTGCAGCGCACCCGCGAAGGCAAGGACACCATCTCGGTGACCGGCAACGTACTGCGCGACTACCTGACCGACCTGTTCCCGATCATGGAACTGGGCACCAGCGCCAAGATGCTGTCGATCGTTCCGCTGATGAATGGCGGCGGTCTGTTCGAAACCGGCGCTGGCGGTTCGGCACCGAAGCACGTTCAGCAGCTGCTGGAAGAAAACTTCCTGCGCTGGGATTCCCTGGGCGAGTTCCTGGCCCTGGCCGCTTCCCTCGAGCATCTGGGTGTTACTTACAACAACCCGAAAGCGCTGGTGCTGGCCAAGACCCTGGATCAGGCCACCGGCCAGTTCCTGGACAACAACAAGTCGCCATCGCGCAAAGTCGGCAACATCGACAACCGCGGCAGCCACTTCTACCTGGCGCTGTACTGGGCTCAGGCCCTGGCCGCCCAGACCGAAGACGCTGCACTGCAAGCGCAGTTCGGCGAACTGGCCAAGACCCTGACCGAGAAGGAAGCAACCATCGTTGCCGAGCTCAACGCTGTCCAGGGCAAGCCAGTGGACATCGGCGGTTACTACCACGCCAATGCCGAGCTGATCAGCAAGGCCATGCGCCCAAGCAACACCTTCAACGCCGCGATCGCTGCGTTGGTTTAAGGTTGTAAGGATGCAAAGAAGCCCCGGCCCCGTGCCGGGGTTTTTGTTTGTGGGTTCTACACAGATCTGACTGCCCAAACAAAACCCTGTGGGAGCTGGCTTGCCTGCGATAGCGGTTTATCCTCCACCACTGATGTCGACTGACCCACCGCTATCGCAGGCAAGCCAGCCCCCACAGGTCCTGTATTTCACTATTCAACATTTGAGGACGCTTCATGGACTGGAAACCCCACATCACCGTCGCCACCATCGTCGAAAACAACGGCCGTTTTCTGATGGTCGAAGAAACCAAGCACGGACGAACGGTGCTCAACCAGCCCGCCGGCCACCTCGACCCGGACGAGACCCTGATCGAAGCCGCCGTGCGTGAAACCCTGGAAGAAACCGGCTGGGACGTCGAACCGACCGGCGTGGTGGGCATTTACCTCTACACCGCCCCCAGCAACGGCGTGACCTACCAACGGGTCTGTTTCACCGCAAAACCGCTGAAACATCACCCCGACTATCAGCTGGACGACGGCATCGTCGGCGCAAAATGGCTGACGCGTGACGAACTCATGGCACAGCGCGCAAACTGGCGCAGTGAGCTGATCATCCGCTGTATCGATGATTATCTGGACGGCAAATTCTTCGGTCTCGAACTGATCCGCCCTTCTCTTTAGCCTTGCGGGCTTCGGCCTGTTAGAATCGCGTCCTTTTTCAAGACACTCATTGAATCCCTATGCGTGATCCAGCCCCTTCTGACACACAAAAGAAGCGCGTCATTGTCGGTATGTCCGGCGGCGTGGACTCTTCCGTTTCCGCTCTCCTGCTGATCGAGCAGGGTTATGAGGTGGAAGGCCTGTTCATGAAGAACTGGGAAGAAGACGATGGAACGGAATACTGCACCGCCATGGACGACCTGGCGGACGCTCAGGCCGTGTGCGACAAGATTGGCATCAAGCTGCACACCGCCAACTTCGCCGCCGAGTACTGGGACAACGTGTTCGAGCACTTCCTGGCCGAATACAAGGCCGGTCGCACGCCGAACCCGGACATCCTGTGCAACCGCGAGATCAAGTTCAAGGCGTTCCTCGACTACGCCATGGTGCTCGGTGCCGACCTGATCGCTACCGGCCACTACGTGCGCCGCCGCGACATCGACGGCCGTACCGAACTGCTCAAGGGCCTGGACCCGAACAAGGACCAGAGTTACTTCCTGCACGCCGTCGGCGGTGAACAGATCGCCAAGACGCTGTTCCCGGTCGGCGAACTGGAAAAGCCCGAAGTGCGCGCGATTGCCGAGAAACACGAACTCGCCACCGCGAAGAAAAAGGATTCCACCGGGATCTGCTTTATCGGCGAACGCCGCTTCAGCGACTTCCTCAAGCAGTACCTGCCGGCCCAACCGGGCGAGATCAAGACCACCGAAGGTGAAGTCATCGGCCGTCACCACGGCCTGATGTATCACACCATCGGCCAGCGGCAGGGCCTGGGCATCGGCGGCTTGAAAGACGCCGGCGACGAACCGTGGTACGTGCTGATCAAGGACCTGGAACACAACGAGCTGATCGTCGGCCAGGGCAATGATCATCCGTACCTGTTCTCCCGCGCCCTGCTCGCCTCGGACATCTATTGGGTCAACCCGATCGACCTGACCGAGCCGCGCAAGTTGACCGCCAAGGTTCGTTATCGCCAAAGCGACCAGCCGTGCATGCTGGAGAAAACCGCGACCGGCTACCGCGCGACCTTTGATGACCCGCAGCGCGCGGTCACTCCGGGCCAGTCCGTGGTGTTCTATGACGGTGAAATCTGCCTGGGCGGCGGCGTGATTGAAGTCGCAGAGCCATGGAGCAGCAAGGCATGAACCCCACTCAGGAGCAACTGACGGCGCTGGGCGGCGTGTTTCTCGCCGCCGTCCTCGTCGACAAGATTGCCAAGACCGGCCAGACCACCGAAGCCGGCCTGACCTGCATGCTCGGCAGCCTGCTGATCCGCGACCCCAAGGACACCCTGGAAGTGTACGGCGGCGACGACCTCAATCTGCGTGAAGGCTATCGCGCATTGATCGGCGCCCTGGAACGCGACCCGAGCACCCTGCAGCGCGAACCGCTGCGTTACGCCCTGGCCATGCTCGGCCTGGAGCGTCAGTTGGCCAAGCGCGACGACATGCTCGATGTGATCGGCAAGCGTCTGCCGCAGATTCAGTCCCAGGTCGAACACTTCGGCCCGGCCCACGAAAACGTGATTGCGGCCTGCGGTGCGTTGTACCAGGACACCCTGAGCACCTTGCGCCAACGGATTCAAGTCCACGGCGACATGCGCAATCTGCAGCAACCAAGCAACGCCTCGAAAATCCGCGCCCTGTTGCTGGCCGGGATTCGTTCGGCGCGCTTGTGGCGACAGTTGGGCGGCCATCGCTGGCAGCTGGTCATCAGCCGTCGCAAGTTACTCAAAGAGCTTTACCCGCTGATGCGCAGCAGCTGAACCGCGCCCGCAACACTGCTTTAGATCTGTAACGCGTAATACGCCGGTCAGTTGGCAACGGACCGGCGGATTTTTTCATGTATGATACGCGCCCCATTTCGTTGCCCGACTGTCCGAGAACACCCCATGCAGCTTTCTTCGCTCACTGCGGTTTCCCCTGTTGACGGCCGCTACGCCGGCAAAACCCAGGCCCTGCGCCCAATTTTCAGCGAGTACGGCCTGATCCGTGCTCGCGTTCTGGTTGAAGTGCGCTGGCTCCAGCGCCTGGCTGCTCACCCAGGCATCAGCGAAGTGCCGGCGTTCTCCGCCGAAGCCAACGCGGTGTTGAACACCCTGGCGGAAAACTTCGCTCTGGAGCACGCCGAGCGTGTCAAAGAGATCGAGCGCACCACCAACCACGACGTAAAAGCCATCGAATACCTGCTCAAGGAGCAGGCGGCCAAGCTGCCGGAACTGGCCAAGGTCAGCGAGTTCATCCACTTTGCCTGCACCAGCGAGGACATCAACAACCTGTCCCACGCCCTGATGCTGCGCGAAGGCCGTGATGACGTGATGCTGCCGCTGATGCGCCAGACCTGCGACGCCATCCGCGAACTGGCCATCCGTTTCGCTGACGTGCCAATGCTGTCGCGCACCCACGGTCAACCAGCCTCCCCGACCACTCTGGGCAAAGAGCTGGCGAACGTGGTTTACCGTCTTGAGCGTCAAATTGCTCAGGTCGCTGCCGTTCCGCTGCTGGGCAAGATCAACGGCGCTGTCGGTAACTACAACGCACACTTGTCGGCCTACCCTGAGATCGACTGGGAAGAAAACGCCCGCGCCTTCATCGAAGACGAACTGGGTCTGGGTTTCAACCCTTACACCACGCAGATCGAACCGCACGACTACATTGCCGAGCTGTTCGACGCGATCGCTCGCTTCAACACCATCCTGATCGACTTCGACCGCGACATCTGGGGCTACATTTCCCTGGGTTATTTCAAGCAGCGCACCATCGCTGGCGAAATCGGTTCGTCGACCATGCCGCACAAGGTCAACCCGATCGACTTCGAGAACTCCGAAGGCAACCTGGGTATCGCCAACGCGCTGTTCCAGCATTTGGCGAGCAAGCTGCCGATCTCCCGCTGGCAGCGTGACCTGACCGACTCCACCGTGCTGCGCAACCTCGGTGTCGGCTTCGCCCACAGCGTGATCGCTTATGAAGCCAGCCTCAAAGGCATCAGCAAACTGGAGCTCAACGCCCAGAAGATTGCTGCTGACCTGGACGCGTGCTGGGAAGTATTGGCCGAGCCGATCCAGACCGTTATGCGTCGCTACAACATCGAAAACCCGTATGAAAAGCTGAAAGAGTTGACGCGCGGCAAGGGCATCAGCCCTGAAGCACTGCAAACTTTCATCGACGGTCTGGACATGCCAGCCGCCGCCAAGGCCGAGCTGAAATTGCTCACCCCGGCGAACTACATCGGTAACGCTGTAGAGCAAGCCAAACGCATCTGATCGACCGCTTTACCCGTTTGAGACGCCCGGCAGCGCCGGGCGTTTTTATTCCCGTCTGAAAAGTACTTTTTTTCAATAGGTTACACATGAATCCTGACATTCCTCTTCAACTTCTGGGCGGCATCACGGCGCGCGAATTCCTGCGCGACTACTGGCAGAAAAAACCCCTGCTGATCCGCCAGGCGATTCCTGAATTCGAAAGCCCGATCGACGCCGACGAACTGGCCGGCCTGGCGCTGGAAGAAGAAGTTGAATCGCGCCTGGTGATCGAGAACGGCGAGCGTCCCTGGGAATTGCGTCGCGGCCCGTTCGCCGAAGACGAATTCAGCAAACTGCCGGAGCGCGACTGGACCCTGCTGGTTCAAGCCGTTGACCAATTCGTTCCGGAAGTTGCTGAACTGCTGGAGAGCTTCCGCTTCTTGCCGAGCTGGCGCGTCGACGACGTGATGATCAGCTTTGCCGCCCCGGGTGGCAGCGTCGGTCCGCACTTCGACAACTACGATGTGTTCCTGCTGCAGGGTCACGGCAAGCGCAACTGGAAAATCGGCCAGATGTGCGATTCCGAGAGCAAGTTGCTGCAACACGCGGACCTGCGCATCCTCGCTGATTTCGAAGCCACCGATGAGTGGGTCCTGGAACCGGGCGACATGCTCTACCTGCCGCCACGCCTGGCCCACTGCGGCGTGGCCGTCGATGACTGCCTGACGTATTCGGTCGGCTTCCGTGCACCGAGCGCCGCTGAAGTGCTGACTCACTTCACTGACTTCCTCAGCCAGTTCCTGTCGGACGAAGAACGCTACACCGACGCCGACGCGCTGCCTGCGGTTGATCCGCACCAAATCCAGCATGACGCCCTTGATCGCCTCAAAAGCCTGCTGGCCGAGCACATGAGCGACGAGCGCCTGCTGCTGACCTGGTTTGGCCAGTACATGACTGAGCCGCGCTACCCGGAGCTGGTGGTGGGCCCGGAAGAGATCGAAGAAGACGACCTGCTCGCCAGCCTGGAGCAAGGCGCGATACTGATCCGCAACCCAAGCGCACGCCTGGCCTGGTCCGAAGTCGATGACGACCTGTTGCTGTTCGCCAGCGGCCAGAGCCGTTATCTGCCGGGCAAGCTGCGTGAGCTGCTTAAAATGATCTGCGCTGCCGACTCCCTGCACACCGACAATCTGGGCGAGTGGCTGAGCGACGAAGACGGCCGCGGCCTGCTGTGTGAACTGATCAAGCAAGGAAGCCTGGGGTTTGCCGATGAGTAAAATTCACGTTCGTGTCGCAGACTGGCAAAAGGACAACGCCGAGATCCGGCGCATTCGTGAGACGGTGTTCATTGCCGAGCAATCCGTTCCGCCAGAGCTGGAATGGGATGCCGATGACGCAACGGCGGTGCATTTTCTGGCCTTCGAAGGCGACTTTCCAATTGGCACCGCCCGCCTGCTGCCCGATGGGCACATCGGCCGGGTATCAGTGCTCAAAGACTGGCGCGGTTTGAAAGTCGGCGATGCGCTGATGCAAGCGGTGATCGGTGAAGCCGAGAAGCGCGATCTGAAGCAGCAAATGCTGAGCGCACAGGTCCAGGCCACGGCGTTCTATCAGCGCCTGGGCTTCAGCCTGGTCAGTGAGGAGTTCCTGGAAGCCGGGATTCCGCATGTGGACATGGTGCGGCACTCGGTCTGACACCGAGTCGCACCCTTCGCGGGCAAGCCTCGCTCCTACAGGATTTATGCTGAACCTTAGGTGCGAGGCCTGCCCGCGAAGGCGGCCTAAAGAACACACAAAACGCCCCGCCATCCCCGGATGCCGGGGCGTTTTGCTGTCTACGATTCAACTTGCCCCACGCCGGGCCGACAAACTGGCAATATCAACACTTCAAGATGTCGGAGATAACGGATATGTCCCTACGCACCCTACTCACCACGCTGCTGCTGACGTGCAGTTTTTCAGTCATGGCAGCCACCGAGATCGTGCCCCTGAACTACCGCACCAGTGCCGATATGCTCCCCATGGCGCAGGATTTCATTGGCAAGGACGGTCAGGTCAGCGCCTACGGCAACCAGCTGATCGTCAATGCCGATCAACGCAAGATCGACGAACTTAAGGCCCTTGTTGCACAACTCGACGTTGCCGCCAAGCGCCTGCTGATCACCGTCGACACCAACGAAAACAACTTCCAGGGCGACCAGGGTTACTCGATCAACGGCGCCAAGCCGAGCCAGACACGCATCATCAATCGCAGCACCGACAGCCGCGATGGCGGCATCCAGCAGATTCAGGCCAGTGAAGGTGCACCGGCGCTGATTCAGGTCGGCCAAAGCGTACCGCTCACCAGCTCTCAGACCGATTCCTACGGCGACCTGCGCAGCCAGACCGAGTACCGCAACGTCACCCAGGGCTTCTACGTCACCGCCAGCGTCACCGGCGACATCGTTCACCTCTCGATCAGTACCAACCGTGACCGCATGAGCCAGGAACGTCCCGATGTAGTGAATGTGCAAAGTACCGACACAACTGTCACAGGACGTCTGGGCGAGTGGATCACCCTGGCCGGTGTAAACCGCCAGACTCAGGCCGATAAACAGGGCCTGACCCGCAGCTACTCGACTCAGGGCCGGGATGACATGACGTTGCGGGTGAAAGTCGATACTTTGGACTAAACCACCGAAAACTGACTGATTAGTCTTATTAGACCAAAGATGTAGTGCCTAAAAAAAAGCACTACAAAACGTTTGACGATCGAAAAAAGCAAAGGCATGATGGCCTCGCTCCCGCTAATCAGGGGCCCTGGCAAGGGCCTTCGAGGCGCTGCTCGTATCTACCCCGCGAGCCGCTTCGTGTCTGTACCGCCCACAAGGTGTGTTTGACGAGGTTGCCGACTGGAACGAAGTTGTCCCGAGGGACGGAAGCGTAATTAGGTAACCCGGCTCCACACTGAAGTTCGTACCAAGGCCCACGACGCCCGAATGCGCTCGCCAGTTCGCCCTTACCTGCTCACTTCCCCTCGAGCCCATCGTTCATCCCGTCGCCAATCCCGCCGAATCCGACTTGACCACCTAAGCTTCTGGTCAGCGAGCAGCCTCTTACGCCCCAATTGAATCGCGTACTTGGCAGGAGCAGGAATTTTCCACCCAGACCTATGCGACGAGGTTTATCTCCATGGCACTGACACGCGAACAGCAAATTGCAGCCCTCGAAAAAGATTGGGCTGAAAACCCACGCTGGAAAGGCGTGACACGCGCTTACTCCGCTGCTGACGTCGTCCGCCTGCGCGGCTCGGTTCAACCTGAGCACACCTTTGCAAAGCTGGGCGCCGAGAAGCTGTGGAACCTGGTGACCCAGGGCGCCAAGCCATCCTTCCGTCCTGATAAAGATTTCGTCAACTGCATGGGCGCCCTGACCGGCGGCCAGGCTGTACAACAAGTCAAAGCCGGTATCCAGGCGATTTACCTGTCGGGCTGGCAGGTTGCTGCGGACAACAACTCCGCCGAATCGATGTACCCGGATCAGTCGCTGTACCCGGTGGATTCGGTTCCAACCGTGGTCAAGCGCATCAACAACTCGTTCCGTCGTGCCGACCAGATCCAGTGGAAAGCCGGTAAAGGCCCGGGCGACGAAGGCTACATCGACTACTTCGCTCCAATCGTAGCTGACGCTGAAGCCGGTTTCGGCGGCGTTCTGAACGCTTACGAGCTGATGAAAAGCATGATCGAAGCAGGCGCCGCCGGCGTTCACTTCGAAGACCAACTGGCTTCCGTGAAAAAATGCGGCCACATGGGCGGCAAGGTACTGGTTCCTACCCAGGAAGCTGTACAGAAGCTGACCGCTGCCCGTCTGGCAGCTGACGTTGCCGGTACTCCGACCATCATTTTGGCTCGTACCGACGCTAACGCGGCTGACCTGCTGACTTCCGATTGCGACCCATACGACCAGCCGTTCGTGACTGGCGAACGTACCCAGGAAGGCTTCTACAAAGTACGCGCCGGCCTGGACCAGGCGATCGCTCGCGGCCTGGCTTACGCTCCGTATGCCGACCTGATCTGGTGCGAAACTGCCAAGCCGGATCTGGACGAAGCTCGTCGCTTCGCTGAAGCGATCAAAAAGGAATACCCGGACCAACTGCTGTCGTACAACTGCTCGCCTTCCTTCAACTGGAAGAAAAACCTGGACGACGCGACCATCGCCAAGTTCCAGCGCGAACTGTCCGCCATGGGTTACAAGCACCAGTTCATCACCCTGGCCGGCATTCACAACATGTGGCACAGCATGTTCAACCTGGCGCACGACTACGCCCGCAACGACATGACTGCGTACGTGAAACTGCAAGAGCAAGAGTTCGCTGACGCCTCCAAGGGTTACACCTTCGTGGCTCACCAGCAGGAAGTGGGCACCGGCTACTTCGACGACATGACCACTGTGATTCAAGGTGGCTCGTCTTCGGTAACCGCACTGACCGGTTCGACTGAAGAAGAACAGTTCCACTGATACTGAGTACACGGCCGTTGCGGACCGAGTAAAAAGCTAACCGCAACGTCGCACATCTGACGCCCCGACTGGTTCGGGGCGTTTTTTTGCCCGCGATTTCATCCCCACCACAGGGAACGACTCAACCCAAAATTTGTGGGAAAAACATTGATCCAGAGCGGTACCGCGAGCAAAAAACCGAGGTAAAACGTGCATCGCCGCTACTTGCATTAAAAGCTATATAAGGCAACTTCCCACTCATCTACCCGTTAAACAGTTTAAAAACCCTGCCAAATAATATTGATTATCATTTAGCCGCAACTATGCTCGTTACATTCTCTACAAAACAATATTGATGAAAACCCGGCTAATGCCCGCAACGCATGGGCTGCGGGGCTTTGAAGGTGCGTTATGTCCTTATTCCTATAAATAATTTCGCTATAGGAATTTTACTTGCACGGTGTTGTGCCATAAAATCAGCGGGATTGATTGCTGCGACATATCGTCACTGCTTTGTTTCTTTTCAAGCTCAGAGACCTTTGCTCTCTGTTAAGGATTACCAGCATGCCCGAAGCGACAGGACTCATGGCCCACAACTGGGGCTTTGCCATTTTCCTTCTGGGCGTCGTCGGCCTTTGCGCCTTCATGCTCGGCGTCTCCAGCCTCCTCGGGTCAAAAGCCTGGGGCCGCAGCAAAAACGAACCGTTCGAGTCCGGCATGCTACCTACAGGTGGCGCCCGCTTACGGCTCTCAGCCAAATTCTATCTGGTCGCGATGCTCTTCGTGATCTTCGATATCGAAGCCCTCTTTCTCTTTGCCTGGTCTGTGTCCGTCCGCGAAAGCGGCTGGACCGGATTCGTCGAAGCTCTCGTTTTCATAGCAATTCTGTTGGCAGGTCTTGTCTACCTGTTCCGAGTGGGCGCCCTTGACTGGGCTCCGGAAGCTCGTCGCAAGCGGCAGGCGAAGCTGAAACAATGAGGCTTTGGCAATGCAATACAATCTCACCAGGATCGACCCCGATGCTCCTAACGAGCAGTATCCGATTGGCGAACGGGAAACCGTTTCCGATCCGTTAGAAGATCAAGTTCACAAAAACATCTTCATGGGCAAGCTCGAAGACGTGCTTAACGGCACAGTCAACTGGGGGCGCAAGAACTCCCTGTGGCCGTATAACTTCGGTCTTTCGTGCTGCTACGTGGAAATGACCACCGCCTTCACGGCGCCCCACGACATCGCGCGCTTTGGCGCCGAGGTTATCCGGGCATCGCCGCGCCAGGCGGATTTCATGGTTATCGCCGGTACCTGCTTCATCAAGATGGCGCCGATCATTCAGCGTCTCTACGAGCAAATGCTCGAACCTAAATGGGTTATCTCCATGGGTTCGTGCGCCAACTCCGGTGGCATGTACGACATCTACTCTGTCGTTCAAGGGGTGGACAAGTTCCTGCCCGTGGACGTCTACGTGCCTGGCTGCCCGCCCCGTCCTGAAGCTTTTCTGCAAGGCTTGATGCTCTTGCAAGAGTCGATTGGACAGGAGCGTCGTCCGCTTTCCTGGGTCGTCGGTGATCAAGGCGTGTACCGCGCCGAGATGCCTTCGCAAAAGGAACAGCGCCGCGAACAGCGAATCGCAGTCACCAACCTGCGCAGCCCCGACGAAGTCTGATCCAGATCTGCTTCTTTTATAGAACGAGAAACTGGCTTCATTCTTTACGTTGACCGAAAGCGATAAATAACCATGACTACAGGCAGTGCTCTGTACATCCCGCCTTATAAGGCAGACGACCAGGATGTGGTCGTCGAACTGAATAACCGTTTTGGCCCCGAGGCGTTCACCGCCCAGCCTACCCGCACCGGCATGCCGGTGCTTTGGGTTGCCCGTGCCAAACTCGTCGAAGTCCTGACCTTCCTGCGCAACCTGCCCAAGCCGTACGTCATGCTCTATGACCTGCACGGCGTGGACGAGCGTCTGCGCACCAAGCGTCAAGGGCTGCCAAGCGGCGCCGACTTCACTGTGTTCTATCACTTGATGTCGATCGAACGTAATAGTGACGTCATGATCAAGGTCGCCTTATCCGAGAGCGACCTCAGCGTGCCGACCGTGACCGGTATCTGGCCGAACGCCAACTGGTACGAGCGTGAAGTGTGGGACATGTACGGCATCAACTTTGCCGGTCACCCGCACCTGACCCGCATCATGATGCCGCCGACCTGGGAAGGTCACCCGCTGCGCAAGGATTTCCCGGCCCGCGCTACCGAGTTCGATCCGTTCAGCCTGACGCTGGCCAAGCAACAGCTCGAGGAAGAAGCCGCGCGCTTCAAGCCTGAAGACTGGGGCATGAAGCGATCCGGTGCGAACGAGGACTACATGTTCCTCAACCTCGGTCCTAACCACCCTTCTGCGCACGGTGCGTTCCGCATCATCCTGCAGCTGGACGGTGAAGAGATCGTCGACTGCGTGCCGGACGTCGGTTACCACCACCGTGGTGCCGAGAAGATGGCCGAGCGTCAGTCCTGGCACAGTTTCATCCCGTACACCGACCGTATCGACTACCTCGGCGGCGTGATGAACAACCTGCCCTACGTGCTCTCGGTCGAGAAGCTGGCCGGCATCAAGGTGCCTGAGAAGGTCGACGTCATCCGCATCATGATGGCCGAGTTCTTCCGGATCACCAGCCACCTGCTGTTCCTGGGGACTTACATCCAGGACGTCGGCGCCATGACCCCGGTGTTCTTCACGTTCACCGACCGTCAGAAGGCGTACACGGTGATCGAAGCCATTACCGGTTTCCGTCTGCACCCGGCCTGGTACCGCATCGGCGGCGTCGCGCACGACCTGCCGCGCGGCTGGGAAAAACTGGTGAAAGATTTCGTCGAGTGGATGCCAAAGCGTCTGGACGAATACCAGAAAGCCGCCCTGGACAACAGCATCCTCAAAGGCCGGACCATCGGCGTCGCCGCCTACAACACCAAGGAAGCCTTCGAATGGGGCGTTACCGGTGCAGGCTTGCGTTCGACCGGTTGCGACTTCGACCTGCGTAAAGCGCGCCCATACTCCGGTTACGAAAACTTCGAATTCGAAGTGCCGCTGGCCGTCAATGGCGATGCCTACGATCGTTGCATCGTGCGCGTCGAAGAAATGCGCCAGAGCATCAAGATCATCGAGCAGTGCATGCGCAACATGCCGGAAGGCCCGTACAAGGCGGATCACCCGCTGACCACGCCGCCGCCGAAAGAGCGCACGCTGCAGCACATCGAGACCCTGATCACGCACTTCCTGCAAGTTTCGTGGGGCCCGGTCATGCCGGCCAACGAATCCTTCCAGATGATCGAAGCGACCAAGGGCATCAACAGTTATTACCTGACGAGCGATGGCGGCACCATGAGCTACCGCACCCGGATTCGCACCCCAAGCTTCCCGCACCTGCAGCAGATCCCTTCGGTGATCAAAGGCAGCATGGTCGCGGACTTGATCGCGTACCTGGGTAGTATCGATTTCGTTATGGCCGACGTGGACCGCTAAGCATGAATAGCACGCTTATCCAGACAGACCGTTTCACCTTGAGTGAAACCGAGCGCTCGGCCATCGAGCACGAGCTGCATCACTATGAAGACCCGCGCGCGGCGTCGATCGAAGCCCTGAAGATCGTCCAGAAGGAACGTGGCTGGGTGCCTGACGGCGCGCTCTACGCCATCGGCGAGATCCTCGGCATCCCGGCCAGCGACGTTGAAGGAGTGGCGACGTTCTACAGCCAGATCTTCCGTCAGCCGGTTGGCCGCCACATCATTCGCGTCTGCGACAGCATGGTCTGCTACATCGGCGGCCATGAATCGGTCGTCAGCGAAATCCAGAGCAATCTGGGCATCGGCCTGGGTCAGACCACCGCCGACGGTCGTTTCACCCTGCTGCCGGTCTGCTGCCTCGGCAACTGCGACAAGGCGCCGGCGTTGATGATCGACGACGACACTTTCGGTGATGTGCAGCCTGCCGGCGTTGCCAAATTGCTCGAGGGCTACGTATGACCCTGACTTCCTTCGGTCCTGCCAACCGCATCAAGCGGTCGGCCGAGACTCACCCGCTCACCTGGCGTCTGCGTGACGACGGCGAAGCTGTCTGGCTCGACGAATACCAGGCCAAGAACGGTTACGCCGCTGCGCGCAAAGCCTTCGCCGACATGGCCCAGGACGACATCGTCCAGACTGTGAAAGACGCCGGCCTCAAAGGTCGCGGCGGTGCAGGCTTCCCCACGGGCGTTAAGTGGGGCCTGATGCCCAAAGACGAATCCATCAACATCCGTTACCTGCTGTGCAACGCGGACGAGATGGAACCGAACACCTGGAAAGACCGCATGCTGATGGAGCAACTGCCCCATCTGCTGATCGAAGGCATGCTGATCAGTGCTCGCGCGCTGAAAACCTACCGTGGCTACATCTTCCTGCGTGGCGAATACACCACCGCCGCCAAGCACCTGAACCGTGCCGTGGAAGAAGCCAAGGCAGCGGGCCTGCTGGGCAAGAACATCCTGGGCAGCGGCTTCGATTTCGAGCTGTTCGTCCACACCGGCGCCGGGCGTTACATCTGCGGTGAAGAAACCGCACTGATCAACTCCCTCGAAGGTCGTCGCGCCAACCCGCGCTCCAAGCCGCCCTTCCCTGCCGCCGTTGGCGTGTGGGGCAAGCCGACGTGCGTGAACAACGTTGAAACCCTGTGCAACGTGCCGGCGATCATTGCCGACGGCGTGGACTGGTACAAATCGTTGGCGCGCGAAGGCAGTGAAGACATGGGCACCAAGCTCATGGGCTTCTCCGGCAAGGTCAAGAACCCGGGCCTGTGGGAATTGCCGTTCGGCGTCACCGGTCGCGAGTTGTTCGAAGACTACGCCGGCGGCATGCGCGACGGTTACAAACTCAAGTGCTGGCAGCCAGGCGGCGCCGGTACCGGTTTCCTGTTGCCGGAACACCTGGACGCACAAATGTACGCCGGCGGCATCGCCAAAGTGGGCACCCGCATGGGTACCGGCCTGGCCATGGCGGTGGACGACAGCGTCAACATGGTGTCCCTGCTGCGCAACATGGAAGAGTTCTTCTCCCGTGAATCGTGCGGTTTCTGCACCCCGTGCCGTGACGGTCTGCCGTGGAGCGTCAAGCTGCTGCGCGCGATCGAGAACGGTGAAGGGCAAGCCGGCGATATCGAGACCCTGCTGGGTCTGGTCGGTTTCCTCGGCCCGGGCAAGACCTTCTGTGCTCACGCACCGGGCGCCGTGGAGCCGTTGGGCAGCGCAATCAAATACTTCCGCCATGAGTTCGAAGCCGGCATCGCGCCCACCAGCGCCGTCGTCCCGCCTCTGGCAAGGCCGATCGTAGTCGGCGCGTAAACGCTTAAAGAAGCGAAGGGTCCGTGCCCTTCGCTTTGTCGTGTGATGACGCCTTTAACGGCTGTGTTGATTCACGCGAATAACAAGATTCCATTAGCCACGCCCGCTGACACCGGGCCAACGAAGAACTTTGAACCATGGCCACTATCCACGTAGACGGCAAAGAGCTCGAAGTCGATGGGGCAGACAACCTGTTACAGGCATGTCTGTCACTAGGCCTCGATATCCCTTATTTCTGCTGGCACCCCGCCCTTGGCAGCGTTGGCGCTTGCCGCCAGTGCGCGGTCAAGCAGTACACCGACGCCAACGACACCCGTGGTCGGATCGTCATGTCCTGCATGACCCCCGCCACCGACGGCAGCTGGATCTCCATCGAAGACGAAGAAGCGAAAGTGTTTCGCGCCAGCGTCGTCGAATGGCTGATGACCAACCACCCGCACGACTGCCCGGTCTGTGAAGAAGGCGGTCACTGCCACCTGCAAGACATGACCGTGATGACCGGCCACAACGAGCGCCGTTATCGCTTCACCAAGCGCACTCACCAGAACCAGCAACTGGGCCCGTTCATTTCCCACGAAATGAACCGCTGCATTGCTTGCTACCGCTGCGTGCGCTTCTATAAGGACTACGCCGGCGGCACCGACCTCGGTGTGTTCGGCGCCCACGACAACGTGTACTTCGGTCGCGTTGAAGACGGCACCCTGGAAAGCGAGTTCTCCGGCAACCTCACCGAGGTCTGCCCGACCGGTGTGTTCACCGACAAGACTCACTCCGAGCGCTACAACCGCAAGTGGGACATGCAGTTCTCGCCGAGCATCTGCCATGGCTGCTCCAGCGGTTGCAACATCTCCCCGGGCGAGCGTTATGGTGAACTGCGTCGTATCGAAAACCGTTTCAACGGTTCGGTAAACCAGTACTTCCTGTGCGACCGTGGCCGTTTCGGCTATGGCTACGTCAACCGCGAAGACCGTCCGCGTCAGCCACTGCTGGCCAACGGCGCCAAGCTGAGCCTCGACGAAGCGCTGGATAAAGCCGCTGACCTGCTGCGCGGTCGCAACATCGTCGGTATCGGTTCGCCGCGTGCCAGCCTCGAAAGCAACTACGCGTTGCGCGAACTGGTCGGCGCCGAGCACTTCTACTCCGGTATCGAAGCCGCCGAGCTGGAACGCATTCGTCTGGTCATGCAGGTGTTGAAAGACAGCCCGCTGCCGATCCCGAACATGCGCGACATCGAAGACCACGATGCGATCTTCGTCTTGGGTGAAGACCTGACCCAGACCGCGGCCCGTATGGCGCTGTCCCTGCGTCAATCGGTCAAAGGCAAAGCCGAAGACATGGCCGATGCCATGCGCGTTCAGCCTTGGCTCGACGCCGCCGTGAAGAACATCGGTCAGCACGCGCTGAACCCGCTGTTCATCGCCAGCCTGGCTGAAACCAAGCTCGACGACATCGCTGAAGAATGCGTTCACGCCGCCCCAGACGACCTGGCGCGCATCGGTTTCGCCGTGGCTCACGCCCTCGACGCCAGCGCCCCAGCGGTTGAAGGCCTGGATGCTGAAGCCCTCGAACTGGCCAAGCGCATCGCCGACGCCCTGCTCGCGGCCAAGCGCCCGCTGATCATTGCCGGTACTTCCCTGGGTTCCAAAGCCCTGATCGAAGCCGCCGCCAACATCGCCAAAGCCTTGAAGCTGCGCGAGAAGAACGGTTCCATCAGCCTGATCGTGCCAGAGGCCAACAGCCTTGGCCTGGCCATGCTCGGTGGCAATTCGGTCGACGAAGCGCTGCAAGCCGTGATCGACGGTAACGCCGACGCCATCGTCGTGCTGGAAAACGATCTGTACACCCGTACCGACAAAGCCCGTGTCGATGCCGCCCTGACCGCCGCGAAAGTGGTGATCGTGGCGGACCATCAGAAGACCGCCACCAGCGATCGCGCGCACCTGGTTCTGCCAGCCGCCAGCTTCGCTGAAGGCGACGGTACGCTGGTCAGCCAGGAGGGCCGCGCCCAGCGTTTCTTCCAGGTCTTCGACCCGACTTACCTCGACGCGAGCATCCTGGTTCACGAAGGCTGGCGCTGGCTGCATGCCCTGCGCTCCACCCTGTTGAACCAGCCGATCGACTGGACCCAACTGGACCACGTCACCGCAGCCGTCGCCGCCAGCACGCCGCAACTGGCGCGCATCGTCGACGCTGCGCCGTCCGCCGCGTTCCGTATCAAAGGCCTGAAACTGGCGCGCGAACCGCTGCGTTACTCCGGCCGTACCGCCATGCGCGCCGACATCAGCGTGCACGAGCCGCGTACTTCCCAGGATAACGACACCGCGTTCTCGTTCTCCATGGAAGGTTACTCGGGCTCGGTCGAACCGCGTCAGCAGGTGCCATTCGCCTGGTCTCCGGGCTGGAACTCGCCGCAAGCCTGGAACAAGTTCCAGGACGAAGTCGGTGGTCACATCCGCGCTGGCGACCCGGGCACCCGCCTGATCGAAAGCACCGGTGATTCGCTGAACTGGTTCGCCAGTGTTCCGCGTGCGTTCAACCCGGCTCCAGGCACCTGGCAGGTCGTGCCGTTCTTCCACCTGTTCGGCAGCGAAGAGAACTCTTCGAAAGCCGCTCCGGTTCAGGAACGCATTCCGGCCGCTTACGTCGCTTTGGCCAAATCCGAAGCCGATCGCCTGGGTGTCAATGACGGCGCCATGCTCAGCTTGAACGTAGCCGGCCAGACCTTGCGTCTGCCGCTGCGCATCAACGAAGAGCTGGGTGCCGGTCTGGTCGCATTGCCGGCCGGTATCGCCGGCATTCCGCCAGCGATCTTTGGCAAATCCGTTGACGGTCTGCAGGAGGCAGCTCAATGACCTGGTTCACGCCTGAAGTGATTGACGTGATCATCGCGGTCCTCAAGGCCATCGTGATTCTGCTCGCCGTTGTGGTGTGCGGCGCGCTGCTGAGCTGGGTCGAGCGTCGTCTGCTCGCCCTCTGGCAGGACCGTTACGGTCCGAACCGCGTCGGCCCGTTCGGCGCGTTCCAGATCGCGGCTGACATGATCAAGATGTTCTTCAAGGAAGACTGGACCCCGCCGTTTGCCGACAAGGTGATCTTCACCCTGGCACCGGTCGTGGCCATGAGCGCCTTGCTGATTGCCTTCGCGATCATCCCGATCACCCCGACCTGGGGTGTGGCGGACATCAACATCGGCATCCTGTTCTTCTTCGCCATGGCCGGTCTGTCGGTCTACGCGGTGCTGTTCGCCGGCTGGTCCAGTAACAACAAGTTCGCGCTGTTGGGCAGCTTGCGGGCCTCGGCACAAACCGTGTCATACGAAGTGTTCATGGGCCTGTCGCTGATGGGCATCGTGATCCAGGTCGGCTCGTTCAACATGCGTGACATCGTTGAATATCAGGCGCAGAACCTGTGGTTCGTGATTCCGCAGATCTTCGGTTTCCTGACCTTCTTCATCGCCGGCGTCGCCGTGACTCACCGTCACCCGTTCGACCAGCCGGAAGCGGAGCAGGAACTGGCCGACGGTTACCACATCGAATACGCCGGCATGAAATGGGGCATGTTCTTCGTCGGCGAGTACATCGGCATCGTGTTGATTTCGGCGCTGCTGGTGACCTTGTTCTTCGGTGGCTGGCACGGTCCGTTCGGCATTCTGCCGCAGATCCCGTTCATCTGGTTCGCGCTCAAAACCGCGTTCTTCATCATGTTCTTCATCCTGCTGCGCGCCTCGATCCCGCGCCCACGGTATGACCAAGTGATGGATTTCAGCTGGAAGTTCTGCCTGCCGCTGACCCTCGTCAACATGCTGGTGACCGCTGCGATCGTGTTGCTCAACACGCCCGCCGTCGCGGCTCAGTGAGGATAGAGAATCATGAAGTACATTTTTGACATCGTGCATGGCTTCTTCACCCAGCTTCGCAGCCTGGTGATGATCTTCGGCCATGCCTTCCGCAAGCGCGACACGCTGCAGTACCCGGAAGAAGCCGTGTACCTGCCGCCGCGCTTCCGTGGCCGTATCGTCCTGACCCGTGACCCGGATGGTGAAGAGCGTTGTGTAGCCTGCAACCTGTGCGCCGTGGCGTGCCCGGTTGGCTGCATCTCGCTGCAGAAAGCTGAAACCGAAGACGGTCGCTGGTACCCGGACTTCTTCCGCATCAACTTCTCGCGCTGCATTTTCTGCGGCCTCTGCGAGGAAGCCTGCCCGACCACCGCGATCCAGCTGACACCGGATTTCGAGATGGCCGAGTTCAAACGTCAGGACCTGGTGTACGAGAAAGAAGATCTGCTGATCTCCGGCCCCGGCAAAAACCCTGATTACAACTTCTATCGTGTTGCAGGTATGGCGATTGCCGGGAAGCCCAAAGGCTCCGCGCAGAATGAAGCCCAGCCGATCAACGTGAAGAGCTTGCTGCCTTAAGGAAGAAAGATGGAATTCGCTTTCTATTTCGCATCGGGTATCGCTGTGGTGTCCACGCTTCGCGTGATCACCAACACCAACCCTGTGCACGCCCTGCTCTACCTGATCATTTCGCTGATCGCCGTGGCCATGACGTTCTTCGCCCTCGGCGCACCGTTTGCCGGTGTGCTGGAAGTGATCGCCTACGCTGGCGCCATCATGGTGCTGTTCGTGTTCGTGGTGATGATGCTGAACCTGGGCCCGGCCTCGGTTCAGCAAGAGCGCGTCTGGCTCAAGCCCGGCATCTGGCTCGGCCCCGTCGCCCTCGGCACCCTGCTGCTAGTTGAACTGCTGTACGTGCTGTTCAGCCACTCCAGCGGTCAGGCCATCGGCCACACCACCGTAGACGCCAAGGCCGTGGGCATCAGCCTGTTCGGTCCTTATCTGCTGGTGGTCGAACTCGCCTCGATGCTGCTGCTTGCCGCAGCCGTCACGGCGTTCCACTTGGGCCGCAACGAAGCCAAGGAGCAATGACGATGCCTGCTATCCCTTTGGAGCATGGTCTGGCGGTCGCCGGCATCTTGTTCTGCCTCGGTCTGGTCGGCCTGATGGTCCGCCGCAACATTCTCTTCGTGCTGATGAGCCTGGAGATCATGATGAATGCCTCCGCTTTGGCCTTCATCGTCGCCGGTAGCCGCTGGGGTCAGCCGGATGGACAGATCATGTTCATCCTGGTGATCAGCCTGGCAGCCGCCGAGGCCAGTATTGGCCTGGCGATTCTGTTGCAGCTGTATCGCCGCTTCCACACTCTCGATATCGACGCTGCCAGCGAGATGCGCGGATGAATCTTCTCTATCTGACTTTCGTATTCCCTCTCATAGGTTTCCTGCTGCTGTCGTTCTCACGCGGCCGCTTTTCGGAAAACCTGTCGGCGCTGATTGGCGTCGGCTCCATCGGCCTGTCTGCCATCGTCACGGCCTACGTGATCTGGCAATTCAACGTCGCCCCGCCTGAAGGCGGTCACTACACCCAGGTGTTGTGGCAGTGGATGGCGGTGGAAGGCTTCACGCCGAACTTCGCGCTGTACCTGGACGGCCTGTCCGTGACCATGCTCGGCGTGGTCGTCGGTGTCGGCTTCCTGATCCACCTGTTTGCGTCCTGGTACATGCGCGGTGAAGCCGGGTACTCGCGCTTCTTCGCCTACACCAACCTGTTTATCGCCAGCATGCTGTTCCTGGTCCTGGGCGATAACCTGTTGTTCCTGTACTTCGGTTGGGAAGGCGTGGGCCTGTGCTCGTACCTGTTGATCGGTTTCTACTACAGCAACCGCAACAACGGTAACGCGGCACTCAAAGCCTTTATCGTCACCCGTATCGGCGACGTGTTCATGGCCATCGGCCTGTTCATCCTGTTCGCGCAACTGGGCACGCTAAATATCCAGGAACTGCTGGTGCTGGCACCGCAGAAATTCCAGGCCGGCGACTTCTGGATGGTCATGGCCACCTTGATGCTGCTGGGCGGCGCTGTCGGTAAATCCGCGCAACTGCCGCTGCAAACCTGGCTGGCAGATGCGATGGCCGGTCCTACCCCGGTTTCGGCACTGATCCACGCCGCGACCATGGTAACCGCCGGTGTCTACCTGATTGCCCGTACCCACGGCCTGTTTGCGTTGGCGCCGGACATCCTGCACCTCGTCGGCATCGTCGGCGGCGTGACCCTGGTACTCGCCGGTTTTGCCGCACTGGTGCAGACCGACATCAAACGTATCCTCGCCTATTCGACCATGAGCCAGATCGGCTACATGTTCCTGGCGCTGGGCGTTGGCGCATGGGATGGCGCGATCTTCCACTTGATGACCCACGCCTTCTTCAAGGCGCTGCTGTTCCTTGCGTCCGGTGCGGTGATCGTTGCCTGCCACCACGAGCAGAACATCTTCAAGATGGGCGGCCTGTGGAAGAAACTGCCACTGGCCTACGCCAGCTTCATCGTCGGCGGCGCGGCACTGTCTGCCCTGCCACTGGTGACCGCAGGTTTCTACTCCAAGGACGAAATCCTCTGGGAAGCGTTCGCCAGCGGCAACCACGGTCTGCTGTATGCAGGTCTGGTCGGCGCATTCATGACTTCGCTGTACACCTTCCGCCTGATCTTCATCGCGTTCCACGGTGAAGCGAAGACCGAAGCCCACGCCGGTCACGGCATCGCTCACTGGTTGCCACTGTCGGTGCTGATCGTCCTGTCGACGTTCGTCGGCGCGATGATCGTTCCGCCGCTGCACGGTGTACTGCCGGAAAGCGTCGGCCATGCCGGCGGCGAAGCCAAGCACAGTCTGGAAATCGCTTCGGGCGCCATCGCCCTGGCCGGTATCCTGCTGGCCGCGCTGCTGTTCCTCGGCAAGCGTCGTTTCGTCACTGCAATCGCCAACAGCGGCATCGGCCGCTTCCTTTCGGCCTGGTGGTTCGCTGCCTGGGGCTTCGACTGGATCTACGACAAACTGTTCGTCAAGCCATACCTTGCGATCAGCCACGCACTGCGCAAAGACCCGCTCGACCAGACCATCGGTCTGATCCCGCGTATGGCCAAAGGCGGTCACACCGCCCTGAGCCGTACCGAAACCGGTCAACTGCGTTGGTACGCGGCATCGATGGCAGCCGGCTCCGTGCTGGTCATCGGCGCCATCGTGCTGGTAGCGGTCTGATATGAACCTTGCGAACTTGCGAAAGGAATTGAGCCCGTCATGATTCTGCCTTGGCTAATCCTGATCCCCTTCATCGGCGGCCTGCTGTGCTGGATGGGTGAGCGCTTCGGCGCTACCCTCCCCCGCTGGATTGCGCTGTTGACCATGACCCTGGAACTCGCGCTCGGCCTCTGGCTGTGGGCCCACGGTAATTATTCATTTGCTCCGGCGCCTGGCGCCGATCCGACCTGGGCGCTTGAGTTCAAGCACATCTGGATCGAGCGCTTCGGCATCAGCGTGCACCTGGCCCTCGATGGCCTGTCGCTGCTGATGATCTTGCTGACCGGTCTGCTGGGTATCCTCTCGGTACTCTGCTCGTGGAAAGAGATCCAGCGTCACGTTGGCTTCTTCCACTTGAACCTGATGTGGATCCTGGGCGGTGTCGTCGGCGTGTTCCTCGCCCTCGACCTGTTCATGTTCTTCTTCTTCTGGGAAATGATGCTGGTGCCGATGTACTTCCTCATCGCGCTCTGGGGTCACAGTTCTTCGGACGGCAAGAAAACCCGGATCTACGCGGCGACCAAGTTCTTCATCTTCACTCAGGCGTCCGGCCTGATCATGCTGGTGGCGATCCTGGGTCTGGTGCTGGTCAACTTCAACAGCACCGGCGTGATCACGTTCAACTACGCCGACCTGCTGAAAACCAAGATGTCGCTCACGACCGAGTACATCCTGATGCTCGGTTTTTTCATCGCTTTCGCGGTGAAGCTGCCGGTGGTGCCGTTCCACTCCTGGTTGCCTGATGCTCACGCCCAGGCGCCAACCGCGGGTTCGGTCGACCTGGCCGGTATCTTGTTGAAGACGGCGGCTTACGGCCTGCTGCGTTTCGCCCTGCCGTTGTTCCCGAATGCCTCGGCCGAGTTCGCGCCGATCGCCATGACCCTGGGTCTGATCGGGATCTTCTACGGTGCGTTCCTGGCCTTCGCCCAAACCGACATCAAGCGTCTGATTGCCTACTCCTCCGTTTCCCACATGGGTTTCGTGTTGATCGGCATCTACTCCGGCAGCCAACTGGCGCTGCAGGGCGCGGTAATGCAGATGCTGGCGCACGGTCTGTCGGCCGCGGCACTCTTTATCCTCAGCGGTCAGTTGTACGAACGCACCCACACCCGCGACATGCGTGAAATGGGTGGCCTGTGGTCGAAGATCGCTTACCTGCCGGCCATCAGCCTGTTCTTTGCAGCCGCGTCCCTGGGCTTGCCGGGTACCGGTAACTTCGTCGGTGAGTTCCTGATCCTGATCGGCACATTCCCTGCCGCCCCATGGATCACAATCATCGCGACGTCCGGTCTGGTGTTCGGTTCGGTCTACTCGCTGATCATGATCCACCGTGCCTACTTCGGCCCGTCCAAATCGGACGCGGTGTTGCATGGCATGGACGGTCGCGAACTGATCATGGTGGTCGGTCTGGCGGCATTGCTGATTTACATCGGCGTGTACCCGCAACCGTTCCTCGACACCTCTGCCGCGACGATGCATGGCGTGCAGCAGTGGCTCGGCACCGCCTTCACTCAACTCGCTTCGGCCCGGTAAGAGCGCTATGGAATTCACGACTCAACACTTTATCGCGCTTGCGCCGTTGTTGATCACCAGCGCCACGATCATCGTGGTGATGCTGGCGATCGCCTGGCGCCGCAACCACTCGCAGACCTTCCTGATTTCCGTGGCGGGTCTGAACCTGGCATTGCTGTCGATCCTGCCAGCCCTGAAAGTCGCGCCTCTGGCCGTGACTCCGTTGCTGCAGATCGACACCTTCGCCTGCCTGTACATGGCGCTGATCCTGGTCGCCACCCTCGCCTGTGTGACCCTCGCCCACGCCTACCTCGGCGATGGCGGTTCGGGTTATCCGGGCAACCGTGAAGAACTTTACCTGCTGATCCTGATGGCCGCCGCCGGTGGCCTGGTGCTGGTCAGCGCGCAGCACCTGGCCGGGTTGTTCATCGGTCTGGAACTGCTCTCGGTACCGGTCTACGGTCTGGTGGCTTATGCCTTCTTCAACAAGCGCTCGCTGGAAGCCGGTATCAAGTACATGGTGCTGTCGGCCGCCGGTTCCGCGTTCCTGTTGTTTGGTATGGCCCTGCTCTACGCCGACTCCGGCAGCCTGAGCTTCGTCGGTATCGGCCAGGCGCTAGCGGCCACCGGTCTGCCAAGCTCGCTGGCGCAACTGGGCCTGGGCATGATGCTGATCGGTCTGGCGTTCAAGCTGTCGCTGGTACCGTTCCACCTCTGGACCCCGGACGTTTACGAAGGTGCTCCGGCACCGGTGGCGGCGTTCCTGGCCACCGCTTCGAAAGTCGCTGTGTTTGCGGTGATGGTGCGTCTGTTCCAGATCTCGCCAGCGGCGAGCAGCGGTGTACTCAGCGACGTGCTGACCATCATCGCCATCGCGTCGATCCTGTTCGGTAACCTGCTGGCACTGACCCAGAGCAACCTCAAGCGTCTGCTGGGTTACTCGTCCATCGCCCACTTCGGCTACCTGCTGATCGCCCTGGTGGCGAGCAAGGGTCTGGCCGTGGAAGCCATCGGCGTGTACCTGGTCACCTACGTCATCACCAGCCTCGGCGCGTTCGGCGTGATCACGCTGATGTCCTCGCCGTACAACGGCCGTGACGCCGATGCCCTGTACGAATACCGCGGCCTGTTCTGGCGCCGTCCGTACCTGACCGCCGTCCTGACCGTGATGATGCTGTCCCTGGCCGGTATCCCGCTGACCGCGGGCTTCATCGGCAAGTTCTACATCATCGCCACCGGTGTCGAGTCGCACCAATGGTGGCTGGTCGGTTCCCTGGTACTGGGCAGCGCCATCGGCGTCTTCTACTACCTGCGCGTGATGGTCACCCTGTACCTGATCGAGCCCAACCTGCGTCGCCACGATGCGCAACTGCACTGGGAGCAAAAGGCAGGCGGCGTGATGCTGCTGGCTATCGCGCTGGTCGCGTTCTTCCTCGGCGTCTACCCGCAGCCATTGCTGACCCTGGTTCAGCAGGCGGGTCTGGCGGGCTGATTGCATAGCGATACTCGGTAGAAACAGAAACGGCACCTTCGGGTGCCGTTTTTGCATTTGCGGGATCGTGATTTTCAAGCATCGATTTATGCACCGCCTCAGAGTTCAGTCCCACTGCGAAGTATCCCCTCTCTTTTATCGAACGCTCTCACCGCACGGGTCGATTCGTCCTACAGGTGTTTTTACAACCGAGGTCTACCGTTGAAAACGGGAGCGAAAAGGATGGCTTTAATGCCTTGACCGATTCGATTATCGAGACAACACTATACGTAGGTAGCGTACAGAACATGGATGCTCTTTTTATCGAATTACGTATGTTTCAGAAACATCGGGACAATTACCTGGATGACGATCTGTTTCGCAGCTTTCAGCTGGAGTTGCTGAGGAATCCGGAAGCAGGCGATCTCATTGAGGGCGCCGGTGGCCTGCGCAAAATCCGCTTCTGCGATCAACGCCGAGGCAAGGGCAAGCGCAGCGGATTACGGGTGATTTACTACTGGTGGTCAGGCTTCGATCAATTCTGGCTGTTCACCGTGTATGACAAAAACGAGCAAGACGACCTGTCGCCCTCCCAGAAAAAAATTTTCAGACAAGCGCTAGAAAGAGAAATCAACACGAGATCCCACTATGAAACGTGACATTTTTTCCGAGCTGATGGATGGCCTCGAAGCCCTGGCGGATGAGCGCCAAGGCAAAATCACTTTGCGAACCCACAAGGTTCAGTTGCCAAAACTGGTGCCCATCACGGCCGAGGAAGTGGTAGCCATCCGCCAACAGCTCAACCTCTCCCGGTCTGTGTTCGCCATGTATCTGCGCACCAACACCCGAACCCTGGAGAACTGGGAACAGGGACGGGCAATACCCAATGCCCAAGCCACGACCCTGATACGTCTGGTTGAACGCTTTCCGCAGACGATCGAACAACTCGCAGCCCTGACCTGAATGCTCAGGGCTGTTACTCCAACCACATAACGAAATTGTAATTCCCGCATCACCTTGGCGTTATCCGCAGCTTGCAACGATGTCACCCGGCGACCATGCCGGCGGGCCTTCTCCGCCGAACAATAAAACCCACGCCGAAGCACGTTCCCGTTCTGCCGAACCCAAGGAGTGATTAATGGTTAACAATACAAAAATGTCGATCGCCGCTTTAGCGGTGGTGGTCGGCTCCGGGCCGTCCATGGTGATGGCGGATGATAAAGCCGAAGGGTTTGTCGAGGGCAGCAGCCTGACGGTGCTCAACCGTAATTTCTACTTCAACCGTGATTACCGCAACGGCCAGTCCAGCCCCACCGGCAATGGTTATTCCGAAGCCTGGGCCCATGCGGTGATCAGCAAGTTCGAATCCGGGTTTACCCAAGGCACCGTTGGGGTCGGTGTCGATGCGTTTGCGATGATCGGCTTGAAGCTCGACACCGGTGATGGGCGCAACGGTGGCCGTAGCTCGTTTGATGTGCTGCCAGTCAACAATGATGGCGAGGCGCGGGACGAGTACACCAAGGTCGGCGGCGCCGCCAAAGTGCGAGCCTTCGATACGGTGGTCAAGGTCGGTGACGTGTTCCCGGCCAATCCGGTGGTGGCGGCAGGTGACTCGCGATTGCTGCCGGAGAGCTTTCGCGGTGTGACGGCGGTCAACACCAGCATCGAAGGGCTGTCGGTTCAGGGCGGCCGGTTGCATGCGATGAGCCAGCCCGTGTCCAGCGACATGCGCGAGAACTTCTCCACGTTTTATGCCGGCCCGGTCAATTCGCCATGGATCGCTTACGGCGGCGGCGACTATGTACTGAACAAAAACCTCAGTTTCAGCCTGTACTCCAGCCGCCTCAAGGATGCCTGGAATCAGTACTACGCCGGCACTGCCTGGACCTATCCGCTATCGGATGACCTGTCGCTGTTTGGCGGCCTGAATTATTACAAGGCTGTCGACGAAGGCAAACAACTGCTCGGCAAGTTCGACAACAACATCTGGAGCGGTCGGGTCGGCGTGAAACTCGGCGCGCACTCCGTTGCTCTTTCGCACCAGCGCAACAACGGCAACGACGACTTCGATTACCTGCGTCAATCCGACTCGATCTTCCTCGACAACTCCATCCAGTACAGCGACTTCAACTCGCCCAAGGAACGTTCGTGGATGGTCCGATACGACCTCGACATGACCCCTTACGGCGTACCGGGGCTCTCGTTCATGACTCGTTACGCCCGTGGCACCGACGCCAATTACTCCAACGCCAACGCCGTGTACATGCGCCGCGATGCTGACGGTAATCCACTGACGGACCAGAAGCGCTGGGAGCGTGATGTCGAAGTCAAATACGTGGTGCAGAGCGGCTCGTTGAAAGACATGTCTCTGCGTTTGCGCCAGGCCACTACCCGCGCCACGGCGTTTGAGTCGGATCTGGATGAAGTACGGCTGATTGTCGAGTACCCGTTGGCGATTCTCTGAGTTAACCCTTCATACCCATTCACCTTTAGAAGCTCCTTGCTCCTTTGGTAAGAGGTGAATCCTTTGGCGTCCTTCGGGGCGCCTTTTTTCGCCCGCTGAATAACCGATTTTGTGGCGAAGGAGCTTGGTCCCGCTCGGCGGCGCAACCATCGCAAAACCGGCCATCCGAATCACTCAGGTTTCAGGGCTGCTGCGCAACCAACGTCGCCGCTTGCGCAATGCCAAGCAGCGTATTGCGGTTTGCGACGACTACACCGCCGTGGGCTTTTCAGGTGCGCGACATTAGAATGGCATCACTTCAAAGCTGTAAATCAAAAGGAATGAATCGTGATCGTACTAATAGGGCTGGTGGCGTTGTTTGGATTGCTGTCTTTGGTGGTGGCGGTTGTCGGGCTGATAGCGCCGACTGTTTTCAAGAGCAAAAAAACCGGCAAGGTCCCGACACGATGGACCTTGTTCATGGGTGGGTTGGGCTTCATGTTGCTTGCCTCTGCTCTTGTTGACTACCTCAACCCCAAAACTCAAGGCTTCGAGTCCGTGGCAACTGTTGAAGCAAACGCCAACCGTTCCGCAAACTCCATGGGCTTGACGGTCAATGAGTTCCATAACGCGTTCAACGACGCGATAGGCCGATACAACAAGGCATTCAAAACTGCCGACTTTGAAGTTCAGACGGGTGGGGCCACCGACACGTTCTCGCATGCTTTCAGCGAGGACCTGGCGATGATGGGAACCCTCGATAAAAATGACGGCAACGTCGACATGGTGATCCTTAACATCTCACCAAATGAGGAGCAATCACTTCAGATATTTTCTGTTCTGCTTGCGATCACTGAAGCACTCAACCCTGGCATCCCAGTGGATCAGAACAAAAAAATGGTCATGGACGTTTTCCATGAGTCTGTTAAGAATTTCGACTCTAAAGAACCCACCGAGCGCAAGGTTGGCGACCTTAATTACTCAGCGACGACGACTCGTCACACAGGAATGATGTTTTCTGTCGTAAAGAGCAGCAAAAACTGAGTCATCCAGAACACTGAAAAACCGCGCCCCTCAACAGGTCGCGGTTATTCAAGGAATGCCAAAGCGCTAAATCCCCCTCCAGCAGCTAAAGGTGGATTAGTTAGACAGAAGGCTCCCCATTTCCCAAACAACCTTTAAACATCCTGAATTGAAATACGCACTGTTGGGGGATTGTGTGGCCTCAGCCACCGCTGTTTCGGCAGAGACCCGCCACGCTGTATTTGAGGGTGTTGAGCTGTCCTTTCGAATCTTCATAAGTCATTGCGGCGGGGGTGACAGCGCAGGCTGGCTGCGGCTTCACAACGCTGACAATTTTCACTACATCCAGCTTCATGCCGTATTCATAGTTCTTCACTACCGGCGCCGCTTTGCCTTGGCTCACGGCGTATTGCTCCATGGCTTTGTAGTTGGCGCTAAACGCGCGCTCAAAGGTTCGGTCGCCACCACCTTCGGCCAGTGCATTCAGAGACACGGCCATGACGCCGGCAAACGCGAGCAACTTGAAACCTTCCATATCCATATCCCTCCAGTCCGGACTCATGAAAAAGCCCGGCATCGGCGTTCGATGACAGGCCTGGTGTGATGCGGCACGCTTACAGATCTTTGGTTTTTTCGTCCTTCTTTTCGTTGACGACGACCGGATCGCGGGTCTGTTCCTTGGCGACAAACAGCTCCACCGATCGGTCATTGGATGCCATCATTTTTTCGAAGGTTCTGTCGCCGCCACCTTCAGCCATGGCCAGAGAAGACATCAGCAACGCCGCCGCAAACGTACTCAATTGTGTAAATTTCATCGTTGATTCCTCGTTTAATTAACTAACGGAATCAGGTTAACAATCCGAACCTATCGCCACGGTGGCGGGGAAATTACATATCCGTTATGTGGCGCAAAACCTGTGGGAGCGCGCCTGCTCGCGATGACTTAACAACATTCAACATCATTGTTAATTGACCCACCGCTATCACGAGCAGGCTCGCTCCCACAAAGTAAAACTATGCGGCGGGTACAACGTCCTCATCGCGGCGATGGGCGAGCTGATACAGCGCAGGCAATATCAGCAGGGTGAGGATGGTCGAGGACAGGACTCCGCCGATCACCACCGTCGCCAATGGGCGTTGCACTTCGGCCCCGGTGCCGGTCGCCAGCGCCATCGGGATGAAGCCCAGCGATGCTACCAGCGCCGTCATCAACACCGGGCGCAGCCGGGTCAGCGCACCTTCGTTGATCGCGTCAAACAGCGAACGCCCCTCCTCCCGTAGATTGCGGATAAACGCGATCATCACCAGACCGTTGAGCACTGCGACACCCGACAGCGCGATAAAACCGACACCCGCTGAAATCGACAGCGGAATATCCCGCAGCCACAGCGCCATGACACCCCCGGTCAGCGCAAACGGAATCCCGGTAAACACCAACAGGCCATCCTTGAGGTTGTTGAACATCATGAACAACAACCCAAACACCAGCAGCAACGCCACCGGCACCACGATCTGCAAACGCTTGGCCGCCGACTGCAACTGTTCGAACTGGCCGCCCCAACTGATCCAGTATCCGGCCGGCACCTGCACGTCACGCTCGATCACCTCACCCGCTTCGCTGACGAACGAGCCGATATCGCGTCCGCGCACGTTGGCGCTGACGATCACCAGGCGCTTGCCGTTTTCGCGGCTGACCTGGTTCGGGCCGAGCACCAGATCGAGGCTGGCGACTTCCTTCAAGGCAATGAAACCGATCTGCGCCGCATCGCCATTCAGCGGCGCCGGCACTGGAATCAACAGCGCCGACAAGCCGTCGATGTCCTTGCGCATGGCATCGGACAAACGCACAACCATGTCGAAACGCCGGTCACCCTCATATAACGTTCCGGCCTGACGCCCACCCACCGCCACGGTAATGGTGTCCTGCACATCGCCGACGTTGAGCCCGTAACGCGCAGCCTTGTCGCGATCGATGTTGATGGTCAGCACCGGCAGCCCGGTGGTTTGCTCGACCTTCACTTCAGAGGCGCCGTTGACCTTCTGCATGGCGGCGGCAATCTTCGCCGCCGTGGCGTTCAGCACGTCCATGTCATCGCCGAACACCTTGACCGCCACATCGCTGCGCACGCCGGAGATCAGTTCGTTGAAGCGCAACTGGATCGGCTGCGATAGTTCATAGTTGCTGCCCGGCAGCGTCGCGGCGGCGGCTTGGAGTTCGGCCATCAGGGTTTCACGAGACTTGCCCGGGTCCGGCCACTGCTCCTTGGGCTTGAGCATCACGTAGCTGTCGGAGATATTCGGCGGCATCGGGTCGGAGGCGATTTCCGCGGTGCCGGTGCGGGCGAATACGCGCTCGACTTCCGGCACTTTGCCGAGGATCAGGGTTTCCAGACGCTGCTGCATGTCCACCGATTGTGTGAGGCTGGTGCCCGGCACACGCAAGGCTTGCAGGGCAAAATCGCCCTCGCTGAGGCTCGGCACGAACTCGCTGCCCATGCGGCTGGTCAGCACGCCGCTGAGCACAATCACGCCCAACGCCGCCCCCACCGCCACTGCCCGATGGCTCATCACCCACGCCAGCGCCGGCGCATACACCCGACGCGCACCGCGCATCACCATGCCCTCTTCTTCCTTGACCTTGCCGGTGACGAACAGCGCAATCGCGGCAGGAACAAAGGTCACCGACAGCAGCATGGCGCCGAGTAACGCGATCACCACAGTGAACGCCATCGGGTGGAACATTTTCCCTTCGACGCCGCTCAGGGCGAAGATCGGCAGGTACACGACCATGATGATCAACTGGCCGAAAATGAGCGGTCGCCGAGCCTCCTTGGCCGCCGCAAACACTTCATGGAAACGCTCGGAACGGGTCAGCAAACGCCCGTGATGCTGCTGCGCATGGGCCAGCCGTCGCAGCGTGTTTTCGACAATCACCACCGCGCCGTCGACGATGATGCCGAAGTCGAGTGCGCCCAGGCTCATCAGGTTGGCGCTGACCTTGTTGCTGTACATGCCGGTGAAGGTGAACAGCATCGACAGCGGAATCACCATCGCGGTAATCAATGCCGCGCGGATGTTGCCGAGGAACAGGAACAGAATCGCGATCACCAGAATCGCGCCTTCGATCAGGTTCTTTTTCACCGTGGCAATGGCTTTGTCCACCAGGTGCGTGCGGTCGTACACCGGCACCGCGATCACGCCCTTGGGCAGCGAACGGTTGATCTGTTCCAGCTTGCTGGCGACGGCCTGGGACACGGTGCGGCTGTTTTCACCGATCAGCATGAACACGGTACCGAGCACCACTTCACGGCCGTTTTCCGTGGCCGCACCGCTGCGCAGTTCGCGGCCGATGTCCACGGTGGCGACGTTCTTCACCCGGATCGGCGTGCCATCGACGTTGGCCATGACGATGTTGGCGATGTCCTCGGTGCTCGCCACTTGCCCCGGCGCACGAATCAGCAACTGCTCGCCGCTGCGCTCGATGTACCCGGCGCCGACGTTGGCGTTGTTGCGCTCCAGCGCTGTGATCAGATCAGTGAGGGTCAGCTTGTACGCCGCCAGCCGTTTCGGGTCTGGCGCAATCTGATATTCCTTGGCAAAACCACCGATGGTGTTGATCTCGGCGACACCCGGCACGTTGCGCAATTGCGGCTTGATGATCCAGTCCTGGATCACTCGCAGATCGGTCGGCGTGTAGGGCGTGCCATCGTCCTTCAGCGCGCCCTCCTTCGCCTCCACCGTCCACAGGAAAATCTCCCCGAGCCCGGTAGAAATCGGCCCCATGACCGCTTCGGCGCCTTCGGGCAATTGCTCCTTGGCGATCTGCAAGCGCTCGTTGACCAATTGCCGGGCGAAGAACAGATCGGTGCCGTCCTTGAAGATCACCGTGACCTGCGACAGCCCCGAACGCGACAGCGAACGGGTCTGCTCCAGCGCCGGCAGACCGGCCATGGCGGTTTCAATCGGGAAGGTGATGCGTTGTTCGGTTTCCAGCGGTGAGAACCCGGCGGCGCCGGTGTTGATTTGCACCTGGACGTTGGTGATGTCGGGCACGGCGTCGATCGGCAGTTTTTGATAACTGGCGATCCCGAGGCCGGCCATGAGCAGAACAGCGAGCAGCACGATGATGCGCTGCTCGATAGCAAACTGGATCAGGCGTTCGAACATGAGAACCTTCTCGTCGAGGGGGCGAATCGATGGGCGACTTTAGTGGGAGTTTTCAACGAGCTTCTTCAATGAGAGTGCTCGGCCGAGCCCTTGCCCAGTTCCGATTTGAGAACGAAGCTGCCGGCCGCAGCGACTTGCGCACCAGCCTCCAGCCCCTGCGTGACTTCCACCTGACCCGCTGCACGACTGCCCAGCTCCACGGCCCGCGCCTGGAAACCGTCGTCGGTGCGCATGAACACCGTGGGTTTGTCCTCGACGGTCTGGATCGCAGCTTCCGGCACCGCCACTTTGGCCTGACGGCTGTCGGTGGCGACCCGTGCGGTGACGAACAATCCTGGACGCCACGAACCTTGAGGGTTTTCCAACGTGACGCGAACGGTGGCGGTGCGGGTCTGTTCGCCGAGCAAACTGCCGACGTAAGCCACCGTGCCGGAGACTTCCGCATTGAGTTCCGGGGCGCTGACGGTGACTGCTTTGCCCACTTGCACCTTGTTCAGATCCTTGGGCGAAACGCCGAAGGTCACCCATACTCGCGACAAGTCCGAGAGCGTGAACGCCGCCGTGGTTTCGTCGACCACTTCTCCTGGGGTCAGGTGCTTTTCCACCACCATGCCGTCGAACGGCGCGCGTAATTCATAACGATTGCCGCCGGTGGTAACCACGCTGCCACTGAGCACGCTGATTTTTTGCCGGGCGTTGCTCACGGCAATTTCAGCTTCTTCCAGCGCCTGGCGCGCCTGTAACACATCCTGCTCGGCGGAAATCTTGTCCTGCCACAACTGCTTCTCACGCTCGTAGGTGGTGCGCGCCAAGGCCAGGCGTCGTTGCGCCGCAGCCTGTTCGCTGCGTTGATCGGAGATCTGCTGGCTGGCGATCACCGCCAGCAGTTGGCCCTTCTTCACCCACTGCCCGAGATTGACCGACACCGACTCGACCACCCCCGGCACCCGCGGTACGACGTGGGCGGTGCGGTCTTCGTCGAAGCGCACTTCGCCGGGGAAAGACAAACCGAGGCTGATGCTTTGCGCCCGCGCTTCGGCCAGTTGGATGCCCGCCGCCGCGATCTGCTCGGTACTCAACGTCAGATGCCCCTCTTCGCCTTCGGCATGTTCGCCGTCGGCTGCAGCGCCTTCTTCGGCGTGGTCCGCATGCTCCGCCGCGTCATCGGCGTGGGCATCGATGGACCTGTTGCCCGTCCACATCGAGCCCATACCAAGGCCCAGCGCCAACGTTGCCACCGCGACAACGATCAGTTTTTTATCCATGGAAACTCCTCTGCGCCCTGTCATCGCGCAGTGATCTAAAAGGTGAAATTCAAGGGCTGACGGCCAATGCGCCGAGGTCGCCGAAAATGCGTTCGATACGCACCCGCGCGTCCGTCGCCTCGGCAACGGCCTGGATGTATTGAGTGCGGGCGCTAATCAGGGTGCGCTGGGCGTCGAGCACGTCGAGGAAACCGAACTTGCCCATTTCGAAGCCGCGCGTGGCGCTGTCCACTGCACTTTGTGCGGCGGGCAGGATGGTCTGGTTGAACGCCTGTACTTCGCCGTTGGCGGTCCGCCATTGCTCAAGGGTGGTCTGTATTTCGGTGCGCAAGCGCAGTTCGGTGGCGTTGCGCAGATCACGCGCCTGATCGGTACGGCGCGCCGCCGCCAGCACGTTGCCCTGATTGCGGTTGAACAGCGGAATCGGCATCGACAGCCCGACCACGTTGATCCGCTCGCGCTCCCGTTCGCTGTACTGACTGCCAATGCTGACGGTCAGGTCGGGAATCCGTTGCGCCTTTTCCAGCCCCAACGACGCCTCGCGCTGATCGATCTGCAACTTGGCCAGTCGAAGCTCGGCGGTCTCGTTCAGGCGCTCCAGCAAGCGGGTCGGCGGCGGCACGACGGGCAAGCTTTGCGTGGCCGTCTGCACGGTGGTCGAAGTCGGTAACGGTGCGCCCATGACCTGCGCCAGTTGCTGATAGGCGTTGGCCTGATCGCGCTCGGCGCGGCTCAGTTCCAGTCGCACTTCGGAGCGTTGCACTTGTGCCCGTGTGCCTTCGACCGGCGACGACTTGCCCGCCTCGATCCGCCCCGACGCCACGCGCAAACCGTGCTCGGCCAGTTGCAGCGACTGGCGCGACAACTGCAACCGTTGCTGCGCAGTCTGGGCGCTGGTGAACGCCTGAATCACATCGGCGCGCAAAGCATTGCGCTTGCGCTCCAGTTCGAGCCCGGCGGCGTCCTGCGCGTGGCTGGCGACATCGATCCGCGCTCCGCGCTTGCCGCCCAGTTCAACTGGCTGGCTGAGCATCACGGTGGTGGTGCGCGAATCGCGGCGGGTGTCCTCGGCTTCCCAGGACACTTCGGGATTGGGGATCAGACCGGCCTGCTGGCGGTCACCTTCGGCGATGCCGATTTCCCATCGCGCCGCTGCCAAATCCGGGTTACCGGCGAATGCGGTTTGCAGGGCCTGATCGAGGGTCAGGGTCGATGCATTTGCGAGAGGCACCCCGACCAGCAACAAACCGCCGCTGACCATAACCACCCTCGCAGTCTTTTTCAGGCGTGACCGCGCCGTCAGCTCTCTTAAACCGGGCAATTGAGTACTTCCTTTAATCAAGAGTTTTCGATGCCGTCACGGTAGGGTTTTGAACTTATCGACAAGGTGACTGAAACATTACAAATCCGTTATCCACGGTTGCACCAAGTTGTTTTGCTCTAGCATGCAAAGTGCAATCAGCTAAGTAGCAATACATAGAAACAAATGATGCACCGTCATCTGCCGAACAGTACTTGCTTCAATTCAGCTCTCATGGGGCAGATGGACTTTTGTTCCCGTTCGCTGCGACAGGCTGTCGCAGACCTCTTTTTTAATGCCTAAACAGCGAGTTATCGGTTGACTCTGTAGTCACTAAAGCCTTTACCTTGCACGCCTGCAAACGGAGAAAACGCTGTAGGGAAATAGTTGTTCGTTATTCAAACCCGTCCGGAAGCCCTTACAAAAACAACACCTTTCCCGACCACCTTAATTAAATATCCATTAAATAAAAGTGGTGATTGATCATGCGAATCCTTGTCGTCGAGGACGAGCTTAAAGCTGCCGAATACTTACAACAGGGACTGACGGAAAGTGGTTATATCGTTGACCACGCCGCCAATGGCGCCGATGGATTGCATCTGGCGCAACAACAGGTTTATGACCTGATCATTCTGGATGTGAATCTGCCGGAACTGGACGGCTGGGGCGTGCTGGAACACCTGCGGCGCACCCACACCACGCGAGTGATGATGCTCACCGCGCGCGGTCGCCTGGCGGACAAAATTCGTGGCCTCGATCTGGGCGCCGATGATTATCTGCTCAAGCCGTTCGAGTTTCCGGAATTGCTGGCACGGGTGCGCACTTTGATGCGCCGCAGCGAATACATCCCGGTACCGCAGGTACTGAAAGTCGCCGACCTGGAACTCGACCCTGGCCGTCATCGTGCGTTTCGTGGCGAACAGCGTATTGACCTGACCACCAAGGAGTTCGCCCTGCTGCATCTGTTGATGCGCCAGTCTGGCGAAGTGCTGACCCGTACCCAGATCATTTCGCTGGTGTGGGACATGAACTTCGACTGCGACACCAACGTGGTCGAAGTGTCGATCAGACGTTTGCGGGCGAAGATCGATGACCCGTTCGACAACAAGTTGATCCACACCCTGCGCGGTGTCGGCTACGTGCTGGAGTCGCGGGAATGAAGCCGGCCAGCCTGTCGATGCGGCTGGGGCTGACAGTCAGTATTCTCGGCGCGCTGCTGGTGGTGTTCCTGGCGATCCTGGCGTATTTCGCCCTGACCCATGAGCTGAACGCGTTATCCAAAGGCAGTCTGGAAAAGAAAATGGTGCAGGTTGAACACAGCCTGACGCTGTACACCGACACCGGGGAAATCAGCACGAAACCGCACATTCTGCTTGATCAGGTCATGGGGCACGACAACCTCACGCTAACGATTTACGACTACAGCAACCTGCGCACACCACTGCTCAAATCCGGCACCGGCATGGCCGATCCACGACTTGAATTGAAGGCGGTGCGGGCAGTCAGCAACGAGTTAACCTACGCCACCAGCACTGACGCCGGGGGTGCGAAATTCCTCACGGCGTCCAGGCTGATCAGCCTCAAGGACGGCACCCGCGTCCCGGTGCTGCTATCGATGGACAACGCCCACAATGAGGCCTTGCTCAGCGCCTACCTGCGCTCGACCCTGATTGCCTTGCCGTTGCTGCTGATCTTTATAGGGCTGACTGCCTGGGGCGCGGTCCAGCGTGGTCTGGCGCCGATGCGTGAATTTCGCAAAGTGGCGGCGATGGTCTCGACCCAGGATCTGGATCATCGGCTGTCGGTGGTGAACATGCCCCAGGAGCTGAGCGAACTGGCGCAGGGCATCAACTTCATGCTGCACCGCCTCGACGCCGGCGTGCAGCAGCTGTCGCAGTTCTCTGATGATCTGGCGCATGAGCTGCGTACCCCGATCAGCAATTTGATGGGCAAGGCGCAGGTGACGTTGTCCCGCGAACGCAGCGTGGATGAGTACAAGGACGTGCTGTTTCTGGCACAGGTCAGTCACCCGTCAGCGCTCGCGCCGTTCGAGTCGGTTGCCCTGGAAGAAGAAGCCTGGAAAGTCGTCGAGATGTTTTCCCTGTCGGCGCAGGACAAGCAGATCCAGCTGAACGTGGTCGGCAATGCGCGGGTGATGGGTGACCGGTTGATGATTCAACGGGCGATCTCTAATTTGCTGTCCAACGCGCTGCGCCATTGCCCGGTCGGGAAAACCGTGACGCTGTTGATTGAGCGCGGCGCGAGCCAGGCCTCATTGCTGGTCAGCAACCCTGGCGCGGGGATTGAGGCACAGCATCTGCCGCACCTGTTTGATCGGTTCTACCGAGTCGACAGCAGCCGCTCGCGTTCACAAGGCAGCACCGGGCTGGGATTGGCGATTGTGCGGTCGATCATGAGCCTGCATCAGGGAGTGGCCGAGGTGAAGAGCCTGCCGGGTGCGATGACGGTGTTTCGGTTGGGATTTCCCGCGGTTGAGGGGCTGGCGCGCTGAGCCGGTCACACAGGCTTTGAACACCGCAGATCATTGTGGGAGCTAGCTTGCTCGCGATAGCAATGGATCAGACGCCAAAAAAAACGGCACCTCTCGGTGCCGTTCTGACTCACATGATCCAGCTATTTATTTACGCGCCGCCTCCCACGATTTCAGCAGTTCGGCATAACTCACGGTTTCACCCTTAGGCTTCTCGTTCGCCAGTTTCGGCTTCGGTGCACCCGGCTGATCGAACCAGTACTGAGCATCGCGCTCCGGGTTCATTTTCGGTGCGCAGGTGGCTTGCGCCTTCGAGCGTTCCAGACGCGTCATGATCGCGTCCTGATCCTTGGCCAGGCCATCCAGCGCCTGCTGCGGGGTTTTCTCGCCGCTGGCCGCTTCCGCGATGTGGCTCCACCACAGTTGTGCCAACCGTGGATAGTCCGGCACGTTGGTCCCGGTCGGGGTCCATTGCACGCGGGCCGGGCTGCGATAGAACTCGACCAGGCCACCGAGTTTAGGTGCCAGGTCGGTCATGGCTTGCGAGTTGATGTCCGACTCACGAATCGGCGTCAGGCCGACGATGGTTTTCTTCAGCGACACGGTTTTCGACGTGACGAATTGCGCATAGAGCCAGGCCGCCAGTTTCTGCTTCTCAGGCGTGGACTTCATGAACGTCCACGAACCCACGTCCTGATACCCCAGCTTCATGCCCTCTTCCCAGTACGGTCCGCGGGGAGATGGCGCCATGCGCCATTTCGGCGTGCCGTCGGCATTCATTACCGGCAGGCCCGGTTTGGTCATGTCGGCGGTGAACGCGGTGTACCAGAAGATCTGCTGGGCGATGTTGCCTTGGGACGGTACCGGGCCCGATTCGGAAAAGGTCATGCCCGCCGCTTCCGGTGGCGCGTAGGCCTTGAGCCAGTCGACGTATTTCTGCGTCGCATAGACCGCCGCCGGGCCGTTGGTGTCGCCGCCACGGGTCACGCTGGAGCCGACCGGGTGGCAATCCTCGACGCGGATGCCCCACTCGTCCACCGGTAAACCGTTAGGGATGCCTTTGTCGCCGGCACCGGCCATGGAGAACCAGGCATCGGTGAAGCGCCAGCCGAGGGACGGGTCTTTCTTGCCGTAGTCCATGTGCCCGTAGACACGCTTGCCGTCGATCTCCTTGACGTCTTCGCTGAAGAACTTGGCGATGTCTTCATAGGCCGACCAATTCACCGGTACGCCCAATTCGTAGCCGTATTTCTCCTTGAACTTGGCCTTGAGTTCCGGCCGTTCGAACCAGTCGGCGCGGAACCAGTACAGGTTGGCGAACTGTTGGTCAGGCAATTGATAGATCTTGCCGTCCGGCGCGGTGGTGAACGAGATACCGATGAAGTCTTTGAGGTCGAGGGTTGGCGAGGTGAAGTTCTTGCCTTCGTTGGCCATCAGGTCGGTGATCGATTCGGTCTTGCCGTAGCGAAAGTGCGTACCGATCAAGTCCGAGTCGTTGACCCAGCCGTCATAGATGTTCTTGTCCGACTGCATCTGGGTCTGCAGCTTTTCCACCACGTCGCCTTCTTGCAGCAAGTCGTGGGTCAGCTTGATCCCGGTGATTTCGGTGAAAGCCTTGGCCAGGGTTTTGGATTCATATTCGTGGGTCGCGATGGTTTCCGACACCACCTTGATGCTCATCCCGCGAAACGGCTCGGCGGCCTTGATGAACCACTTCAGCTCTTCGAGCTGCTGCTCTGGCGTGAGGGTGGACGGTTTGAATTCACTGCCGATCCACTTCTTCGCGGCGTCTTCGTAGGCATCGGCCCAGGCCGAAGCGCTCAGACCGCTGAGTGCCAGCATGGCTGCCAATGAAATGCTATGTCGCAGCTTATTGTTTTTGTCGAACATAGAGACCTCCTGTTTGGTTTTCGGAGCAACATTGCCGATCGATTTCGACTAGCCCCAACGCATCACAGCCAACAGCCACACCAGGGACAACGCGAACGCAACCCAGATGCTCCAGTCGGTGACGCCGATTACCAGCAAATGCAGGTAGGCGCTGCCGAGAAGACCGATAAACAGCCGATCGCCACGGGTGGTGGCAATCGGCAAGAAACCACGCCGAGGGACACTCGGCGAACGTAATTCCCAGGTCGTCATGCCCGCCAGGATCAGGCCAATGGCGATGAAGAACGCCGCCGTGGGGACAGTCCAGCTCATCCATTCCATCATCAGCTCCTCAGACCCGGCCCAGGGCAAAGCCCTTGGCCACGTGGTTGCGAACAAACCAGATCACCAGCATGCCCGGCAGAATGGTCAACACCCCCGCTGCCGCCAGCACGCCCCAGTCGATACCCGACGCCGAGACCGTGCGGGTCATCACCGCCGCAATCGGTTTGGCGTTCACCGATGTCAGCGTCCGCGCCAGCAGCAGTTCGACCCAGGAAAACATGAAGCAGAAGAACGCCGTGACACCGATCCCGGAGCCAATCAGCGGGACGAAAATCTTCACGAAGAACTTGGGGAAACTGTAGCCGTCAATGTAGGCGGTCTCGTCGATTTCTTTTGGAACGCCGGACATGAAACCTTCCAGAATCCACACCGCCAACGGCACGTTGAACAGGCAATGAGCCAGCGCCACGGCGATGTGCGTATCGAACAGACCAATCGAGGAATACAGCTGGAAGAACGGCAACAGGAACACCGCCGGTGGTGCCATGCGGTTGGTCAGCAGCCAGAAAAACAGGTGCTTGTCACCGAGAAAGCGGTAACGGGAGAACGCGTAAGCCGCCGGCAACGCCACGCTCAGGGAAATGATCGTGTTCAGGCTCACGTAGTACAGCGAGTTGAGGTAACCGGTGTACCAGGCCGGATCAGTGAAGATCACTTTGTAATTGGCGAAAGTGAAATCCTGCGGAAACAGCGTCAGGCCGCTGAGGATTTCCGTGTTGCTTTTGAAGGACATGTTCAGCAGCCAGTAGATCGGCACCAGCAGGAACAGGATGTAGATCAGCAGTGGAATCAGCTTTCTCTTGCTCATGATGGGCCTCAGCGGTTGGCGTCAGAGTGAGTCATGGCGGTGTAGAACAGCCAGGACACCAACAGGATGATCAGGAAGTACACCAGCGAGAAAGCCGCCGCGGGGCCGAGGTCGAACTGCCCGATGGCCATTTGCGTCAGGGTCTGGCTGAGGAAGGTCGTGGCATTCCCCGGCCCGCCGCCCGTGAGCACGAACGGCTCGGTGTAGATCATGAAACTGTCCATGAACCGCAGCATCACCGCGATCAGCAGCACGCTCTTGAGCTTGGGCAGCTGGATGTGTCGGAAAACCGCCCAGGCCGATGCCCGATCAATCCGCGCCGCCTGGTAATACACGTCCGGAATCGCCCGCAACCCGGAGAAGCACAACAGCGCCACCAGCGACGTCCAGTGCCAGACGTCCATCACCAGCACCGTGACCCAGGCGTCCATGGTGTTCGCCGCATAGTTGTAGTTGATACCCATCGCATTGAGGCTCGATCCCAGCAGGCCGATGTCGGCCCGGCCAAAGATCTGCCAAATGGTGCCGACCACGTTCCACGGGATCAGCAGCGGAATCGCCAGAATGATCAGCACCAACGATGACCAGCGGCCCTTGGTCGGCATGGTCAGGGCGATGGCGATACCCAGCGGGATTTCGATCAGCAATACGCAGGCGGAGTAGATGAACTGCCGCAACAGCGAGTCGTGCAGGCGAGGATCAAGCAGCACCTGTTTGTACCAGTCGGCACCGACAAAGTAGCGGCTGGACTGGTCGAAGATGTCCTGCACCGAGTAGTTGACCACGGTCATCATCGGGATCACCGCACTGAACGCCACCAGCAGAAACACCGGCAACACCAGCCACCAGGCCTTGTTGTTCTGCACCTTGTTCATGGCTGCACCTCCAGCAGGTAATCGTCGGCATAGACCATCAACCACTGCGCCGGAAAACTGATCCAGGCAGTGCCTTCGGGCACCGGTTTGTCTTCGGCCAGCCTTACTTTCAACGGGGCGCCGTCGAGGTTCAGGGTCATGATCTTGTAGGTGCCAAGGTCTTCGACGTGTATGACGTGGGCCTGCATCGCGTCATCGAACGGCTCGTCCCATACATGCACGAACTCGGGACGGATACCGACCTTCAGGGTTTTCCACTCGGACTCGGCGATGCGTTTCTGTTGCGCGTCAGACAAAGGCAGATGCGTCGACGCAAACCCGACACCGCCCGGTTGTGGCTGCACCTCGATCAGGTTCATTCCCGGACTGCCGATGAAGTAACCGACAAAGGTGTGGGTCGGTCGCTCGAACAATTCCCGCGGGGTGCCAAATTGCACGATCTGGCCGCCGTACATAACCGCGATCTTGTCGGCGAAGGTCGACGCTTCGAGCTGATCGTGGGTGACGTAAACCATGGTGATGTTGAACTGCTCGTGGATCTGCTTGAGCTTGCGCCGCAGCTTCCACTTCAGGTGCGGGTCAATCACCGTCAGCGGTTCATCAAAGAGGATGGCCGAGACGTCGTCGCGGACCAGTCCTCGGCCCATGGAGACTTTCTGTTTTTCGTCGGCGGTGAGGTTGCGCGCCTTTTTGCTCAACAGCGCCTGGAGGTCAAGGACCTCGGCAATTTCCTGCACCTTGCTGTGAATTTTCGCCTCGGCCATGCCCTGATTGCGCAGGGGGAAGGCCAGGTTGTCGAACACCGTCATGGTGTCGTACACCACCGGAAACTGGAAAACCTGAGCGATGTTGCGCTTCTCGGGGGTCAAGTCGTTGACCACTTTACTGTCGAACAGCACCTGGCCCTGAGACGGGCTGAGCAACCCGGAAATGATGTTGAGCAATGTCGACTTGCCGCAGCCCGAAGGCCCGAGCAAGGCATAAGCACCGCCCTGCTCCCAAACGTGGTCCATCTCGCGGATCGCGTAATCCTCGGGGCCGGTCGGCGCACTGGTGTAGCTGTGGGCGAGGTTCTGCAAACGGATTTCGGCCATCAAGCAACCCTCGCGATACGGCGACCGGGCGCCTGGACCAGCCGCCCCTGCGCATCGAACACAAACAGTTTATGGGTCGGGATATAGATGCGGATCGGCGCGTCGACGTCGTATTCGTGAACACCGGGCAAGTGCAGCACCAGCAGGAAATGCTCATTGCGCACGTGCAGGAAGGTTTCAGAGCCGCTGATCTCGGCCACCTCAACGGTGACGGCGAGCTCGAGGTCATCGTCGTTGCTCGGCACCAGTGAGATATGGCTCGGGCGCACGCCAAAGCGGAACTCACCCTCGCCGACCGGGCGCAAATCGACGTTCAACGGAAAGTGCACGAAATTGGCGAAGCTCACTTCGTTGCCGGCAATCCGCCCCGGCATCAGGTTGATCGGTGGTTCAGAGAACAGCTCCGCCGCCAGCACCGTCTGCGGTTGGTGATAGACCTCGGAGGATTTGCCGCTCTGGATCACCCGACCTTCGTGAAGAATGGTGGTGGTGCCGCCCAGCGCCAGCGCTTCGTTGGGTTCGGTGGTGGCGTAGATGGCGATGGTGTGCCGGGCCTTGAACAGCTCGCGCATTTCCTGACGCAGTTCCTCGCGCAGTTTGTAGTCGAGGTTGACCAGCGGCTCATCGAACAAGATCAACTCGGCATCCTTGACCAGCGCCCGGGCCATTGCGGTGCGCTGTTGCTGACCGCCGGAGAGTTCCAGCGGATAGCGCTGAAGAAACTTCTCGATGCGCAGCATCTTCGCGGTTTCCAGCACTTTGCTCTGGATCAGTTCATGGGAGACACCGCCCTGGCGCAAGGGCGAGGCGATGTTCTCGAACACGGTCATGGTCGGGTAATTAATGAACTGCTGATAGACCATCGACACGTTGCGCAAACGCACCGGGCGTTGCGTGACGTCGACACCGTTCATCAAGATGCGGCCGCTGTCGGGCTTGTCCAGGCCCGCCATCAGGCGCATGAGACTGGTTTTGCCGGACAGCGTGCGCCCGAGCAAAACGTTGAAGGATCCGGGTTCAAAACTAAGGCACGCATCGTCGATCCAGGTCTGGCCCTCGACGGTGCGGCTGACGTGCTCCAGGGTTAATGACATGGCTCGGCCTTTTTTATTATTTGGAGTCAAGCGACCCAGGCTGTAGAGCGAGTTTCATGCCAGAAAATGTAAGTGATTGAACCGCCTGGAAAATCTTCTAGACAGTGGGAAAACCACTTTCGTTGCTGAACAGAAATGAACAACCGCGACTGAACAATTGAACAATCCAGCCGTTGACAATGAACAATAGTGAACAACACTCTACGGACTGTTCACGATCCCTGTAGGAGCCGGCTTGCTGGCGATGGCGATTTAGATGACGCCATCGCCAGCAAGCCGGCTCCTACAAAGTCGTGGTGTGCCAGAACCATCACGTGAGAAATTCACGTGATGTGCAAAACCCATAAAAATAATAAATGCTCAGAGATCGACTGCCATGGCCGTACCCGCCTCGCCGCTCTCCCACGACACCATCATCCAGGACTCCTGGTCCCGTTGTCGCGCGTTCGGCCTCAACCATCAAAGCGCCCCGGCATTCGATCAACTGCCCGCCGATGGCATCGCCCAGTTGCTGGAGAGCCAGCATTCCCTGGTGCAAACCACCCACCAGGAAGTCCTGCCGTATTACGAAAACATCCTGAGCAATTCCAACTGCCTGATCATGCTCGCCGACAATCAGGGCCAGGTGTTGACGTCCTGGGGCACCCAACGCTTTATCGAGCCGAGTCTGACCCGCGGTTTCAGCGCCGGCGCCAGTTGGATGGAACGTTGCAGCGGCACCAATGCGATCGGCACCGCGCTGGCCTGCGAGCAGGCAGTGCACATCGAGCACGATGAACACTTCCTCAAGGCCAACCGCTTCATGACCGGTTCCGCCGCGCCGATTTTCGATGCCGAGCGCAAGGTGATCGCGGTGCTGGACGTGTCCAGCGACAGCTACCTGCCGCCGTCCCACACCCTCGGCATGGTCAAGATGATGAGCCAGACCGTGGAAAACCGGCTGATCCTCAACCTCTTTCACGGCCAGCACTTTCAACTGACCTTCAACACCGGCCTGAATAACCTCGACAGCCAATGGGCCGGTTTGCTGATCTTCGATGAAACCGGCCAGGTGCTGTCGGCGAATCGCCGGGCTGACAATCTGCTGGGCATCAGCCTGTCGCGGGTCAGCGTCGAGAGCCTGTTCAAGGTGTCGTTGCTGGAACTGCTGAACCAGCCCGATGGCCTGCCCTTCGCCCTGCAAGCCTCGGGGCGCAACCGTTTTCAATGCCTGTTGAAACGGCCGAAACAGGTGCCGATTCAGGCTCGCCTGTTTTCTGAAACCAAGCGCGCAGAACCTGCTGCGGCCGCGCCCGCTGCGATCAGCCTCAATACCTTGCATTTCGGCGACAGTCGCGTGGAAAAAGCCGTGCGCCAGGCCGAGCGTTTGCTGGAGAAAGACATTCCGCTGTTGATCCACGGTGAAACCGGGGTCGGCAAGGAAGTCTTCGTCAAAGCCCTGCATCAAGCCAGTTCTCGGAGCAAACAGCCATTCATCGCCGTCAACTGTGCAGCGATCCCCGCCGAACTGGTGGAATCCGAGCTGTTTGGCTACGAGAAAGGCGCGTTCACCGGTGCCAATCAGAAAGGCAGCATCGGACTGATCCGCAAGGCCGACAAAGGCACCCTGTTCCTCGATGAAATCGGCGACATGCCACTTCCGACACAAGCCCGTCTGTTAAGGGTTTTGCAGGAACGTTGCGTGCAACCGGTGGGCAGTAGCGAGTTGTTCCCGGTGGACATCCGCATCATCTCGGCGACCAACCGCTCGTTGCGTGAGCAAGTGCAGTTGGGGCGGTTTCGCGAAGACCTTTATTACCGCATCGGCGGTTTGACCCTGGAGTTGCCGCCGCTGCGGGAACGCAGTGACAAACAGGCGCTGTTCAAACGTATATGGGAACAGCATCGCGAGCCGTCGCAGTGGGCCGGGTTGAGCCGTGAGGTGATGGAGTTGTTCGGCCGTCATCCGTGGCCGGGGAATTTAAGGCAGGTCAGCAGCGTGATGCAGGTAGCGCTGGCCATGGCCGAAGAACAACCGGTGCGGCCGGAGCATTTGCCGGATGATTTTTTTGTCGATCTGGAGCTGGAGCCGGTGGATTCGCCGGAACCGTTGGCGGTGGATTTGAATGATGCCGAGGATTTGAATCGGTTATTGCAGGCGGCTGGAGGCAATATCTCGCACCTCGCCCGGCGTCTTGGGGTGAGCCGGAATACCCTTTACAAGCGATTGCGCCAGGCTGAGTAATTGAGTGAACTGCGGTGATGGTGTTCGGCTTGAGACCATCGCGGGCAATCCCGCTCCCACAGGGTTTTGTGTCGTCCACAAAATCGGAAGCCACCACCATCACTGTGGGAGCGGGCTTGCCCGCGATGGGTCCAGCCGGGGCAGCGCTGCACTTGCTCCTACCCACAAACAAAAACCCGCACAAGGCGGGTTTTGTTTTGTAGCGGATAACGCTGTCAGTCAGCCAACCGCCAGGTCGTGCCGCCCTTCCCGTCTTCCAGTACCACGCCCATGGCGGTGAGCTGGTCGCGGATACGGTCGGATTCCGCCCAGTCCTTGCCAGCACGTGCCGCCAAACGCGCAGCAATCAGCGCATCAACCTCTGCCGCATCCACCCGCCCTTCAGCGCCGGCCTGCAAGAAGTCATCGGCCTCAAGCTGCAACACGCCCAGCACGCTGGCCAGTTCCTTCAAGCGCGCCGCCAGACCCGCCGCTGCATCGAGATCGCTCTCGCGCAGACGGTTGATCTCGCGCACCATCTCGAACAGCACCGCGCAGGCTTCCGGCGTACCGAAGTCGTCGTTCATCACCTGGGTGAAACGCTCGACAAAGGCTTCGCCGCCGGCCGGCGCCACGTTCGGCAGGCCTTTCAACGCATGGTAGAAACGCTCGAGTGCGCCTTTGGCGTCCTTGAGGTTGTCTTCCGAATAGTTGATCGCGCTGCGGTAGTGGCTCGACACCAGCAGGTAACGCACGACTTCCGGGTGGTACTTTTCCAGCACGTCGCGAATGGTGAAGAAGTTGTTCAAGGACTTGGACATCTTCTCGCCATTGATGCGAATCATGCCGCAATGCATCCACGCGTTGGCGTAGGTCTTGCCGGTGGCCGCTTCGCTCTGGGCGATTTCGTTTTCGTGGTGCGGGAACTCGAGGTCGCTGCCGCCGCCATGAATGTCGAAGGTCTCGCCGAGGCAGCAGGTCGACATCACCGAGCACTCGATGTGCCAGCCCGGACGACCGTCGCCCCACGGCGATGGCCAGCTCGGCTCGCCCGGCTTGGCGCCTTTCCACAGCACGAAGTCCAGCGGATCCTGTTTCGACTCGTCGACTTCGATCCGTGCACCGATGCGCAGGTCTTCGATCTTCTTGCGCGACAGCTTGCCGTAGCCCATGAACTTGGCGACGCGGTAGTACACGTCGCCATTGCCCGGTGCGTAGGCGTAACCCTTGTCGATCAGGGTCTGGATCATGGTCTGCATGCCAGCGATGTGATCGGTGGCTCGCGGTTCCATGTCCGGCTTGAGGATATTGAGGCGCGCCTCGTCCTCGTGCATCGCGGTGATCATGCGTTCGGTCAACACGTCGAACGGCTCGCCGTTCTCCTTGGCCCGATTGATGATCTTGTCTTCAATGTCGGTGATGTTGCGCACATACGTCAGGTTATAACCGCTGAAACGCAACCAGCGGGTCACCAGGTCGAACGCGACCATGCTGCGGCCGTGGCCAATGTGGCAGTAGTCGTACACGGTCATCCCGCAGACGTACATGCGCACATTGTTGCCATCCAGCGGCTTGAAGACTTCTTTGCTCTTGGTGAGCGTGTTGTAGATCGTAAGCACTTTATGTTCCTTGAATCACTGGCCCCACGAATCACGCAAGGTCACGGTACGGTTGAATACCGGAGCACCGGGTTTCGAGTCCTTGATATCCGCGCAGAAGTAACCTTCGCGCTCGAACTGGAAACGGTCTTCCGGCTGTGCGTTGCCCAGCGAGGGTTCAGCACGACAACCGGTGAGGACTTGCAGCGAATCAGGGTTGATGTTGTCCAGGAAACTGGCGCTGTCTTCGGCCTTCTCAGGGTTGGCCGAACGGAACAGGCGATCGTACAAGCGCACTTCGCATTCGACGCTGGCCGCAGCCGGCACCCAGTGAACCACGCCTTTGACCTTGCGGCCTTCAGGGTTTTTGCCCAATGTTTCCGGGTCATACGAGCAACGCAGTTCGACGATGTTGCCATCGGCGTCCTTGATCGCTTCGTCGGCGCGGATCACGTAGCTGCCGCGCAGACGCACTTCGCCGTTCGGCTCCAGGCGCTTGTAGCCTTTTGGCGGCTCTTCCATGAAGTCATCGTGGTCGATGTAGATTTCACGGGCGAACGGCAGCTTGCGCACGCCCAGTTCTTCTTTCTGCGGATGACGCGGCAGTTCGAGGTTCTCGACCTGGTCTTCCGGGTAGTTGGTGATCACCACCTTCAACGGACGCAGCACGCACATCGCGCGCGGAGCGTTCTGGTCCAGATCCTGACGGATGCTGAACTCGAGCATGCCGAAATCGACCACGCCGTCAGAACGGTTGGTGCCAACCATGTCGCAGAAATTGCGGATCGACGCAGGCGTGTAACCACGGCGGCGGAAGCCGGACAGCGTGGACATGCGCGGATCGTCCCAGCCGAACACATGCTTTTCATCGACCAGTTGCTTGAGCTTGCGCTTGCTGGTGATCGTGTAGTTCAGGTTCAGGCGGCTGAACTCGTACTGACGCGGGTTCGCCGGGACCGGCAGGTTCTCGAGGAACCACTCGTACAGCGGCCGATGGCTTTCGAACTCCAGGGTGCAGATCGAGTGGGTGATGCCTTCGATGGCGTCCGACTGACCGTGGGTGAAGTCGTAGTTCGGGTAGATGCACCACTTGTCGCCGGTCTGGTGGTGGTGAGCGTGACGGATGCGGTACATGATCGGGTCGCGCAGGTTCATGTTCGGCGAGGCCATGTCGATCTTGGCTCGCAGCACACGTGCGCCGTCCGGGAACTCGCCGGCACGCATGCGGGCGAACCAGTCGAGGTTTTCTTCCACGGAGCGATCACGGAACGGGCTGTTCTTGCCCGGCTCGGTCAGGGTGCCGCGGTATTCCTTGGCCTGTTCCGGGCTCAGGTCATCGACGTAGGCCTTGCCGGCCTTGATCAGCTCGACGGCCCAATCGTGCAACTGGTCGAAATACTGCGAGGCATAGCGCACTTCGCCGGACCATTCAAAGCCCAGCCATTTGACGTCGCTTTCGATCGCGTCGATGTATTCCTGGTCTTCCTTGGCCGGGTTAGTGTCGTCGAAACGCAGGTGCGTGACGCCGCCAAATTCCTGGGCCAGGCCGAAGTTCACGCAAATCGACTTGGCGTGACCGATGTGCAGGTAACCGTTGGGCTCAGGCGGGAAACGGGTGACGATCTGCGTGTGCTTACCCGAGTCCAGGTCCGCCTGGATGATCGGGCGCAGGAAATTGACCGGCACGGCAGGGCCGGTCTTGGAATTCGAGGTAGGGTCGACAGTGGGCTTGCTCATAGGATCCTTGAACGTACAAGTGCGCGGCCAGTTGGCCAAATCAAAGCGGCTGTTAAAACAAAGGGGCTTATCATAGCCGATGCCGTCAAGTCGCTGACAGAGCAGGCCCGAAAACGGTTGCATTTAATCGGATGCAAATGAAAAACAGCCTCGAAATTCGCGCCCGGCACGCTAAACTGCGCACCTTGGCCGAATTTGGCCGGACCGGTTGAGGGCTTCAACGCCCCGAAACCCACGAATTATTAGAAAGAGTACCGATCATGACCCAAGTCAAACTGACCACCAACCATGGCGACATCGTCCTGGAACTGAACGCCGAGAAAGCCCCGACTACCGTGGCCAACTTCATCGAGTACGTCAAAGCCGGTCACTACGAAAACACCGTTTTCCACCGCGTCATCGGTAACTTCATGATCCAGGGCGGCGGTTTCGAGCCAGGCATGAAAGAAAAGAAAGACAAGCGCCCAAGCATCCAGAACGAAGCCGACAACGGCCTGCCGAACGACAAATACACCGTCGCCATGGCCCGCACCATGGAGCCGCATTCGGCTTCCGCCCAGTTCTTCATCAACGTGGCTGACAACAGCTTCCTGAACCACAGCGCCAAGACCACTCAGGGCTGGGGCTACGCCGTGTTCGCCAAAGTCGTTGAAGGCACCGACGTTGTCGACAAGATCAAAGGTGTTTCCACCACCATGAAAGGCGGCCACCAGGACGTGCCAGCAGAAGACGTGATCATCGAGAAAGCCGAGATCATCGAAGCGTGATACTGCTGATTTCAGACTTGCATCTGGAAGAGGAGCGCCCGGACATCACCCGGGCGTTTCTGGATTTGCTCGCCGGACGCGCCCGCTCGGCGAGTGCGCTGTACATTCTGGGCGACTTTTTCGAGGCGTGGATTGGCGACGATGCCATGACGCCGTTCCAGCGTTCCATCTGCCAGGCCCTGCGCACTCTTAGCGACAGCGGCACGGCCATATTTCTGATGCACGGCAATCGCGACTTCATGCTCGGCCAGGCCTTTTGCAAACAGGCCGGCTGCACGTTATTGAAGGACCCGAGTGTCGTGCAGTTCAACGGCGAGCCGGTGCTCTTGATGCACGGCGACAGCCTCTGCACCCGCGACGAAGCTTATATGAAGCTGCGTCGTTACCTGCGTAATCCGATCACCCTGTTCATCCTGCGGCACCTGCCCTTGCGCACGCGGCATAAACTGGCGCGCAAGCTGCGCAGCGAAAGCCGGACGCAGACGCGGATGAAGGCCAATGACATTGTCGATGTCACGCCGGAAGAAGTGCCGCGGATCATGCAGGAATACGGCGTGAAGACCTTGATCCATGGGCACACCCATCGCCCGGCTATTCACAAATTGCAGATTGGCGAACAAGCAGCCAAACGCATTGTGCTGGGGGATTGGGACCGTCAGGGCTGGGCGTTGCAGGTGGATGAGCAAGGGTTTGCCCTCGCCCCCTTCGACTTCGCCCCGCCGCCACAACTCGCAGCCCCCACGATCTAACTGCCGGACACAAGAACCTGTGGGAGCGGGCTTGCCCGCGATAGCGGAATCACATTCAACAACTTTTTTGACTGATCCACCGCCATCGCGGGCAAGCCCGCTCCCACAGGGTTTGTGGTTGGCTCAATGGCCGGAGGCCGCAGGCCCCGCCTTCGCCGCAAACGGCGGTTTCGCCAGCCACACAATCACGATCAAGCCCATGAATGCCCACCCCAGCAACGTGAAATAATCCACGGTGGACAGCATGTAGGCCTGACTGGTCAGCACATGATCCAGCTGCGCATACGCTGGATTGCTCGGTCCGCCCAGCGCATTCAGTGCCTCGCGGGTCGCGGGCTCATAAGTGCTGATGCTTTCACTCATGTAGGCGTGATGCTGATCCGCCCGACGAATCCAGATCCACGTGGTCAGCGATGCCGCAAAACTGCCGCCCAAGGTCCGCAGAAACGTTGCCAGACCCGCGCCATCGGCAATCTGGCTTGGTGGCAGGTCCGACATCAGGATGCTCAAGGTCGGCATAAAGAACAGCGCCACGCCAATGCCCATGAACAGCTGCACGAGGGCGATGTGCTGGAAGTCCACTTCATTAGTGAACCCGGCGCGCATGAAGCAGCTCAGGCCAATCGCCAGAAACGCCAGGCCAGCCAGCAGCCGCAGGTCGAACTTGTGCGCATACTTGCCGACAAACGGCGACATCAGCACCGGCAGGATCCCGATGGGTGCCACCGCCAGCCCCGCCCACGTCGCCGTGTACCCCATCTGGGTTTGCAGCCATTGCGGCAGGATCAGGTTGATGCCGAAGAACCCGGCGTAACCCAACACCAGCACGATGGTGCCGATGCGGAAGTTGCGGTAAGCGAACAGCCGCAGGTTGACCACGGGGTGTTTATCGGTCATTTCCCAGATCACGAACACGGCCAGCGCGATCACTGAAATCGCCGCGCCGATGAGGATGAAGTTCGACTCGAACCAATCGAGGTCATTGCCCTTGTCGAGGATCACCTGCAACGCGCCGACACCAATGATCAGCGTGATCAAACCCACGTAATCCATCGGCTGACGACTGGTTTCCACCGGACGCGCCTTGAGTTGCTGGCGCACCACCATCACCGCAAAGATGCCGATCGGCACGTTGATAAAAAAGATCCACGGCCAGCTATAACTGTCGGTAATCCAGCCGCCGAGGATGGGACCTGCAATCGGCGCGACCACCGTGACCATCGCCAGCAACGCCAGGGCCATGCCGCGCCTGGCGGGTGGATAGACCGCTATCAGCAGCGTCTGGGTCATTGGGTACAACGGCCCCGCCACCAGGCCTTGCAACACCCGGAAGCCAATCAGCTCGGGCATCGAGGTCGAGATACCGCAGAGAAACGAGGCCAGCACAAACAGAATCGTCGCCCAGAGAAACAGCTTCACCTCACCGAAACGCCGACTGAGCCAACCGGTCAGCGGCAGCGCAATCGCATTGCTCACCGCAAACGAAGTGATCACCCAGGTGCCCTGCTCCGAACTCACGCCCAGGTTGCCGGAAATCGTCGGCAGCGCCACGTTGGCGATGGTGGTGTCGAGCACTTGCATGAAAGTCGCCAGCGACAGGCCGATGGTGCTGAGCAGCAGGCTGGGCGGCGTGAAAGACGCGTTATTGCTCATTGTGAATCCCTTGAAGCTGGGCAGGCGCGGCGCCTTTCAAAGGGTGCCGCTGACCTTGTGGGAGCGAGCTTGCTCGCAATAGCGGTGGATCAATCAACAAAGATGTTGAATGCAAATCCGCCATCGCGAGCAAGCTCGCTCCCACAGGACCGGTGTGATGGCGAATCAGCGCTGGACGGTTTTGCTGACCGCCGCGCTGTTGTCGTGGATCAACTGAGTGATCATCGCGTCGGCCTCGGCCAGCTGACGGTCGTAGACGTTGGTGCTGAACGAAGCTTTTTGCGGCGGCTGTTGCGCCAGCACCGGGCCGCTCTGGTCGTGCAGGTTCACATCGACCTGAGTCGACAGGCCGACCCGCAACGGGTGCTTGGCCAGTTCTTCGGCGTTGATGTGAATCCGCACGGGCACCCGTTGCACGATCTTGATCCAGTTACCGGTGGCGTTCTGCGCCGGTAGCAAGGCAAACGCGCTGCCGGTACCAGCGCCGAGGCTGTCGATGGTGCCGCTGAATTTCACGTCGCTGCCGTAGAGGTCGGCTTCGATGTCCACCGGTTGACCGATGCGCATGTCGCGCAGCTGGGTTTCCTTGAAGTTGGCGTCGATCCACAGCTGATCCAGAGGAATAACCGCCATCAACGCGGTGCCCGGCTGGACGCGCTGGCCCAGTTGCACGGAACGTTTAGCCACGTACCCGGTAACGGGTGCGATCAAGGTGCTGCGGGAATTGTTCAGATAGGCCTGACGCAATTGCGCAGCCGCCGCCATCACGTCCGGATGCGACGAGACCACGGTATCATCCACCAGCGCGCTGGTGGTTTTCAGTTGCTGTTTGGCGTTGGCCAGGGCGTTTTGCGCCGAGGTCAGGTCGTCGCGAGCATGGGACAGTTCTTCCTGGGAAATCGCACCGCCAGCGGCAAGGTTTTTCCGGCGATTGAAGTTGTCCTGGGCCTTTTGCACTTCAGCCTGCTGGGCGTTGACCTGGGCTTTCATGCCATCGACGTTGCTGTACAGGCCGCGCACCTGGCGCACAGTGCGGGCCAGGTTGGCCTGGGCACTTTGCAGACCGACCTGGGCGTCGTTCGGGTCGAAGTTGATCAGCACCTGGCCTTCATGGACCAGGTCGCCATCATCGGCGCCGATGCTGACCACGGTACCGGTCACCAGCGGGGTGATTTCCACCACGTTGCCGTTCACATAGGCGTCGTCGGTGCTTTCATTCCAGCGCCCGTAGAATTCGTGATACCCCCAGACGCCGACACCGGCGAGGATCACCACGATCGCGAGCATCACCAGCATGATTTTGCGTTTGCGCGGGTTGCTGGTGTCTTGAGCGTTGTCAGGGGTTTGGGTGTTTTCTGCAGTGGCCATGACCAATACCTTGAATTAATTGTGCTGCGTGGCTGGGAGTGCGTTGGCTGCGGTCAGGGTTTCGCCCTGGAAGCCGCCGCCCAGCGCCTGCATCAGTTGGATCGACAGGTCGATCTGCTCGGCATTCAGGTTGGCCAACTGACGCTGGGCCTGGAGCAATTGCTGCTCGATGCTGAGCACATCCAGGTAGTTACCGATGCCGGAACCGTACCGCTGGACCACGGTGTTGTAAGAATCCTGCGCAATGTCGGTGGCGTGCTGCTGCGCCCCGATCTGCCGGCCGATGTCGCGCAACTGGTTGATGGTGTCGCTGACGTCGCCCAGGGCTTTCACCAGGCTTTTGTTGTACTGCGCCACCGCGAGGTCGTAATCGGCGTCGCGGGAATCGAGGTCGGCGCGCAGGCGGCCACCGTCGAAAATCGGCACCGAGATCGTCGGCGAAACGTTGAAGAAACGGCTTGCCGACCCAAACATCGCATCACCCAGCAGCGACTCGGCACCGGCTGCGGCGCTCAGGTTGAGGTTGGGGTAGAACTGGGTTTTACCGGCGGCGATGTTCTTGCTCGCTGCCTCGACTCGCCAGCGTGCGGCCACCAGGTCGGGACGACGACCGAGCAACTCGGCCGGCAACACCGATGGCAGCGCCACGGCGCTGGCTTGCAGGATCTTCGGCCGGGCGATTTCATTGCCACGATCCGGGCCTTTGCCGAGCAGTACCGCCAAGGCGATTTTTGCGCTTTGCAGGCGTTTTTCGGCGTCGATCAGGCTGGCTTCGGAGCTGGCTTCCAGGCTTTCGGTTTGCTGGAACTGGTATTGGCTGTCGATCCCCGAGCTCAGGCGGCGTTGGCTCAGGTCGAGCATTTGCCTGGTGCGTTTGAGGTCTTCATTGGCCAGGTCATAGACGATGTGCGCCTGGCCCAGGTCGCTGTAGGCCCGGGCGACGTCGGCGGACAAGGTCAACTGCGCAGCCTGCTGATCGACTTCCGCCGCACGGGCCTCGCCCAATGCCGCCTCCCACGCATCACGCTGACCGCCCCAGAGATCGAAGTTGTAATTGAAACTGGCACCGATATTACGCACGGTTGAGTACGCATCACCCTCGCCCCTCGGGTCTTGATCGCGGGCCAGGCGCGAACGGCTGACGCCGGCGCTGGCATCGAGGGTCGGCATCCGCGCGGCATCGGCGGCATACGCAGCGGCGCTGGCCTGGTGAGCGCGAGCGTCGGCGATCTGCATGTCGGGGCTGTCGTGCAGCGCTTCGCGGATCAAGCCGTCGAGTTGCGGATCGCCAAGGCTTTTCCACCAATCGCTTTTTGGCCAGGCCGCAGGCGACAAGGTCACGCCGCTCAGGGATTGCCCGGCCTTGAGGGATTTCGCATCGAGGCTTTTACCTTCAGTGGTCAGGCCGCTGTAACTGGCGCAACCGGCCAGTGTCATGGCCGCCAGCACCAGGCTCAGGCCGGCACGCAGGGTTTTACTGCTCATTGGTCACCTACCCGCAGCAAGGTGATCGAGTCACCGGCTGCTACCAGCATTTTCTTGAGAATCTGCTCCAGGGTTTTCAGTTCTTCCGGGGTGATCGCGCCGGCCAGCTCATTCATGGCGTCGGCGCCGATTTCCGGCAGGCGGTCAGTCAATTGCTGGCCTTGCTCGGTCAGCACCAGTTGCACCTGACGGCGATCCGCCTCGGAACGTTGGCGGGCGAGGAAACCTTTCTGTTCCAGACGATCGAGCATGCGGGTCATCGAACCGCTGTCCAGCGACAGGTGACGGCACAGCTCGGCCGGGGTATCGACGCCGAACTGGGCCATGATGATCAGCACTTTGAACTGCGCGGCGGTGATGCCGTGGGGCTCCATGTGCGTGTCGATGATCCGGTCCTTGAGCAGCGCAGCGCGCCCGAGCAGGAGGCCGAGATGGCAGGTGTGGAATGCGTCCGGGGTGAAATGTTTCATCTGACCACCAATTAGCTGCCTAGGCAGAGAATGTATGACGAGATGTTACTGCCTAGGCAGCGAATGTCAACGTAATAGTTAGGTTGCTTGCTATTTGACTGATAAATGGCGATGGATTTGCGGTGACGCATCTGACGCCATCGCAAGCAAGCTCGCTCCCACAGGGATCACACTGAACCTTGTGGGAGCGAGCTTGCCCGCGATTGGGCCGACTCGGTCTTTTTGAAGGAACGCGGGCTTAGAAATCCCGCTTGTAGAAGATATCCAGCGAACTGGCCACGCCGCCGGCGGCTTCGAGGTAGACCTTCTTGCTCAGTTTGTAGCGCAAGGCGATGGTGTTGGCCGGCTCGAACACGCCCACGCCATAACGCAGGCTGAGCTTCTCGGAGATATTGCCGCTGGCCACGACGCTGGTGGTGTTGCCGCTGCCTTGGGTGTCGAGCTGGAAGTCCTGAATCCCCAGGTCGTTGGCCAGTTTGCCGGTCACCCCCGAGCTGCCCATCAAGCCCAACCCGAGCGCCGCCTGGGCCAACATGTTGTTGTCTTCACCGTTAGTGCTCAACGGGCGCCCCAGCACCAGATAGGACAAGGCCTGTTCCTGGCTCATGGCCGGTTCGGAGAAAATCTGCGTAGTCGGCTGCTCGGCGCTGCCGCTGAGGCGAATGCCGGCGATCACGTCGTCAGTCTGGCGAATGGCTTCGATGTCCAGATACGGCTGGTCAATCGGGCCGGCGAACAGCAGCCGTGCACGGCGCACCGTCAGACGCTGGCCATAGGCTCGATAACGCCCATCGTTGAGCCAGAGCTCGCCGCGGGTGTCCATGTTGTCGCCGATGTGCACATGACCTTGCAGGTTGGCGGTCAGGCCAAACCCGGCAAAACTGAGTTTGTCCTCACCCACCACCACATCGATGTCCATCTTCATGGCCAGCGGCGGCTTGCCCTCCTCGGTCTGCTGGCCGACGATCACCGTGTCATCGGAGACCTTGACCGTCGACGGCGGCAACTCGCGCACGGTGATTTCGCCCTTGGGCACCTGCACTTTGCCGGCGATCGCCAGTTGGTCGTCCTTCATCGAGATCTTCAGGTCCGGCGCCACTTCCAGCTTGGCGTAGGGTTCGACGGTGACGGGCAATTGCGAGCCCTTGAGCGTCAGGTCCACCACCAGCGCCTGCCCCCAGGCGATGTGGCCGTTGAGACTGCCCTGCCCGCTCTTGCCGCTTTTCCAGCCGCCGCTCAACTGAACCGTTTCGCCGGCGATCTGCGCTTGTAGCTGCAAGCCCTGCAACTCCATCGGCAATTCAGGCCCGGACACTTCGCCGTCGCTGAGCAGCAGATTGCCGTTCACCTGCGGCGCCAGCAGATCACCGGAAAGCGTGCCGCTGCCGTTCAAACGCCCGGTGAGCTTCTCGACCATCGGCACAAACGGCCGCGCCACCGACAGATCCAGCCCACTGAGACGGAACGACCCCGTGAGCGGTTTGTTTTTCGGCAGCGGATTGATTTGCGCCTGCACCATCAGTTCGCCGAGCTTGCCGCCGACGAAGTTGAGGTCGGTGTCGATGCGTTTGGGCGTGAGTTTGCTGGTGAGTTTCAGGGTCTGGTACGGGAAGTCCAGCCACTGGTCCTTCTCCTTCATGCGCAACGTGCCGCCGCTGGCATCGACGCTGATCTGGCCGTTCGGGCCACTGGCCGGCAGGTCCAGTTGCAGGTCGGCGTTGAGTTTCCCCTTCCAGGCAAAATCCTTCGGCAACCATTGCGCGAGGCTTTCAATCGGGAATTGCTTGAGGTGATAACGCAGCTTCGGTTCCGGCATCAGACGCTGGTCTTCGCCGCACAGACTGGCCGCGCCGGACATCCAGCAATGGGCGCCGAAATTGATCTTGCCGTCCGCCAGCCGCTCAAGCTTCGCCGGGCCTTGCAGTTTCCAATCCTGGCCGCCGGCCTGGATATCACCGCTGGCCAGACGTCCGCGCCAGTTGCCCTTGTCCAGCGCACCGTCAAGGCCGAGCGCCAGTTTCAGCTTCGGTCCTTGCAGGTTGAGGGCGAGTTTCTGGTTCTTGATATCGCCCTGACCAGTGGCGGTCAGCGTTCCCAAGGACGTGTCACCGGCCTGGATGCCGCTGCCCTTGAGGTCGATTTTTGCCCGTTGCGCGCCGTCGAGGGTCGCGTCCAGATTCAGGCTTTGCAGGCGATTGTCTTCGAAAGCCAGTTGCGTGCCTTGCAACCCGAGCTTGCCTTGCGGCGCCTTGAGCGTGCCGGCGACATCGAGGCGACCGTTGAGCTGACCGCGCAGTTGCGGCCAGAGCTGGGCCAGGCGTGGCAGCTTGATGTCGATCTGGCCGGCGAGCTTCTGTTGCAGGCTGCCCTTGCCGTTGATGCTGTTGTCACCGAGGCGGATTTGCAGCGCGTTGAGGTTCCATTGCTCGCCGCCGCCGTCGGCCTTGGCCTGGATCACCGCCGGTTGCCCGCGCAGTTTGCCTTTCAGGTCCAGGTCGGCACTCAGGCTGAGCTTCTCATTCTTCATTTCGCCTGTGCTGCGCAACGGCCCGGCCAACGTGCCCGGCAACTCCGCGACCCAATACGCCGGGTTGATCGCCGAGAGGTCGAGCGCGGTGTCCCAGGCAATGCCATCAGCAAACTGCAGGTTCAGATGCCCCACGGCCTTGCCCTGCCCGGCTTCGAGTTGAATCTGTTGCAGATAGATTTTCGTCAGGTCGCCGCTGAACGGGCTTTCGAGGCTGAACGCACCGGCGGGACCATCGAGTGCCGATGTGAAGTGACCGATGTATTTTCCGTCGGTGTAGGAGACTTCACCGTTGAAGCTGCGCAACGCCACTTCGGGCTCATCGATCAGTGGATAAAGGCTGTGCCACGGAAAATCCAGCCAGTCGATCTTCGCATCGGCGCTCAGGCCTTTGCTCCAGTCGAGGTTGCCGGTGAGTTTCAGGCTTTGCTTGTCGTTGGCGGTCAGGTCGAGGGCGGCAATCTGCGCGCCGTTGGCGTCGACCTTGCCTTGCAGCAACAACGCAATCGGGCCTTTTTCTGCGGGCAGCGTGGCTTTGCCGAGCAACTGGTAGCCGTTTTTCAGGTCGCCATCGCCGGTGAGTTCCAGTTGATTGAGTTGCAAGGTGTCCGGCAGGTCGGCGCTGGGTTTGAAACTGTCGGCGGTGATCCGTACTTTCGCCGGAAGGTTGTCCACCAGCGGTTGCAGTTCACCGGTCAGTTGTCCGTTCAGGTAACCGCTGCTGTCGGCTTTCAGGTTCAGGGTTTTCAGCAGGTCGCCGTCCACCTTCAGCGCCAGGCTCCAAGGCTCGGGGGCCGGCAGGGTCAACGTGCCTTGGGCCTTGAGCGGCCAGTTGCCGCTGGGTTGCAGCAGGCCTGAAAGGTTCAAGCTCAAATCGTCACGCTGCAACTTCACCGAGTCGATCTGCATGCCCTGTGCGGTCCAGTGCGCAGCCAGTTGCAGGCCTTTGAGTTCTTCGCTGCCGTTGAACAGCAGGCTGCCGATCTGGACGTCGCCCAACTCGATGGCCAACGGTAACTTCAGCTCCGGGAGCTCGATATCGCCGCTGCTGTCTTCATCGCTACCCGGTGGAAATTGCAGGCTGACCTGATCGACCTTCAATTGCTCGATGCACAAGGTCATGCGCGTCAGGCACAGCGGCGACCAGGCGAATATCGGTTGGCTCAGCTCAACCCGACTGGTGTCCTGCTGCCACAACAGATGATCGGCACTCCACTGCCCGCCCAGTCGGCCCTGGAAATTCTCCACGGTCAGGCCCGGCACCAGGCCGAGCGCCCAACGGCTGCCCGTCGCGGTGCCCAGCACCGAGGTCACGGCCAGTACAACCAGCATCAGCAGCGCCAGAATCGCCAGCAGCGTTATTTTCAAACCACGCTTCACAGCTCGGGCCCCATGGAAAAGTGCAGTCGAATGCCGCCGTCGTCGTCCATCGCGTGAGCCAGGTCGAGGCGAATGGGCCCCACCGGGGAAACCCAGCGCACGCCGATGCCCACGCCGGTCTTCAGGTTCGGCAGTTCGAGTGTATTAAAGGAGTTGCCTTGGTCAACGAAGGTCGCGACCCGCCATTTTTCAGCGACGGAGTACTGATATTCGACGCTGCCGGCAACCATGTAGCGGCCACCGATGCGGTCGCCCTCGGAGTTCTCCGGGGACAGGCTTTGATAGTCGTAGCCGCGCACGCTCTGATCGCCACCGGCGAAGAAGCGCAACGACGGCGGTATTGACTTGTAGCCGTTGGTGGCGCTGCCGCCGACCTGCACCCGACCGAGGAAACGGTGCTTGTCGAAGACCGTGGTCAAGCCTTTGACCAGCGCGGTGCCGTAGACCAGGTTGTTGTCCGAACCCAAGCCTTCCTTGGCCACTTTGGTCTCGAATTCCAGGCGATAGCCGTTGTGCGGGTCGATGCGGTTGTCGCTTTTCAAGTAGGAATAATTGACGCCGGGCATCAGCAATGTGCTGAGTCCCGAATCATCGCCGAGCCGGTATTCCTCGCGTTGCCACTTGAGCGACACCACCCGCTGCCAACCGCTGGGCAACTTGCTGTGCCATTCGGGGCCGAGGGTCAGGAGTTTGCTGAGAGAATCCTTATCGGCGATTTCTTCGTTTTGATAACCGCCGGCGAAGCGCAATTTGTCGGTCAGCGGCGGGTCCAGGGGGATGTCGTAGAACACCCCGACGTTCTGCCGTGGCGCCGAGATTTCGGTCTCCCAGCCATAGCTGTGCCCCTGCGGATTGACCCAGTGCCGTGTCCAGTTGGCCTTGATCCGGGGGCCGACGTCGGTGGAATACCCCAGCCCCAGGCCCATGGTCCGTGGCTTGCGGGTTTCGAGCTTGACGTCGACCGGGATCACATCGTTCTTCGACGCCGTGGGTGCCGCATCCACCCGCACGCTTTCGAAATAGCCGCTCGATTGCATCGCCTGATTAAGCTCGGCGATCAGTTCGGAGTCGTAAGGCGCACCTTCCTTGAACGGCACCATGCGCCGCAGCAAGTCTTCGTCGAATGGCGTGTCGCCCTCGAAACTGACCTTGCCCAAGGCGTAACGCGGGCCGCTTTCATAGACCAGGTCGATGTCGGCGACGCCGGCGCGGGGGTCCACCGACAACGTCTGATGAGTGAAGTGGCCGCTGAAGAAGCCATAGCGCGAAGCCTGGTTCTGGATCAGTTTCTTGGCGTCTTCATAAAGGCCATGGTTCAGCACCGCGCCGGTTTTAAGTGCAGCGCTTTTGGGGACACGAAAGGCTTTGAGGGAGGCCGCCGGGCCGTCGATGCGAATTGTGACGTTGCGCAAATGCACCGGCTCGCCGGGATCGATGTTGAGTATCAGGCGCGGTGTCTTGCCGCCCTTCACGTCGCTGTCGATCTGCGGCTGGTAATAACCCAGGGCCTGGGCAGCTTTGCGCGCCTGTTCTTCGGCGCCACGACTGAAGCGCAGCAAGGCTTCTTCGTCACGGTCGCCGAGGCTGCCGATATAGCCCTCTATATTGGCTTTCAGTTCATCGTTGGACGGTTTGATCCGCACATCCAATTCACTTTGCGCCAGTGCCGCGCAGCTGGTGAACAGCATCAGCACGCCACTGGTAAATCTTCCTGGAAACTTCATAGGCGCGGATGCTATCACGAGCTTGGGAGCGTGATAGAGCCTGGCGTGGCGTGAAAGTTCTACCGTTATGCCGTTGCTGCTTGTAACACCTGGGGATTGGCGTGGAAAAACACGTGTTCGCGGATCGGTCCGACGGCGACCTCGCCAATTTCCTCATAGCCCTGACGCTTGTAAAACTCCAGATAACGCGGGTTCCCGGTATCAAGCATCACGCCCTGGGAGGTTTCATCCACAGCGCACCAGTTATGCACCGCTTGCAGCAGTTGCTCGCCGAAGTGCTTGCCCTGGAACTGCGGATAAATCCCCAGCAACGGCAGGACATGCACCGAGTCGGACGGTACGCAGGCCGCCACGGCGGCGTGGTAATCGAGGTAGCGACGGGTGCAACGAAAACCGGTGCTGAGCACCATGCGCAAACGCCAGGCCCAGCTTTCAGTGATGCCCAGGCGACGTTGTGGCGGGGCGATCAACGCGATGCCGATCAGGCGGTCGTTGACCAGCAGGCCGATGGCCGGCAGATCCTGAAGAAAGTGTTGTTTGACCAGTTCGCGCACCGTCGCCCGCACACGGTGTTCATAGCCGGGACGTTCGGCCTCGAACAGGTAGCCGAAGGTCGGTTCGTGCCGGTAAGCGTGGTAAAGCAGGGAGCGCGCTTCGTGGGCGTAGCCGCTGTCGAGCATGTGGATATCGGCAATGGCGGTCGAGGTTTCGGGCATAACGGTAGATCTCCCCGGGGCGCCACTCAAAATGGCGGCGCTCTTATTGGTACGAGCCTACAAGTGTCGGCACAGTTCCTTGTTGATTCGAATCAGTGCTAATGCATAAGCCGTCTTCGCGAGCAGGTCGAATCGTCGCACCGTCGCTCCCACAAAGGTATAGACCAGACTCATGACCTGTGGGAGCGAGCTTGCTCGCGAAGAGGCCATCACTGCCCATACGGATCTGACAGAACGAAGTGAATCCCCTCACCTCAACACTGGCCCGATTCCTACAGGTCAGCTAGCATCGCCCTTTTGCCAGGACTGCCGACCATGAAGATCGTCTCCTTCAACATCAACGGGCTGCGCGCTCGCCCGCATCAGCTGGCGGCGCTGATCGACAAGCACCAGCCAGACGTGATCGGGCTGCAGGAAACCAAGGTTCACGACGACCAATTCCCGCTGGCCGAGGTTCAGGCGCTGGGTTATCTCGTGTATTTCCACGGGCAGAAAGGCCATTACGGCGTCGCCCTGCTCTCGCGCAAAGAACCGATTGCATTGCATAAAGGGTTCGCCACCGACGAAGAAGACGCCCAGCGGCGCTTTATCTGGGGCACGTTTGCCGACGCCAATGGCGTGCCGGTGACCATCATGAATGGCTATTTCCCACAGGGCGAAAGCCGCGATCATCCGACCAAGTTCCCGGCCAAGGAGCGTTTCTACGGCGACCTGCAGCAGTTGCTGGAAAGCCAGTTCAGCAATGAACAGCCGGTGGTGGTGATGGGCGACGTGAACATTTCCCCGGAAGACTGCGACATCGGGATCGGCCCGGACAACATGAAACGCTGGCTGAAAACCGGCAAATGCAGCTTCCTGCCGGAAGAACGCGAGTGGATGGCCCGCTTGAAGAACTGGGGTCTGGTAGACAGTTTTCGTCACTTGAACCCGGACGTGGCCGACCGTTTCAGTTGGTTCGACTACCGCAGCCGCGGCTTCGAGGACGAACCCAAGCGCGGACTGCGGATTGACCTGATCATGGCGTCCCATGGGTTGTTGCCACGGGTGAAGGATGCGGGCGTTGACTACGAACTGCGCGGGATGGAAAAACCATCGGATCATGCGCCGATCTGGCTTGAGTTGAGCTGATCCTCTCGACTTCGACATAAATAAACTGTGGGAGCGGGACAGTTCGCTCCCACATTTAGCAACTGTCATCTTTCGGACATCTTACTGACTTAATCTCCCGGCACTTCCTTTGGCCAGATAAGGTGCCGGCATGACGCTGCGCAGATTATTCCTGTTGATGCTGTGCGCCTTGTTGCCCTTCACGGCCTCGGCGGGCGATCTGCCGGTTCCCGAAAACGGCCCGGTCCTGCGCATCCAGGGTTCCAACACCATCGGCGCTGCCCTGGGGCCGGCGCTGGTCGAGGGGCTGATGCGCGAACAGGGCCTGCTCAAGGTTCACAGCGAAGTCCCCGATACAGCCAACGAACAACGCATCGTCGGCGAAACCGTTCAGGGACGCCGGGTGGTGGTGGACGTTGCGGCCCATGGTTCCAGCACCGGTTTCAGCGCCTTGAAAACCGCGTCCGCCGATCTCGCCGCCTCTTCGCGCCCGATCAAGGACAGCGAACGGGCAGACCTCAAGTCGTTGGGTGACCTCAAAAGCCCCGGCGCCGAGCAGGTCATTGCCATCGACGGACTGGCGATCATCCTTCATCCGCAAAATCCGCTGAACCAACTCGACACCGAACAACTGGCGCGAATTTTCAGCGGTGAGGCAAAAACCTGGGAAGAACTCGGCGGCCGTGGTGGGACGATTCACCTGTATGCGCGGGATGATCAGTCGGGCACCTACGACACTTTCAAGGAATTGGTCCTCAGTCGCCGTGGGAAAACACTGAATAACGCCGCGAAACGCTTCGAATCCAGCGAACAATTGTCCGACGCTGTCAGCCAGGATCCGCAAGGCATTGGCTTTATCGGCTTGCCTTACGTGCGCCAGGCCAAAGCCGTCGCGATTGCCGATGGCCAATCCCAAGCCATGTTGCCGCTCAATAGCCTGATTGCCACGGAGGATTACCCGCTGTCAAGGCGGCTGTTCTTTTACCTGCCGCCCAACGGGAAAAATCCATGGGCGCAAGCGCTGGTGGCCTTCGCGCAAAGCAGCAAAGGCCAGGCGATTGTCGCGGACAACGGCTTTGTTGCGCAGACCGTGCAGGCCATGAGCGTCACGCCGAACGCCTTGATGCCCGAGGGTTATCAGGCACTCAGCCGCCACGCCCAGCGGTTGTCGGTGAATTTCCGTTTCGAGGAAGGCAGCGCGACGCTCGACAACAAGGCCCGACAAGACTTGTCACGGGTGCTCGACTATATAAAGCAGCGCGGCAAAACCAATCGGCAGGTGACGCTGGTGGGGTTTGGTGATGCCAAGAGCGATCCGGCGCGTGCCGATCTGTTATCGAAGCTGCGGGCCATGGCGGTGCGGCGGGAATTGGTGAAAAGCGGCGTGGTGTTTCGCGAGATTCGCGGTTTTGGCGCCGAGATGCCGGTGGCGGCGAATAGCGTGGATGAGGGGCGGATCAAGAATCGGCGGGTTGAGGTTTGGGTGTATTGAGTCAGATGTTGCCGTGGTTAATGGGCTGACGCCATCGCGGGCAAGCCCGGCCCCCACAGGATTGCACTGAACCTGTGGGAGCCGGGCTTGCCCGCGATGAACGATAACGCGGTGTCTGTTATTGCCCGCTACGCATCATCTCTTTCGGCACGTACTTGCCGATCTCGAATTTACCGATCGCCGCGCGGTGCACTTCGTCCGGGCCGTCGGCCAGGCGCAGGGTGCGTTGCATCGCATACATGTAGGCCAGTGGGAAATCATTGGAAACCCCTGCCCCGCCATGCATCTGGATAGCCCGGTCGATCACCCGCAACGCCACGTTCGGCGCGACGACTTTGATCTGCGCAATCTCGCTCTTCGCCACCTTATTACCGACGGTGTCCATCATGTACGCCGCTTTCAACGTCAGCAGGCGTGCCATGTCAATTTCCATCCGCGAGTCGGCGATCTTATCGATGTTGCCGCCCAGGCGTGCCAGCGGTTTACCGAACGCGGTACGGTTCACCGCACGTTTGCACATCAATTCCAGCGCACGTTCGGCCATGCCGATCGAGCGCATGCAGTGGTGAATCCGGCCAGGGCCAAGGCGACCCTGGGCGATTTCAAAGCCGCGTCCTTCGCCCAGCAGGACGTTTTCATACGGCACGCGAACGTTTTCAAACAGCACTTCGGCGTGGCCGTGAGGTGCGTCGTCGTAGCCGAACACCGGCAGCGGACGAACGATCTTCACGCCCGGGGCATCCACCGGCACCAGGATCATCGAGTGCTGGGCGTGGCGCGGCGCGTCAGGATTGCTCAGGCCCATGAAGATCAAAATCTTGCAGCGCGGATCGCAGGCGCCTGAGGTCCACCATTTTTTACCGTTGATCACCCACTCGTCGCCGTCACGCACAGCGCGGGCAGCCATGTTGGTGGCGTCGGACGAAGCGACGTCCGGTTCGGTCATGGCAAACGCCGAGCGGATCTCCCCACGCAGCAGCGGTTCGAGCCAGCGTTGCTTTTGCTCTTCGTTGGCGTAACGCACCAGCACTTCCATGTTGCCGGTGTCCGGTGCGGAGCAGTTGAAGGGCTCAGGACCGAGCAGCGAGCGGCCCATGATTTCCGCCAGTGGCGCGTATTCGAGGTTGGTCAGGCCGGCACCGAGCTCGGACTCAGGCAGAAACAAATTCCACAACCCTTCAGCCTTGGCCTTGAGCTTGAGCTCTTCCATGATTGCGGTCGGCTGCCAGCGATCGCCTTCGGCGACCTGGCGCTCGAACACGGCTTCGGCGGGATAAACGTAGGTATCCATGAACGCGGTCACGCGCTCACGCAGTTCTTGCACCTTGGGCGAATAAGCGAAATCCATGGGCAGCTCTACCTTTTTGACTGGGTTCAGAGGAGTTGTTCAGGTCATGCAATCGATGCTAGAACAGCTACGAAAATTTACCTAGCCTATTCTCGGCGTGTATTAACATTCATCACCGATATATGATCGGGTGATTATCAAGGCCAAAAACGCCCTACAACAAGAGAGCCGCGTAATGAATCTGAGCAAGGTCGACCTCAACCTTTTCATCGTCTTCGACGCGATCTACACCGAAGCCAACCTGACCCGTGCCGGGCAGATTGTCGGCATTACTCAGCCAGCCGTCTCGAACGCTCTGGCCCGCCTGCGCGAGACCTTCAACGACCCGTTGTTCGTGCGCACCGCGCAAGGCATGGTGCCGACGCCGATGGCGCAGAACATCATAGGGCCGGTGCGTAACGCCCTCTCCCTGCTGCGAGTGTCGGTGCAGGAAAGCCGGATTTTCAACCCGCTGCAAGCGGTCAAGACGTATCGCATCAGCATGACCGACCTGACCGAAGCGGTAATTTTGCCGCCGCTGTTCCAGCGCCTGCGCCGCCTGGCGCCGACGGTGATCATCGAAAGCTTTCTGTCCAAACGCCGCGAGACCACCAAGGAACTGGCGGCCGGGCGACTGGATTTCGCCGTGGATGCGCCGCTCAACACCGACCCGCAGGTGCGTCACGTCAAGTTGATGGAAGACCGTTATGTCTGTGCCATGCGCAAGGGGCATCCGCTGGCGGGCAAGGAAAAATTCACCCTCGATGACTATCTGTCGCTGACCCACATTCATATCTCCAGCCGTCGCAGCGGCCTGGGCCATGTCGACCTGGCCCTGGGGAAAATGGGCATCCAGCGCAAGATTGCCCTGCGGTCCCAGCATTACCTGATGGCCTCGCAAGTGTTGCAGCAGACCGACATGGTCATGACCGTGCCGGAGCGCTTCGCCCGTCGTCATGACCTGTATTCGGTGAACCTGCCGGTAAACGACGTGCCGCCGGTGGAAACTCACCTCTACTGGCACGAAAGCACTGACCAGGACCCGGCCAACCGCTGGATGCGCGAACAGATGATCGAGTTGTGCCAGCAAGTGACGGCGCATGAGAAGAAGCTCGACAAGGTGTAAGACTTGTTACCGCGTTATCGTTCATCGCGAGCAGGCTCGCTCCCACAGGGATCTGCGCCGTACTGCAGGAGCGAGGCTTGCGCGCGAAGAGGCCAGTGATATCAATGAAGATCCATGCCCCTTGACGTAAACGTCAACCTGACATTAGCTTAGCGCCATGACCTTCTTCGAGCGCTTCCATGAGCAGCCAGACCTATAGCATTTCCGACCTCGCCCGCGAGCTCGACATCACCACCCGGGCCATTCGCTTTTATGAAGAGCAAGGCCTGCTCAGTCCTGAGCGCCGTGGTCAGGAACGCGTGTATACGCCCCGTGACAAGGTCAGCCTGAAGCTGATCCTGCGGGGCAAGCGCATTGGCTTCTCCCTGGCCGAGTGCCGCGAGCTGATCGAGCTCTACGACCCCACCGGCGGCAATCAGAAACAGCTGCAAACCATGTTGAACAAGATCGCCGAGCGCCGCGAACAACTGGAGCAGCAGATGCTCGACATCGAGCAGATGAAGCTCGAACTGGACACGGCGCAGGAGCGCTGCACCCAGGCGTTGGAGCAGACGATCAAGAGCCAGGAAGTGGTTCAGTAAGTCCACGCAGTCCCCTGTGGGAGCGAGCTTGCTCGCGATGGCGGACTGTCAGCCAACATCAATTTTGAATGTCACGCCCTCATCGCGAGCAAGCTCGCTCCCACAGGGTTTTCTGAACATTCAGACAGTTAGCACAGGTCGATTCCCATGTCCCTACCCACCCACGTACGCCTGGTCGAAGTCGGCCCTCGCGATGGTCTGCAAAACGAACCCCAACCCATCAGCGTTGCGGACAAGGTGCAACTGGTCGACGCGCTGACCGCTGCGGGCCTTGGCTATATCGAAGTCGGCAGTTTCGTTTCGCCCAAATGGGTGCCGCAAATGGCCGGTTCCGCCGACGTCTTTGCGCAGATCCAGCGCAAACCGGGCGTGACCTATGGCGCACTCGCCCCCAACCTGCGCGGGTTTGAGGATGCAATCGCGGCCGGGGTCAAGGAAGTCGCGGTGTTCGCCGCGGCCTCCGAAGCGTTTTCCCAACGCAACATCAATTGCTCGATCAGCGAAAGCCTGGCGCGCTTCGTGCCGATCATGGACGCCGCCAAACAACACGGCGTCAGCGTGCGCGGTTACGTGTCCTGCGTGTTGGGTTGCCCTTACGAAGGTCACGTCGCGCCCGAACAAGTCGCCCGCGTCGCCCGCGAGCTCTACGCCATGGGCTGCTACGAAGTCTCCCTGGGCGACACCATCGGCACCGGCACCGCCGGCGCGACCCGCACGATGTTCGATGTGGTCTCGGCTGTTGTGCCGCGTGAAAAACTGGCCGGGCACTTCCACGACACCTATGGCCAGGCCATGGCCAACATCTACGCCAGCCTGCTGGAAGGTATCGCGGTGTTCGACAGCTCCATCGCCGGCCTCGGCGGTTGCCCTTACGCCAAGGGCGCCAGCGGTAACGTCGCCACCGAAGACGTGGTTTACCTGCTCAACGGCCTCGGTATAGAGACCGGTATTGATCTGGACGCTCTGATTTTGGCCGGCCAGCAGATTTGCTCCGTGCTGGGGCGACCGACCGGCTCGCGCGTGGCCAAGGCTCGCAGCGCACAGTGAGGCGTGCGGGTGTTACCGCTACGTCTGAAACGTGGGGCACAAGCGAGTAACACGGAAACAAATTGTCTGGTTTTGTCTGAACGAAAAATCTGACAAAAACATAACTTGTTGATTTTCAACGTATTTTTAAAGTTGGCACGGCTTCTGCTATCTCTACTGCATAACAAGAACAAAAAAAGCGGCAAACCTAATAAAAATAAGACGTAACGACTCTGACATAACAAAAACAACACGGCAGAGACGCAGCTAACAGATTTTTTTGGAGAGGATGTGCTTTTCAGGGTGCTTTTCAGGGTGCTTTTCGGAGTAACCCGCAACCGGGCAGAGAACAATAAAACTACTTTCAGGTAGCTCCCGAACTGGTTGGATCGCTCAGCGAAAAAGCAGGTCAGCGCTCAAAAAAATACGTTTGCTCTTGATCCCGGATGGGGATCGACAAAAACAGCAGTAAAGGGTCACGGTCACTAAAAACAACAACAGACCGCCCCTCAATAATAAAAAAAGAGCACGCGCAACGAAAAATTAAAGGGGAGCTTCGGCTCCCCTTTGTGCTTTCTGCAATCCAGGTTTTCACCACCGCTTGTGGGAGCCAGCCTGCTGGCTCCCACAAGGGTGAAATTGTCAGACCTGCTTTTCGCGCAATTCCTCAATACTGATCTCGCGCATCCGGAATTTCTGGATCTTGCCGGTCACGGTCATCGGAAACTCTTCCACGAACTTGAAGTAACGCGGCGTCTTGAAGTGCGCGATGCGTTCCTTGCACCAGGTTTGCAGCTCTTGTTCGGTGGCGCTGTGGCCCGGGTGGAATTTGATCCAGGCGACAATCTCTTCGCCATAGCGCGAACACGGGATCCCGATGACTTGTACGTCCGCCACCGCCGGATGGGTAAAGAAGAATTCTTCCAGCTCACGCGGGTAAACGTTCTCACCGCCGCGGATGATCATGTCCTTGTTGCGCCCGGCAATGCACACGTAGCCCTCGTCGTTCATGCTCGCCAGGTCGCCGGTGTGCATCCAGCCCGCCTGATCGATGGCTTCTGCGGTGCCTTGCGGGTTGCTCCAGTAACCGAGCATCACGCTGTAACCGCGGGTGCAGAGTTCGCCGATGGTGCCGCGCGGCACCAGGTTGCCGGCCTCGTCGATGATCTTGCTTTCCAGTTGCGGCTGGGTCCGGCCAACGGTGGTCACGCGCAGTTCCAGTTCGTCAGACGGGCCGGTCTGCAACGACACCGGGCTGGTTTCCGTCATGCCGTAGGCGATCTGCACTTCGCTCATGTGCATTTCACTGATGACCCGGCGCATGACCTCGATCGGACAGGTCGCCCCGGCCATGATCCCGGTACGCAGGCTCGACAGATCGAACTCGGCGCGCTTGGGTTGATCGAGCATGGCGATGAACATGGTCGGCACGCCGTAGAGTGCGGTGGCTTTTTCTTCGGCAACCGTGGTCAGGGTCAGGAGCGGATCGAACGCATCGTTGGGGTAAATCATGGTGCTGCCGTGGGTGATGCAGCCGAGGTTGCCCATGACCATGCCGAAGCAGTGATACAACGGCACCGGGATCACCAGGCGGTCATTGGCCGTCAGCCCGAGGCTTTCGCCGACCATGTAACCGTTGTTGAGAATGTTGTAGTGACTGAGGGTCGCACCTTTCGGGAAACCGGTGGTGCCGGAGGTGTACTGGATGTTCACCGCCTGATCGAAGTGCAGGCTGTCCTGGCGTTCACGCAATTGTTCGGCGGACACGCTGGCGGCGAGATCGCCCAGTTGTGACCACGGCAGGAAGCCCGACGGAGGTTGTGCATCCAGACTGATGACGCCGCGCAAGTCTGGGAGGCGTTCGCTTTGCAGCTTTCCGATGGATTGCTCCGCCAGCTCAGGCACCAGGCCTTGCAGCATGCCGTGATAGTCGGAGGTCTTGAACGCACCGGCGCAGACCAGCCATTGGCAACCGGATTGCTTTAACACGTATTCAAGTTCGGAGCTGCGGTAGGCCGGGTTGATGTTGACCAGGATCACACCGATTTTTGCGCTGGCAAACTGGATGATGCACCACTGCGCGCAATTCGGTGCCCAGATACCGAGGCGGTCACCGGCCTGCAAGCCGAGCGCCAACAGGGCTCTGGCGTGCAAGTCGACGGCGTCGGCAAGTTGCTGCCAGGTGTAGCGCAACTGCTGATGGCGCACGACCAGCGCCTCCCCGTTCGGGTATTGCGCGACCGTGTTGTCGAAAGCCTGACCGATGGTCATCGCCAACAAGGCTTTCTCTTGGGAACCACGGGTATAGCTGCGCTGCGGGCTTGCACTGGGTTGATCCATGACGACCCCTATTGTCTTTATTAGTGGGTGTTACGGCGGCTCCCACCGGGGTGGTTCGCCTTCTATAAACTGGCTCTACTCTCGCTCAAGTTGACGTTAACGTAAAGGGTGATTGACAGCCATTCGTCACAGGCTTACGTTAACGTAAAGGTGAGAGCCGAATCACTGCCCTCCCCACCCTACAAAAAAGCCAAAAGGTGACCCATGAGCTACCCATCCCTGAACTTTGCCCTCGGTGAAACCATCGACATGCTGCGCGATCAGGTTCAGTCCTTCGTCGCCAAAGAGATCGCCCCGCGCGCCGCTCAGATCGACATCGACAACCTGTTCCCGGCTGACTTGTGGCGCAAATTCGGCGACATGGGCCTGCTGGGCATTACCGTCGCGGAAGAATACGGCGGTGCTGGCCTTGGCTACCTGGCCCACGTGGTCGCCATGGAAGAAATCAGTCGCGGCTCGGCGTCGGTCGCCTTGTCCTACGGCGCGCACTCCAACCTCTGCGTCAACCAGATCAACCGCAACGGCAATCACGAACAGAAAACCAAGTACCTGCCGAAGCTGATCAGCGGCGAACACATCGGTGCCCTGGCCATGAGCGAACCGAATGCCGGTTCCGACGTGGTCTCGATGAAGCTGCGTGCCGACAAACGTGGCGATCACTACGTGCTCAACGGCAGCAAAACCTGGATCACCAACGGTCCCGACGCCAACACCTACGTGATCTACGCCAAGACCGACCTGGAAAAAGGCCCGCACGGCATTACCGCGTTCATCGTCGAACGTGATTCGAAAGGCTTCAGCCGCAGCAACAAATTCGACAAGCTCGGCATGCGCGGTTCCAACACCTGCGAGCTGTTCTTCGATGACGTCGAAGTCCCGGAAGAAAACATCCTCGGCGTGCTCAACGGCGGCGTGAAAGTGCTGATGAGCGGCCTCGACTACGAACGCGTCGTGCTGTCCGGCGGCCCGACCGGGATCATGCAGGCCTGCATGGACCTGATCGTTCCGTACATCCACGACCGCAAGCAGTTCGGCCAAAGCATCGGCGAGTTCCAGCTGATTCAGGGCAAGGTCGCCGACATGTACACCCAACTCAATGCCAGCCGCGCGTATCTGTATGCCGTGGCCCAAGCCTGCGAGCGTGGCGAAACCACCCGCAAGGACGCCGCCGGCGTGATCCTCTACAGCGCCGAACGCGCCACGCAAATGGCCCTCGACGCGATCCAGATTCTTGGGGGCAACGGCTACATCAACGAATTCCCGGCCGGTCGTCTGCTGCGTGACGCCAAGCTGTACGAAATCGGCGCCGGCACCAGTGAGATCCGTCGCATGCTGATCGGTCGCGAACTGTTCAACGAAACCCGCTAAACGGAGCTGTCCATGGCTATCCTGCATACCCAGCTCAACCCCCGTTCGGCGGAGTTCGCGGCCAACAGCGCGGCGATGCTCAAACAAGTCGACGCGTTGCACACCCTGCTCGCCCAAGTGCAGCAAGGTGGCGGCCCGAAGGCGCAAGAACGCCACACCTCGCGGGGCAAGTTGTTGCCACGTGAGCGGATCAATCGTCTGCTCGATCCGGGCTCACCGTTTCTGGAAATCAGCCAACTGGCGGCCTACGCGGTCTACGGCGAAGACGTTCCGGCGGCGGGCGTGATTGCCGGGATCGGCCGTGTCGAAGGCGTCGAGTGCATGATCGTCGCCAACGACGCCACGGTGAAAGGTGGCTCGTATTACCCGCTGACGGTGAAAAAACACCTGCGTGCCCAGACTATCGCCCAGCAGAATCGCCTGCCGTGCATCTATCTGGTGGATTCGGGCGGCGCCAACCTGCCGCGTCAGGATGAAGTGTTTCCAGACCGCGAGCACTTTGGACGGATCTTCTTCAACCAGGCCAACATGAGCGCCATGGGCATCCCGCAGATTGCCGTGGTGATGGGTTCCTGCACCGCCGGTGGCGCTTATGTGCCAGCGATGGCCGACGAAGCGATCATGGTGCGCCAGCAGGCCACCATTTTCCTCGCTGGCCCGCCGTTGGTGAAAGCCGCGACGGGTGAAGTGGTCAGCGCCGAAGACCTCGGCGGGGCCGATGTGCACTGCAAGATTTCCGGTGTCGCCGACCACTACGCCGAGAGCGATGAACACGCGCTGGCCATTGCGCGGCGCAGTGTCGCCAACCTCAATTGGCGCAAGCTCGGCGAACTGCAGCAGCGCACACCCATCGCCCCGCTCTACGCCAGCGATGAGCTGTACGGCGTAGTCTCGGCCGACGCCAAGCAACCGTTCGATGTGCGCGAGGTGATCTCGCGGCTGGTGGACGGTTCGGTGTTCGACGAATTCAAAGCGCTGTTCGGGACCACGCTGGTGTGCGGCTTCGCACATCTACACGGTTACCCGATTGCGATCCTCGCCAACAACGGCATCCTGTTCGCCGAAGCCGCACAAAAAGGCGCGCACTTTATCGAACTGGCCTGCCAGCGCGGCATCCCGCTGCTGTTCCTGCAAAACATCACCGGTTTCATGGTCGGCCAGAAATACGAGGCCGGCGGCATCGCCAAGCACGGCGCGAAACTGGTGACCGCCGTGGCATGTGCCAAGGTGCCGAAATTCACCGTGATCATTGGCGGCAGTTTTGGCGCCGGCAACTACGGCATGTGCGGGCGCGCCTACGATCCACGCTTCCTGTGGATGTGGCCGAACGCGCGCATCGGCGTGATGGGTGCCGAGCAAGCGGCAGGCGTTTTGGTGCAGGTCAAGCGCGAGCAGGCCGAGCGCAGTGGCCAGGGTTTCAGCGCCGAACAGGAAGCCGAGATCAAGCAGCCGATCCTCGATCAATACGAAGAACAGGGCCACCCTTACTACTCCAGCGCACGGCTGTGGGACGACGGCGTCATCGACCCGGCGCAGACCCGCGACGTGCTCGCTCTGGCCTTGTCCGCGTCGCTGAATGCGCCAATCGAACCGAGCCGCTTCGGCGTGTTCCGGATGTGATCGGGAGAAAACCATGAGCGACTTCAACACCCTCGAACTGCTGACCGACCCACGAGGTTTTGCGACCCTGTGGCTCAGCCGTGAAGAAAAGAACAACGCGTTCAACGCCGAGATGATCCGCGAATTGATCCTCGCCCTGGACAAGGTGTCGACCGATGCCAGCCTGCGGTTTCTGCTGGTGCGCGGTCGCGGCAAGCATTTCAGCGCCGGTGCCGACCTGGCGTGGATGCAGCAATCGGCCGAGCTCGATTACCACACCAACCTCGACGACGCCCGTGAACTGGCGGAATTGATGTACAACCTCGCCAAACTGAAAATCCCGACCCTGGCCGTGGTACAGGGCGCGGCCTATGGTGGCGCGTTGGGCCTGATCAGTTGCTGCGACATGGCGATTGGTGCCGATGACGCGCAGTTCTGCCTGTCGGAAGTGCGCATCGGCCTGGCGCCGGCGGTGATCAGCCCGTTTGTAGTGCAAGCCATCGGCGAGCGCGCGGCACGCCGTTATGCCCTGACGGCTGAACGTTTCGGCGGGCAACGGGCGCGGGAAATCGGCCTGTTGTCGGAGAGCTATCCGGTCGCTGAGCTGGAACAGAACGTGGAGAAGTGGATCGACAACCTGCTGCTCAACAGCCCGGCCGCCATGCGCGTCAGCAAGGACTTGCTGCGTGAAGTCGGCAACGGTGCGCTGACCCCGGCGCTGCGCCGTTACACCGAGAATGCCATCGCACGCATCCGCGTCAGCCCCGAAGGCCAGGAAGGTCTGCGGGCCTTTCTGCAAAAACGTCCGCCGAGCTGGCAAGCACCGACCACCCCCAAGGAGCCGCGTTGATGAGCGCACCTGTGATTACCTCTCTGCTGGTGGCCAACCGTGGCGAAATCGCCTGCAGGGTGATGCGCACCGCCAAGGCCTTGGGCCTGACCACCGTGGCCGTGCACAGCGCCACTGACCGTGACGCCCGGCACAGCCGCGAAGCGGATATCCGCGTCGACCTCGGCGGTAGCAAAGCTGCTGACAGCTATCTACAAATCGATAAATTGATCGCGGCGGCCAAGGCCAGCGGCGCTCAGGCGATTCACCCCGGTTATGGCTTTTTGTCCGAGAACGCCGGGTTCGCCCGCGCCATTGAGGACGCTGGCCTGATCTTCCTCGGCCCGCCCGCCTCGGCCATTGATGCGATGGGCAGCAAGTCCGCTGCCAAAGCCTTGATGGAAACCGCCGGCGTGCCCCTGGTGCCCGGCTATCACGGCGAAGCTCAGGATTTCGACACCTTCCGCGATGCCTGCGAACGCATCGGTTATCCGGTGTTGCTCAAGGCGACAGCGGGCGGTGGTGGCAAAGGCATGAAAGTGGTTGAGGACGTCAGCCAGTTGGCCGAAGCCCTCGCCTCGGCGCAACGTGAAGCGAAATCCTCGTTTGGCGATTCGCGGATGCTGGTGGAGAAATACCTGCTCAAACCGCGTCATGTGGAAATCCAGGTGTTCGCCGATCAGCACGGCAACTGCCTGTACCTCAACGAACGTGACTGCTCGATTCAGCGTCGCCATCAGAAAGTCGTCGAAGAGGCGCCCGCTCCCGGCTTGAGTCCGGAACTGCGCCGCGCCATGGGCGAAGCCGCCGTGCGTTCGGCACAGGCCATCGGCTATGTCGGCGCCGGCACCGTGGAGTTTTTGCTGGATTCACGCGGCGAGTTTTTCTTCATGGAGATGAACACGCGTCTGCAGGTCGAGCACCCGGTCACCGAAGCGATCACTGGCCTCGACCTGGTCGCCTGGCAGATTCGCGTGGCGCGTGGTGAAGCGCTGCCAATGACTCAAGAACAGGTTCCGCTGATCGGCCATGCGATTGAAGTGCGGCTGTATGCCGAGGACCCGAGCCATGACTTCCTGCCGGCCACCGGGCGCCTGGCGTTGTATCGCGAATCGGCCGATGGTCCGGGACGTCGGGTCGACAGCGGTGTGGAAGAAGGCGATGAGATCTCGCCATTCTACGACCCGATGCTCGGCAAGTTGATTGCCTGGGGCGAGGACCGTGAACAGGCGCGACTGCGTTTGTTGAGCATGCTGGATGAGTTTGCGATCGGCGGGCTCAAGACCAACATCAACTTCCTGCGTCGGATCATCGCTCACCCGGCATTCGCGGCGGCAGAACTGGATACCGGGTTTATTCCGCGTTACCAGGAGCAACTGCTGCCAGCGCCTGCGGACCTCAGTGACGAGTTCTGGCACGCCGCCGCTCAGGCGTTTGCCCAGAGCCAGCCGGGTTCTCCGCGCGCTGATGACCTGAGCTCGCCTTGGGCCGTTGGCAATGGTTTTCGTGCTGGACTGCCGAGGGAAATCACCCTTCACCTCAGTTGCGAAGGGCAGGACCGGGCGCTGACGTTGGGTAACGTTGATGCCCACACTGCTCAGCTCAAGGGCGAACAGCTGCTGACCGATCACAACGGCGTGCGCCACCAGCACCGGGTCATTCGCCGAGGCGAGGTTGTGTATCTGCAGTGGGAAGGTGAATTGCGCCGCATCGAGGCCTACGACCCGATCAGTGCCGTCGAAGCCAGCCACAGCCATCAAGGTGGGCTCACCGCCCCCATGAACGGCAGCATCGTGCGCGTATTGGTCGAGGCCGGGCAAACGGTCGAAGCCGGAGCGCAACTGGTGGTGCTGGAAGCGATGAAGATGGAACACAGCATTCGCGCGCCTCACGCAGGGGTGATCAAGGCGCTGTATTGCCAGGAAGGCGAGATGGTCAGCGAAGGCAGTGCGTTGGTCGAACTGGAAGAAGCGTGAAATGAAGATCGGTCCTACGCGTTGCGAGGACCGATCTGATTAGAACTTGGCCGTTGCCTGAACCACTACGCCGAGGATTCGACACTCTTCGGTGAACAGGGCTTTCGGGTACGTCGGATTGAGCGGGACCAGGTAACGCTGCCCGCCCTCTTCGATCAGCTTGCGAAAGATTGCTTCGACGCTGTCCGCCCATTGCGCGATCACCAGTTTCCCGGGCTCCGGCACAATGGCCGGGTCCACCAGGATCATCATGCCCTCGGCGATGCTGATCCCGCTCGGCGCGGTCATCGCGTCGCCGACCACCTCGAGCCAGAACGCCGCGCCCTGAGCGTGGTAATCGGTCAGTTCGAAACGCGGCTTGCCGTAGACCGTTAGCTCGCCTTCACGCACCTGCGCAGGCTCGCGCCAGTCACTGACCGGGTAACGGAAGTACGGGTTGTACTTTTGCGTCAGGGACATCTCGTCGTCCTGCAGCACCAAGGGCTCCCGAATCACCATCGCCACTTCCAGAAAATCCATCCCGAGCGCCCGCAAGACACGATTCATGTCTTCGATGCTCGGCTGACGGCGTTTATTCAGCCAGTGACCCACACCGCCCTGAGACATCCCGAGGCGATCGGCGAGTACTTCCTGAGTGACTTTGAGTTCACTCATCTTGGCTTTGACCAACTCAATCCATTTATCCATGGGCGGCACGATACGTCGCGGACTCCAAGCAACAAAACACAAATTGTAGTATTTAAATTCTCGTCACAAATACAGTTCGTACTAGGATTGGTTCACGGATCTGAATCTATCACGGAGCTTGCCATCGCCATGACGTTACCCCGCAATGACCTGTCGGATATGCAAATGGACACCACCCTCACCTCGCCCAAAGGCAACGCCGCCGCGCAAAAAGCCTTGGACTATTACTTGAAACCAACTGTGTCAGAAGCGGTGGTCGAGGAGCGATTTTTTGATGTGAACCCTGCGGTCAGCGGTGAAGAAGCGCTGGTGCATGCGTCGGATCTGTTGCGCTGTGCTGCAGCGACCGCTTTCGAGTCGGCCAGCAACCTGCACGGCGCAAGTCGGGACCTGGCCTTTTCGACGGTGCATATGATCGACATGGCCAAGGCGATGATTGATCGTTCTTTACAGGGGCAGCGCGTTTGAGTCGGACGCACTTTCGAGGAAGACGGGAAAGAATTTTCCAATTGCGCAGATAAAATCATTTGACTTGCAAACGAGAATGATTATTATTGCATGCAGCTGGTCGCGAGATCAGTCGATGGACCAAGAGACCTTAGGTCGGTCTCCTGGACTATCTCCTCATCAGGCTAATCACGGTTTTTGACCCGGCTTTTTGCCGGGTCTTTTTTTTGCCAGTTATTCTGGCTTTGGCTTCAGGCTAATGAAGTCTTTAGGTGTTGCGAATTCGATTGGCGCGGATGATATCAAAAGAATATCCATTGGCAAGAGAAGCCCGGCAGCATTGGCCCAAACTAATGAAAAATAGCACTTGAGAATCAATCACACAGTCTCTAAGCTGCGTCTGCGTCAAGGAAGACGCCCCCCCTTTTGCCCCGCAATTTCCCCCGGTTTTTCCCTTCCCAGCGTGTAAAGTAGCAGCCATAAAAATCATATTCAGGAATCGACTATGACCGTGGCTAAATCCTCTTTCGACATCAGCGCAAATTTCGACAGCGGCAACATTGAAGTGCTGGACATCAGCAATCCACTTCAAGCCCTGCTGGCCATCAAACCCGACACCCGCAGCCAACATTTCCAGTGGTTCCACTTCAAGGCCAGCGGTCTGCACGTCGGCCAGGAGCACTGGTTTCGTCTGAACAATGCCAGCAAGTCCTCGTACAACAAGGCCTGGGACGGTTATCAGGCGGTGGCGTCCTACGACCACGTCAACTGGTTCCGCGTACCGACCATCTTCGAAGGCGACTGCCTGCGCTTCAGCCTCGAAGCCACGGCCACCCACGCCTGGTTTGCCTACTTCGAACCCTACAGCCGTGGCCGTCACGACTGGTTGATCGAACAGGCGCTGACCAAGGCTGGCACCGAACTGCTCGCCACCGGCAAAAGCGTGGAAGGTCGTGACATCCAGTTACTGCGTAAAGGCAGCGGCGCCGAAGGTCAGCGCAAAGTCTGGATGATTGCCCAACAACACCCCGGCGAACACATGGCCGAGTGGTTCATGGAAGGCGTGATCGAACGCCTGGAAAAGCACGACGACCCGGTACTGAACAAACTGCTGGCCAGCGCCGACCTGTATCTGGTGCCAAACATGAACCCGGACGGCGCCTTCCACGGTCACCTGCGCACCAACGCCATGGGTCAGGACCTGAATCGCGCCTGGCAGAGCGCCAGCCAGGACATCAGCCCGGAAGTGCTGTTCGTTCAGCAGCAAATGGAAAAGCACGGTGTCGACTTGTTCCTCGACATCCATGGCGATGAAGAAATCCCCTACGTGTTCACCGCCGGTTGCGAAGGCAACCCGGGCTACACGCCGCGGATCGAAAAACTCGAGACCCACTTCCGCGATCATCTGAAACATCTGACCAAGGACTTCCAGACCAAGCATGGCTACACCCGCGACGAACCGGGCAAAGCCAACATGACGCTGGCCTGCAACAGTGTCGGTGAGAAATTCGACTGCCTGTCGCTGACCCTGGAGATGCCCTTCAAGGACAACAACGACGCGCCGAATGCCTTGACCGGTTGGTCGGGCAAGCGCTCCAAGCAGTTGGGCAAGGACGTGCTGACGACCGTTGCCGATATGATCGACACCCTGCGCTGATCGCCCTCGATGGCTGCATGCCCGGCATGCAGCCATGATGCCTTCAGCCGCGATCCTTCCCGCGCAACATGCTGTCCAGCACCTCATCGCGCCGCACCCAACCGTGAAACAACGCTGCCGCCAGATGCAGCAACACGGTCAGAAACAGCAAGTACGCCAGATACCCGTGAGCCTTGCGCAAAAACGCAAACATCTGCGCATTCGCGGGCAGGATCGATGGCAACTGAAACGAATTGCTGAGCATCACCGGATCCCCGGCCGCTGAAATCATCGCCCAGCCCAGCAGCGGCAAAATGAACATCAAGACGTACAACAAGACATGCGAAGCCTTCGCCGCCAGTGCCTGCCAACCGGGCAAATCCGCCGGTAACGGTGGTTGCCGAGTGGAAAAGCGAACGACCAGGCGCACGATCACCAGCAGCAGAATCGCAATCCCCAACGGTTTGTGCAGATGGATCAGCCATTCATGCCGCTCGGACACCGAGGCCACCATGCCCGCGCCGATAAACAGCATCGCGATGATCATCAACGCCATCAGCCAATGCAGCAGCCGCGCCAACGGCGCGAAATGATTCGGTTGAGCACTCATTGATGAGCCTCCTGTTTAGCGTTGGCGGCAGGCAACTGTTTGACTTCACTGGTGCGACGCAGATAGGAACTGGCGTACCCCGCCGAGCGAGCGGCGAGCAATGGGTCGTCGGAGCCTTCGATACCGGCCGGCAACACGAGCGGGTCGTAGTTGATGTCACGGCACTCGCCATCGAGTTGCGGTTGCGTGCGTTCAAGCACCAAGGTGCCGGCATTCACCACTTTGCGACCGTCAGGCCAAGCCTTGCTGGCATCGTTGACCGGATCACCGGGGTTGGCCAAGGTGATGTTCAACTGCCAACGCAGCGGCCCGGCGGACAAACGCTGAACCAGGTCTTTTTCAAGGAAGTCAGCCCCTTCAGGCGCGGTGGCACCGGCGGCATCCTGCGCTATTGGTGTCATGCTCCAGCGCACCGCTTGGCGCTGACCGGTCGCGTTCACCAGGTAAAACGCGTTGACGCTGTTGTAGGTCTCCGTCGCATAGCTGGCCGAAGGCTTGGCCGTCTTGATCCAGGCCAGGAATGGCGCGGCTTCCGGGTGAGCACCAAAGAACGCCGGTACCGCCGCCGGATTGGGCTTGCCGGTGGCCGGATCCGGCGATTGCGCTTGCTGCAATTGATAGAACGCTTCAGGCGTACCCACCGGGAACACCGGCATGCTGTTCATCCCGGTGCGCCATTGCTGGCCGTTAGCCTGAGTGAAACGCAACGCCATGCTGCGGATCGGCACACTGCTGTCAGGTGCATAAGGATTGCCCGCAGGCAAGGCAAAACGCCCGACCACCGGCGTCTGCGGCTCATTGAAGACCTGGGCACTGGAATAAGTACGCGCCTCGCCACTGCTTTCAAAATGCCCGATCACGCACACGCCCTTGGCATGGTTACGGCGAAACCCCGGGTGCACGCCGTTGTTTTTTTCCAGCACATTGATCAATGCTTTCGGCGTCAGGCGTTGTGGGTCGAGTGTTCCGTTGACGTAGGCAAAGGCACCGGCCAGCGCCGCGACGACCACGGCAATACCGCCGAGGCGCAACGTCAGGCTTGCGGCACTCAGCGGTGGCCGGGTGGGCGGTGATGAGCGATCTACCATGAATGACTCCAGGGCCATCGGCCACAAGTGAGAAGAACCAAGCAGACGTACCCCACGACGCTTTATTCCATCACCCGGTATTTATTTTTCCAGGCGTGGAATAACCTCAAGTGCCGGGCGTCTCCCTAGTCCACAGCGTAGTGACTAGTCAGAACTTCATGAACGATATCGACGAACAACTCAGAGAAATCATTCCCAGGTTGCGACGGTTTGCCGTGTCGTTGACGCGCAATCCCAGCAGCGCGGACGATCTGGTGCAATCGAGCCTGGAGCGCGCCCTGTCGAGTTGGGGCGACAAACGCCCCGAGGGCGACTTGCGCGCCTGGCTGTTTTCGATCCTTTACCGGCAGTTTCTCGACGCTCATCGACGTTCCCGGCGTTATGCGCGGATGCTCGAATTTTTTACCGGCCGTGACGATGCCCAGCCCTCGGTAGAGCGCACCGTGATTGCCCAATCCACCCTGCAAGCCTTTGACCAGCTCACCACCGAACAGCGCGCATTGCTGCTCTGGGTGTCGGTGGAAGGTTTGAGTTATAAAGAGGTCGCCGAGATTCTCGACGTCCCGACCGGCACCGTGATGTCCCGCCTGTCCCGCGCCCGTCAGGCCCTGCGCCAACTCAGCGACGGCGAAATCACCAGCCCTTCTCTGCGGATACTCAAATGATCAGCATGCCCCCGAGCGAACGCGACCTGCACGCCTACGTCGATCATCAACTCAATGACGCCGACCGACGCCTGGTCGAGACTTACCTGGCCAGCAACCCTCAAGCCGCCGCGCAAGTGCGCGCCTGGCAGCAAGACGCCCAGCAACTGCGCGCGGCCATGAGCGGCGCGTTGCACTATACGGCCAACCCCGACCTCGACCCGGCGCTGATTCGCCAGCGGGTCAAACGCCAGTCCCGCCGCCATCTGGCCAGCGCCGCGGTGCTCTTGATTGCGGTCAGCGTCGGCGGATTGAGCGGCTGGCAGGCGAGGGAAATGACACTGGTCGGCGCGCCACCACCCATGACTGATGCGATGCAGGCTTACCGTTTGATCGCCCAGCAAGGCATCCTGCCGGCGGACTACAAGGTCAGCGACGACGGCGACATGCAGGGTTGGCTCGACCGTTATTTCTCTCACGCCAATCGCCTGCCGGACTTGTCGGACTCGGGATACAAACCGGTCAGCGGCCGCTTGCTCAGCACCGAGCAAGGGCCGGCGGCGATGGTGGTTTACGAAGATCAGGGCGGGCACAAGATCAGCTTCTACGTGCGACCACCAGGACCGAAAAACAACCTGCTGCCTCGGGGCAGTCGCAGCGATGGCGAGTTGCAGGCCGAGTATTGGTCCGGCGCCGGCTACAACTATGCGATGGTCAGCCCGAGCGATACGCCAGCGGCGCAGATGCTCAAGCAAACCACCCAGTTCTGATCACACTAACCATCCCCTGTGGGAGCGGGCTTGCCCGCGATAGCGGTTGGACATTCAACAATGATGGTGACTGGTCCAACGCTATCGCGGGCAAGCCCGCTCCCACAGGGACATGCGGTGGAGTGTGGGGTGTGCTCAACCCTGCCCGAACACTTGCGAGGGCCTTCGCAGCAGCGGATCAAACGGATTGATCCGAGGCCCGATCAGCGCCGCCTCGCGCTTGAGCATCTCCACCACCGTCGGCAAACGATCCGGCCCCAGGCGATCACTCACCGTGGCCACGCTCAATGCCGCCACCGCTCGTCCTTCCCGATCCAGAATCGGCACCGCGACACCGGCCATGCCTTGCAGCACACCGGTGTTGCGCCCGGCGTAACCCAGCGTGCGCACGTTCTCGACTTCCGAACGCAGGAACACCTCGTCGTACAGGTGAAAATCCTTGAGCCGCGGCAAGTTGTAATGGATCACCGTATCGCGCTCCTCCTCCGGCAGAAACGCCAGAATCGCCAGACTGCCCTGGCCGACGCCAAGCGCCACTCGCCCACCGATATCGCCAGTAAAGGTGCGGATCGGAAACGGCCCCTCGCTGCGGTCCAGGCAGATCGCATCAAACCCGCTGCGCGCCAGTAAAAACAACGAATCCCCCAACGAAGCCGAGAGTCGCAGCAACGACGGTCGCACCAGTTCGCGCAGATTTCCGGTGTTGCCGGCCCGCGCCGCCAACGCAAAAAAATCCAGGCTCAGACGATAGCGTTTGCTGCGAGCGTCCTGTTCGACCATGCCTTCGTCCATCAGGCTGCGCAACAAACGGTGCGTGGTCGGTTGCGACAGGCCGATACGCTGCGCCAGTTGGGTCACACGCTCCCCGCCCTCGACGGTGTCACCCAGGCTTCGCAGCACGGCAAACAGTCTGGACACAGCCCCGACACCGACTTCATTTTTGTTTTCATTCCGTTCAGTGGAATCAGACATGCAGTTTCTCGATAAAAAATTTACTCACTGAATGAAACTGAAAATAGTCATCGCTTCAGTGAAATAGGCCATTGAGCCCATCCTATTCTTCGTCCTACTCTGCGTCCAGACAGGGGCGATTCGAACAACAGCGGCAGCCGACAGAAGTCGAGCGCCAACGCACCCAGCAAGACCTTTTCGTATCTGCCCATACAAAAAAGCGCGCCTTCGGGCGACGCATAACAATCTCAGGTGGAGCGCAGTCATGGCTTTTGTGCAACTTGAAGGACTCGGCAAACGTTACGGCGAGATTGACGCCGTCGTCGCCACCCACCTCTCGGTCGAAAAAGGCGAATTCGTATCCCTGCTAGGCCCCTCCGGCTGCGGCAAAACCACCACCCTGCAAATGATCGCCGGCTTCGTCGAAGTCAGCAGCGGACGCATCCTGCTCGACGGTCGCGACATCACCCACGCCAAACCTGCCAGTCGCGGCTTGGGCGTGGTGTTCCAGAGTTACGCGCTGTTCCCGCACATGACCGTCAAAGACAACGTCGCCTTCGGTCTGCGAATGCGCAAAGTGCCCGGTGCCGAGTTGCAGCAACGGGTGGATCGGGTGTTGAAACTGGTGCGCCTCAATCAACACGCCGAACGTTACCCACGAGAACTCTCCGGCGGCCAGCGTCAGCGTGTCGCGCTGGCCCGGGCCCTGGTGATCGAGCCGCCCGTGCTGCTGCTCGATGAGCCGCTGTCCAACCTCGACGCCAACCTGCGCGAAGAGATGCAGTTCGAGATCCGCCGCATCCAGCGTGAAGTCGGGATCACCACGCTGATGGTCACCCACGATCAGTCCGAAGCGCTGTCCATCAGCGACCGCGTAGTGGTGATGCAAGCCGGGCGCATCACCCAGATCGACGCGCCTTACACCCTTTATGAACACCCGCGCACCGAGTTCATTTCCGGCTTCGTCGGCAAAGCCAATTTGCTGCCCGGCGAGCGTGATGGTGCGGGCGTAGTCCAGGTGCAAAGGGGCGGTGACCTGACCCTGAGCCTGCGCCCGGAAAAAATCGATCTGCGGGAGCAAGGCCAAGGTCGGCTGCAAGGCCAGATCGTCAGCCGATTCTTCCTCGGCAGCCAATGGTTGTACGGCGTCTCGACGACCTTGGGCGAACTCAGTGTGGTGCGCCGCAACGACGGCTCGGCACCACTGACCGAAGGCACGGCGGTCGGCCTGGATTGGGATGCGACGCTGCTGCGGGTACTGACCGTGGATGAGGTGCCGGCATGAGTACGCTTGCCGCCATTCGCCAGGGACGTCAGGGTTACTGGCTGTCAGCGCCGGCCCTGGCGTTGTACCTCGGGCTGTTGATCATCCCGCTGCTGCTGACCCTGGTGCTGTCGTTCAACGTCTTCGACTACAGCTCGGGGATCAACGGCGATGCCTTCACCCTCGACCATTACAGCAGCTTGCTGGGCGATGCGTACTTCTACGAAATCTTCCTGCGCACGATGTGGATCAGCGCCCTGACCACCCTGCTCTGCGTGGTGATCGGCGTGCCCGAGGCCTACATCCTCAGCCGCATGGGCGCACCCTGGCGCTCGATTTTCCTGATTCTGATCCTCACGCCGCTGCTGATTTCGGTGGTGGTACGTGCCTTCGGCTGGAGCCTGCTGCTGGGTGCCGACGGGCTGGTCAACCAGACCCTGCAAGCCTTCGGTGGCTCGCCGATGAAGTTGCTGTACACGCCGTTCGCCGTGGTGATTGCACTGGTCCACGTGATGCTGCCGTTCATGATCATTCCGGTCTGGACCTCGCTGCAAAAACTCGACCCCGCCGCCGAGCAGGCCGCGCTGTCGCTGGGCGCCAGCCACTTCACCGTGATGCGCCAAGTGGTGCTGCCGCAGATCATGCCGGGTGTGTTGTCAGGCACCTTGATCGTGTTCGGCCTCGCGGCCAGTTCGTTCGCCATTCCCGGCCTGCTCGGCGGACGTCGCCTGAAGATGGTCGCGACGTTGATCTACGACCAGTACCTGTCGGAGCTCAATTGGCCGATGGGTGCGGCCATCGCGGTCGCGCTGCTGTTGCTCAACCTGCTGATCATGCTGTCGTGGAACCGGATGATCGAAGGCCGCTACAAGAAGTCATTGGGATAACTCGTCATGTCCAAGAACGGTCCTTTCGCCCTGCTGTTCCATGCCCTGGTGGTGCTGTTCATGCTCGCGCCGCTGGTGGTGGTGTGCCTCGTGGCCTTCACCCCGGAAAACACCCTGAGCCTGCCGACCACCGAGTTTTCATTGCGCTGGTTCCGTGCGGTGTTCGAGCGTGCCGACTTTGTCGATGCGTTTTACAACAGCCTGATCCTGGCGTTCTGCGCGGCCAGTATCGCGACGTTGATTGCGGTGCCGGCGGCGCTGGCGATAACGCGTTTCGAGTTCCCCGGACGGGACTTTCTCAACGGCCTGTTTCTGTCGCCGATCATCATTCCGCACCTGGTGCTGGGGGTGGCGCTGTTGCGCTTGTTTGCGCTGATGGGCGTCAACGGCAGCTTCGCCTGGCTGATCTTCGCCCACGTGCTGGTGATCACGCCGTATGTGTTGCGCCTGGTATTGGCGTCGGCCATTGGCCTGGACCGCAGCGCCGAACACGCTGCGCAGTCGTTGGGTGCCGGGCGCTTCACGCTGTTTCGGGAAATCACCTTGCCGATGATTCTGCCGGGGGTCGCCGGGGGTTGGCTGCTGGCGTTCATCAACAGTTTTGACGAGGTCACGCTGTCGATCTTCGTCACCTCGCCGGCCACGCAAACCCTGCCGGTGCGCATGTACGTCTACGCCACCGAATCCATCGACCCGATGATGGCGGCGGTGTCGGCACTGGTGATCGGGCTGACTGCGCTGACCATGATTCTGCTCGATCGGGTGTATGGCCTGGATCGGGTTCTGGTGGGTAAACAATGAGGGCGCCATGGCTGTGCTGAAACGACTGGCCGAAGGCGATCGCCCGGCTGTGGAATTTACCCTGGACGGCGAACCGGCCAGCGGCCTGCTCGGCGATACCTTGCTGACCGCCGTGCTGACTTGCAGCGAACACCTGCGTGGCAGCGACTTCAGCGCCGAACCCCGCGCCGGCTTCTGCCTGATGGGCGCCTGTCAGGACTGTTGGGTCCGCCTGGGCGACGGCCGCCGCGTGCGGGCCTGCTCGACGCTGCTCGAAGCTGGCCAACAAATAAGCCGCGAACCGGGACGCACCCTATGAACACACATTCCACCTGCAAAAACCGTATTCCCTGTGGGAGCGAGCCTGCTCGCGATAGCGGTCTGTCAGTCAACCTCTCTGCTGAATGGGCCGCCGTCCTCGCGAGCAGGCTCGCTCCCACAGGGGCACGGGTATGAAGGCTGTGGTCATTATTGGCGCAGGTCCGGCCGGGATTCGTTCGGCGCAGACGTTGATGGCGCATGGGGTTCGTCCAGTGCTGCTGGACGAAGCGGCGCGCGGTGGCGGGCAGATTTATCGGCGCCAGCCGGAGAATTTCAAGCGCTCGGCGGTCAAGCTGTATGGCTTCGAAGCGCGCAAGGCCAGTGGGTTGCATCAAACGATCGACGCGCTGCGCGGGCAACTCGACTACCGCCCCGAGACACTGGTCTGGAACGCCGAAGACGGTGCGCTGGACACTTTGCACGAGGGCCGTGCCGCGCGACTGGAATTCTCCCGCGTGATCGTCGCCACAGGTGCCACCGACCGGATTCTGCCGGTGTCAGGCTGGACGCTGCCGGGTGTCTACAGCCTCGGCGCGGCGCAGATCGCGCTCAAATTCCAGGGCTGCGCCATCGGTGAGCGCGTGGTGTTCGCCGGCAGCGGGCCGTTGCTGTACCTGGTGGCGTACCAGTACGTCAAGGCCGGCGCGAAGGTCGTTGCGGTACTCGACAGTTCACCCTTCAGCGCTCAGGCCCGCGCCCTGCCCGGCCTGCTGTCGCAACCGGCCACACTCGCCAAAGGCATCTATTACCGCAGCTGGCTGACCGCCCACGGCATCCCGGTGCATCAAGGCGCAACTTTGAAACGTGTCAACGGAGAACAGCGCGTGCAATCCGTGGAGTGGTCCAACGCCAAAGGCGAACATCGGCTCGATTGCGATGCCGTTGCCTTCGCCCATGGCCTGCGCAGTGAAACCCAACTCGCCGATTTACTCGGCTGTGAATTCGCCTGGAACCCACTCAACCGCGCTTGGCTGCCGCAGCGTGACCACGCCGGTCGCAGCAGTGTCGCCGAGGTTTATCTGGCCGGTGACGGCGCCGGCATCATGGGCGCCGACGCCGCTGAAATGGCAGGTGAACGGGCGGCGTTGGCGTTGCTCGAAGACATCGGTTACCTGATTCCGCCACAACGTCCCGACAGCCTTGAACGCTCCCTGCAACGCATCAGTGAATTCCGCAACGGACTTGAGCGCGCCTTCGCCTTCCCCGAGCACTGGGCCAGCGAAACCGCCGATGAGGTGGTCGTCTGCCGCTGCGAAGAAGTGCTGGCCGGCGACATCCGCAAGGTGGTGCGCGAAGGTCACTGGGAAATCAATCGGGTCAAGGCGCACTGCCGCATTGGCATGGGCCGCTGTCAGGGCCGGATGTGCGGCGCCGCTGCGGCGGAAATCATTGCCTGCGAAAGCCGACGCCCGGTGTCTGAGATCGGTCGATTGCGGGCACAGGCGCCGATCAAGCCGCTGCCGTTTGGTCTGGAGGTCGAGCCATGATCGAAGTCGATGCAGTGATCATTGGTGGCGGCATTGTCGGGGCGTCGGCCGCGCTGTTCCTGAGCAAGGCCGGCCGGCGTGTTGCACTGCTGGAGCGCGACTTTTGCGGCTCGCACTCCAGCGGCGTGAACTACGGCGGCGTGCGGCGCCAGGGGCGTCCACTGTCGCAATTACCGCTGTCGCAACGGGCCCACGAGCTCTGGGGCCAGTTGCCGCAACTGATCGGCATCGACGGAGAATATCAACGCAGCGGTCATTTGAAACTGGCCCGCAGTCTCAACGATCTGCACGCCTTGCAGCACTACGCCGTCAGCAGCCAGGGCTTCGGACTCGATTTGCAGCTGCTCGACCGCCATGAATTGCGCGCGCGTTTTCCATGGGTCGGCGACGTCACGGCCGGCGCATCGTTTTGCCCCGACGACGGCCACGCCAACCCGCGCCTGGTGTCCCCCGCCTTCGCGCAAACGGCCCGTCGGCACGGCGCGCAGGTCCACGAACAATGTGCCGTAACGGCGGTGGAACACGACGGTCAGCGCTTTCGCGTCAGTACGCAAACCGGCCTCGAGTTGCACGCGCCCTGGCTGCTGAACTGCGCCGGGGCCTGGGCCGGAACCCTGGCCGCGCAGTTTGGCGAAGCAGTGCCGATGCACGCCGGCCACCCGGCGATGCTGGTCACCGAGCCGTTGCCATTGGTGATGAATGCCAGCACCGGCGTCGAGGGGGGCGGCATCTACGCGCGTCAGGTTGCACGCGGCAATTGCGTGCTCGGCGGCGGCCAGGGTTTTGCCCTCGATGACGCCCGCGCCCGCCCCGGCCAACACGCGGTGATCGAAATCCTGCGTCAGGCCGTCGAGCTCTACCCGTTTCTTGAAGGCGCCCAGGCGATTCGTACCTGGAGCGGCACCGAAGGTTATCTGCCTGATCGCCAACCGGTGATCGGTCATAGCAGCACTCAACCCGGTCTGTTACACGCCTTCGGCTTTGCCGGTGCGGGTTTCCAGATCGGTCCTGCGGTCGGCCAGGCGCTCACCGAGATCATCTGCAGCGGCGCCTCAAAGACGCCACTGGATGCGTTTTCCATCACCCGGTTTCACTCCATCTCCGTTGCTTGATAGAGGAAGGTCGCGCCAATGAATAACGTCAAACGTACTGCACTGCTTGGTTTTTCCTGCCTGGGAGCCCTGCTCGCCGCCACCCAGGCCCAGGCCGAACCGACGCTTTATCTGGGCATGAACGGCGGGACCATGGAGCGGCTCTACGCCGACAAGGTGCTGCCGGTTTTCGAGAAAGCCAACAACGTCAAAGTGGTGATCGTGCCGGGGACTTCCGCCGATATCCTGGCCAAGGTCCAGGCCAGCAAAGGCAACCCGCAGATGCACGTGATGTTCCTCGACGACGGCATCATGTACCGCGCCATCGCCATGGGGTTGTGCGACAAACTCGAAGACAGCGCGCCGCTGGCGCAGATTCCGGCCAAGGGCCGCATCAAGGATCAAGCGGTGGCGGTCAGCCTTGGCGTCACCGGGCTGGCGTACAACACGCGGCTGTTCAAGGAGAAAGGCTGGGCCGCGCCGACCTCGTGGATGGACATGGCCGACCCGCGCTTCAAGGACAAACTGGTGTTCCAGTCGATGGCCTCGTCGACCTTCGGACTGCATGGCTTCCTGATGTTCAACCGGATTCAGGGCGGCAGTGAAACCGACGTCGAGCCGGGCTTCAAGGCCTGGCCGAACACCGTCGGACGCAACGTGCTGGAATACATTCCGAGTTCGGCGAAGATTTCCGAAATGCTCCAGACCGACGAAGCCGCGCTGTTCCCGCTGACACCGACCCAAGTCACCGCGCTGAAACTCAAAGGCATGCCGGTGGAGTATGCGCAGCCCAAGGAAGGCTCCGTGGTGCTCAACGTGGCCGAGTGCGCCATCGCCAACAACACGCAGCCGGAACTGGCGCAGAAACTCGCAGCGTTTTTGCTGACGCCTGAAGCTCAGGCCGCCGCACTTGAGGATGGCGACCAGATCCCGTCCAACCCGAATACGCCGACCACCGACAAGACGCGCGGTCAGGTCGAGGCGATGAAGCAGTACCTGACCACCGCAATTGCCATTGACTGGGATCAGGTCAACGAACAGCGCCCGGCGTGGAATGCGCGGTGGAATCGCAGTATCGAGCGGTAGCCGATCCACCCCGGCTGGAACGCTCCCCCTGTAGCAACTGCCGAGCAGCGCGAGGCAGCTGCTACAGGTCGGAGTGCTTGGTTAGAACCCGACATCAAGGATCACGTTGTCCAGATAAGTCCCGGCCGGCGGTGTGGTCTGGTCGGTGTAGATTTTTGCGTTGTAGTTGAACACCTGGCTGCCTGTGCCCAAGCCATTGCCCGGGTTCACTTCCGCATCGGAACTGGCCCGGCGCGCGCTGCCGACACTGCCCCAGCGGGTGGTGCCGGCACTTTTGAAGATGTC
>NZ_LT607571.1:129596-153577 GCF_900095275.1 Pseudomonas sp. UMAB-40
TCCAGCCCCACGGTGTAGGCGCTGCCCTTGGTGCAAGCCAGGTTGATGGTCTGGCCGGTGACGGCGGTGAAGGCGCTGACCACCGGCGCACTGCCGAAACTGATGTTCGGTGCGGTGATGGTGCAGTCGTTGGCCACGGTCATGTTGACGGTTAACGTCGCGGTGCCACTGCCGATGTCGCGCCCCAGACAGATGCTGCCAGCACCGATGCCCGCGCAATAATTCCAGTTCCAGAAAATACTCAGGGTCTCGCTGTAGACGCCCGCCGCCACGTTGCTGCCGAGGGTTGTTCGTAAATAAACAGGCGCGGTTTTCGGCACCACACTGCCCAGCAGACCGAGCGCATCGATGATGCCATTGCGGGCAAAATCGAACGCCACGGCCCGGGTGATCGGATAGCTGGTGCTGTTATCGGCGTACAACGTGTAGCCAATAACGTCCCCGGTCGGCCCCAGCAAGCCGGATTGCGTCGACGTGACGGTCGCGTAGAAATGGTCATTATTGGTCAACAACGAAAGCAGTGAGCCGGAGCAACTCAACCCCGCATTGGTGGTGGAGCTGGATTGAGCGGTTGTGCGCACCGCAATCGAACTCTGAGAGCCGAACCCCGCCGCTGTGGTGCTGACCACGGAGCACAGCGCCCACGCGCAACCCGGCAGCCAGAGCGCCAGCAACATCAGCCATTTCATTGGCACACCAGTGGACCGATCAATGGGATCTGGTCCTGATTCAAGTCCACGGCGAACTGCACCTGGCAGGTCTTTCCATCCGCCAGGGTCACCTGCAAGCTGTTTTGCTTCTGAAGGTTTTCCAGGTACACCAGGCCGTCCCAGCCGACCACGGTTTGTGCGCCGCTCTGCTCGTGCACAACGTTGCTGCCCAAGGGCAATTCCTGTTGCTGCGCATCCACCAGTACGAGGCTCGCAGCGATCACCTTGGTGAGTGGAAACTCCAGCAGATAACCGCTGCCCCGGCGCACCGCGATCCGCTGCTCGACATTGGGACTGCGCACGTTGGCCGGCAAATTCAGCGGATCGATTTCGTATTTGCCACGGTAATAGGCGCTGCTCCACGGCACCAGCAAGTGGCCGTTGCGATCCGTCTGGCCCACCTGCTGGTTTTCGTAGCGCACGGGAATGTCCGCGTAACCCTCGGTGCTGACCACCACAAACGCGTCGTCGATACGGTTGGCTGCGAATACCTGACGGTCCATCCAGACCAGCGAACCACTGGCATCGGCCCAACGGGTTTCGGCGTCGCTGTTGCCGTAGACACCCGCCTGCAACTGCACCGATTGCAGGCGCCAGGTCAGGTCGGCTTGACGATAATCCGGGCCGTCACCCTGGGCGTAACCGAGGTTGAAGCCCACCCCGCCTTCGGTGGGAACCGCGCGACTGTAGTTGACCCGCTGCTGGTGTTGCCCGGTCTTGCTGCGTTCGGTGCTGATGGCCAGGCTGCCGCGCAGATCGAACGGGATCACCAGTTGCGCTTGCACCGCCCAGTTGCTGTCACCAATTTCCCGATTGGCCGACAAGTAGAAACTGCTGTTGCGCCACAAGGGTTTGCTCCAGGTCAGATTAAGCAGCCGGGTGCGCGAATCATCCGCCGCACGCACGTCGAAATAACCGACACCGAGGCTGCCCCAGGTGTCGAGGTTAAGGCTCAGGGTCGCTTGCTCGCTGCGTGTGCTCAGGGTGGTGTAAGGGCTGTCGACCACGGTCAGGTCGGCGTAGTGGTCGCGACGTTGCAGACGTTGCCAGGAGAAGCTGTAGCGCTGGCTGCTGTACTGATAGCCGAGGCTCAATTGCTGACCGCTTTCACCTTCGAAACGGCTTTGGCTGAGCGCCGTATTGAGCACCCCGAAATTGCCCAGTCGCAGGTTGCCGCCCACGCCACCAAGGCTCAGGGAATCCGAAGCTTCGGCGTGGCTTTCCAGGGTGAGGTTATCGCTCAAGCCATAACGCAGGCTGCCGGACGTGACACCGGGACCGTAGCTGAAATCCCGTATCCCGTAGCCCCGACGCAAAGTGCCCGCCGCCACGGAATAATCACTCAAGCCTTTTTGCAGCAAGCTGCTGGTGACGTAGAACGGTACCGTGGTCGAGACCTGTCGACCCAGTGCATCTGTCGTCACCACGACCGCTTCACCGGCGCCGTTGATGAACGGGATATTGGTCAATGTGTAGGGCCCGGGTTGCAGTTCGGCGCTGCTGGATTTGTAGCCGTTGATGAACAGGTCCACCGAGGACGGCACCGCCGCTTCCCCGGCAAATTGCGGCAACGGATAGGTCACCAGATCCGGGCGCACGCCGAAGTCGCGGGACACCTGCACGCCGCCCAGGCGCACCGAATTGCTCCAGGGCAAGGCACCGCTGACCAGGTCGCCGGCCTCATAGGTCAGCAATCGCTCGTCATCGGAGTAACGCCAGGTGGTGTCGTAGCGCAGGTAACCATTGTTCAGCGTACTCACCGCCGTCCCCGACAATGTGCGGCGGTATTGCCCGGAGTTGGACAGCGTGCCCCAGCTGTCGAACAACCGCACTTCGTTCCACGCCGCGAGGTAGGTGGCGGCGTCATCGGTGTCGTTGAGGTACAGGTCATAATTGAGCAAGGCACCGAAACTGCTCAGGGCCGGAGTTCGCGGATAGGCCTGGCGGCTGCCGACGAACTGCTCCGGCAGCCAGTCCGGCGGCACCTCCAGCAGCAGCCGTTGAGCCCCGCTGTCGTACTCGCTGTGCAAGCCCTTCAGGCTGTCGAGGTCGACTTCGGTGCCGGTGTTTTCAGGCAACCTGATGCCGCTGTCGCGCAATGCGCTGGCCGATAGAAACAACCGTCCGCCCCGCTGTTCCACCGCCACGACTCGTCCGGTATTCATCAGATTGACCACCAATTCCAGAAACAACTGTGCATCGGCCACAGCCTCCATGCCGCTGGGTGGGGGCGGTAGATCACCAGCCCCGGCTTGCGGGGCGAGCACCAGCCAGTACGCGCAGCTCACTGCCCACAACGGCCGCTGGAAACTGCGAGCCAGGCTTTGGCTCATTCGCGCTTTAGGTCCGTCTATGGACACATCCCTCCTTGTCACAGCACACACAATCCCTGTAGCAGCTGGCGAAGGCTGCTACAGGGATTGTGGTCAACGTGCCGGGGTGATGCTCTGAACCTGCGGTGCGCCATTGATCCGCACCTGCAACGCCGGATTGGCGGCCATCGGTCCCGGTGCCGGCCAGCGCATGATTGCGCCGGGCAGCACGTAACCCAGCAGGCCGTCCACCAGCGGTTGGGTCTGGCTGCCTTGCTTGAGCGCCACGTCGGTCAACCGCGCATGCACCGCACCCTGATTGCGCACTTCGACATAGGGCCGACCGTCCACCGCCACCGTGCGCCAGCTCAGATCGGGCAAGCCGATGCCTTTGGGATCACGTTGGCGACTGGTGTCTTCCTTGCTCCACAGCCCGGCGCCATAGGCGAACAACGGCACCGAATACCGCATCTGAAAACGAATCGCCGCAGCGGTCTTGCCGTCTTCGGAAGCGGGGGTTTTAGCCGAGGGAATTTCATCGATGATGATGCGGTAAGCCAGTTCCTGTCCCGGTGGAATCTCCCGGGTACGGGTCAGGCGCACGAGTTGTTTCTGACCGGGTTCAATCTTCGCCACGGGCGGACTGCCGATCACATCGCGCTGATTCTGATACTGATCGTTGAAGCCGCTCTGGCTCCAGGCGAACACCCGGATTTGCAGGTTGGCCGTCTCATTGCCCCGATTTTCCAGCCACAAGGCACTGGCCTGTTGATCGGCTTCCAGCACCGGGTCGATCGGCCAGATCAGCACCGAACTGGCGGCCTGCACCTTGACCACCCCCAGCAACATTATCGCCAACACCGCACAACGCATGACCGAATGCCGCTGCGAAGGTGAACTCATAGACCTGCTCCTTATTCATAAAGACGCGTTACCACGACAGCTGCACTTGCAGCACATCGCTGTACGTCCCACCAGGCTGATTGCCCGGTAATTGCAACCGTCCATAAATCGGCAGGCTGATGTTGTTGGCATCGGTGTAAGCCACGGCGACACTCTGGCCGATCCCCAGACTCTGGCTGAATGCCGCATCGCGAAACAGCTGGTACGCCACGCGGTTACTGCCGGTCGTGAGCTGCATATGCCGCCCGCTGCTGTTGTACTGGCCGCCATCGACACTCATGTTCATCGTCACCCCCGGTGTGCATTGCAACTGCACACCAGCGCTCAAGGCCACCTGCACCGTGTCGGTGGCCAGGGCCGACTGGCTGCCGAAGTTCAGGCTGCCGTAATTCGATACGCCACCCACCACCAGGCAACCGGCCGTGACCGTGGCGCTGACCTGAAAGCTCTGGCTGGTCACCGCCGCCAGCGGCAACGGCACGCTTCCCGCACACAGCAGGATCAGCGCTACATAGCCGTGTTTTTGGGTCATCGCTCTAGAACGTCAGTTCGACGGCAACGGTGTCGGTGTACGTCCCGGCCGGCAGCCCGGCCTTGCCGACGGCTTTACCGTAGAGGTTCACGGTCTGCGCCACCCCGGTGCTGGTCGCGAGGTTGATCACCCCGTCGATGGCCAGAATCTGCGAATGCCCTGAGTCGGTGTACAGGTCATACGGCACGAAGTTGCCACTGCCGTCCGCCAAGGCCCGGGTACCGCCGGCAGACAGACCGTCATGGGCGCCCGCCCGGACCTTCACCGCCGGCGTGGTGCCGCTGGAACACAGAATCGACAACGCCCCGCCACCGCCGCCCAGCACTTGCGCATTGGCGCTAGTGAACAGACTGTTGTCAGTGCCGAAATTCAGTGCTCCGAAGTTCAGGCCGCTGGTACCGCCGGCACCGTTGACCTGACAGCTGTTGGTCAGGATCAGGCTGGACGTGATCTGGCCAGTGACCGTGGTGGCGGCATGGGCACTGGACGCCAGTGTCAGGCCGAGCAGCGACAAACCTATCCTTGATACAAACATGTGCATGGTGTCCGTCCTCTACGGGGTTACCAATCGAGCGTCACCGTCAGGGTGTCGGTATAGACGCCGGTCGGTAGCGCACGGGTATTCGCCACCACCGAGCCAAATACCGGGATCGGTATCCGGGCCCCGCTGGTGACAGCGAAATTGTGTTGCTGGCCGATGCTGTAGCGCTGGTTTCCGGAAGCATCGATGAACAACTGATAAGGGATGGTCTGGCTGCCGTTGCTCAGGCGTCGGGTCGTACCATCGCCATGGGCGCCGCCATCGATGGTGACGGTGAACCCGGTCACCGAAGGATTGCAGACGACGTTCAGTCTGCCGGTGCCGTCGTTGCCCAGGCTGGCGTTGATCGGGCGATTCCAGGTCGGACCTTGCTGGCCGAAATCAAGCGTGCCGAAATCGTCGGCCGCACTGCCCGGGCCGGCACCATGGGTGACTTCACAACCGGAGGTAATGGTCAGGCGCGCATGAATCTGCCCGCTGACCGCCGCTTGCGCGTCTTCGGCCAGCAGAACCAACAAGCTCGCGGCGATCGCCCTCCAGTGCCTGTTTGTCATGGCGCCAACCCACTCCTCGCTACCAAATCACCGTCACTTTCACCACGTCTGAATAGCGGCTGACACGGGGAATCTCCGCCAGCGGTTCGATACGGGCAAACAAGGGCAAATCCACGGAACCGGAATCCGGTACACGGCCACTCACCGGGACATTCACCGCCAGCGGGATCCGCCGCGCGGGGTCCTGGTAAAGCCGATAAGGGATGGGTTTGCTGCCGGCGGAACCCGCCATGTAACGCACGTCACCGACGCCACCGTGCAGGCCGCCGTCGACGCGTAATTGATAAGGGGTGTCGGGGTTGCATTCGAGCCTTGGCAGTCGCTCATTCATCAGCGCCGCGCCCAGTGGTCCGGCGGGATCATCCAGCCGCGCCGTGCTGCCGAAGTCGAGCACGCCCAGTTGCTCGATCCCGGCGCGGTGTTGCTGCCCGACCACTCGGCAACCACGCTGCACATCGATGCGCACGTCGACCTGAAAGTCTGCAGCGAACACTTGCGCACTGAGCGCCACACCCGTAACTGCCAACACCAGAATTCCTTTCACGGCCCCATTCCTTGTGTGGGGTGGCTACTAGACATCAGGGTAGCAATGCAACGGAATTTCGCCAGCCGCTCATCGCCAATGAACACCCGCGATGTGCGCTTTTTACAGAGATGTGTAAGAAAGTCACCGATTTAACCGGCTTAAAAAGCTCTACAAGCCGCAGATTCATGTCGAGATTTGGCCGTCAGGGAGCCGTGGTTTTTATGTTGCCGCACCGCCCTCTCGCGAGCAGGCTCGCTCCCACAGTTGACCGAGTTGTCTGGGCGGACGCGCACTAATGTGTGCGAGCCTGCTCGCGAAGGCGACCTCACAGGCGGCAGAACTTTCCCGCTATCATGTCGCCCATTTCCAGGGCCTCGCGCCCTCCCCTCGATCAATAGCGAACCCGCCCATGGATACCCTCGCCCAACTGCGCGCCGGCCAACTGACAGGCATCACCCGTCTGGATCTGGCCTGCGGCCTGACTGAATTTCCGCGAGAAATCTTCGACCTGGCGGACTCGCTGGAAGTGCTCAACCTCAGCGGCAACGCCTTGAGCCGCCTGCCCGATGACCTGCATCGCCTGACCCGTCTGCGCGTGCTGTTTTGCTCGGACAACCGGTTCACCGAACTGCCCGCGTGCCTCGGCCGATGCACCGCGCTGACGATGATCGGTTTCAAGGCCAATGCCATCGAGACGGTACCCGCCGCTGCGCTGCCGCCGTTACTGCGTTGGCTGATCCTGACCGATAACCGCCTGCGTGAACTGCCCGCCGAGTTGGGTCAACGCCCACACCTGCAAAAACTCATGCTCGCCGGCAATCGCTTGCAGCGCCTGCCCGAAAGCCTGAGCCAATGCCATCGACTCGAACTGATCCGCATCGCCGCCAATCAACTGACCGAACTGCCCGAGTGGTTGCTGACCCTGCCAAGCCTGACCTGGCTAGCGTATGCCGGTAACCCGCTGGAAACTGAGGCCGATGCCGCAGCCATGGACGCCACGGCGAGTATTGCGTGGTCAGGGCTGCGCCTGGAGCAACAACTGGGCGAAGGTGCTTCGGGGGTGATTCATCGGGCGGCGTGGGAGCGACCGGGCCAACCGGCCACCCAAGTTGCGGTCAAACTCTACAAAGGCGAAATGACCAGCGACGGTTCACCGCTGCACGAAATGAACGCCTGCATCACCGCCGGTCTTCACCCCAATCTGATCCGGGTCGAAGGCCGAATCGTCGGGCATCCCGAACAGCAGGTCGGGTTGGTGATGCAACTGATTGATCCGAGTTATCGCAACCTGGCCGGGTTGCCGAGCCTGGCGTCCTGTACCCGTGACGTCTATGCCGATGACACCCGTTTCAGTGCGCACGTAGCACTGCGCTTGGCCCGTGGAATCGCCTCGGTGGCCGAGCATCTGCATCACCAGGGCATCACCCATGGCGATCTCTATGGCCACAATATTTTGTGCAACGAGCACGGTAATTGCCTGCTGGGGGACTTTGGCGCGGCGTCTTTCCATGCGACGTGCGACAGCCTTGAAAGCCGTGCGCTGCAACGGATCGAAGTACGGGCGTTCGGGGTTTTGCTGGGGGAGTTGCTGGAGCGGATCGACTCAGGGTTGAGTGATGAAAGGGGTATGCGGCTGGAGGAATTGCAGCAACGCTGCTGTCAGCCGGATGTGCTGGCGCGGCCGGGGTTCAGTGAGATAGGACAGGCGTTAGCCGCGTTCAACTGAGCTAAAGGCAAGTACAAAACCTGTGGCGAGGGAGCTTGCTCCCGCTGGACGGCGCAGCCGTCCCAAAATCGACGGCTGCTGCGCACCCGAACGGGAGCAAGCTCCCTCGCCACACAGAAAATCACAACCGGTTCGGCTTAACCCGCCAAACCAACAAACATATCCTGCACATCATCATGGTTATCGAGGCCTTCCAGGAACGCCTCGACTTCAGCCATCTGCTCGTCGCTCAAACCGCTCACCGGGTTTTTCGGCTGGTAACCCAACTTGGCCGACAACACGGTAAAACCTTGTTCAGGCAGCGCCTTCTGAACGGCGTCCAGGTCCCCTGGTTCGGTCAGGAACAGGGTGGTGCCCTCTTCTTCACCGGGCTCAAAATCCTGGGCTCCGGCTTCAATCGCGGCCATTTCCGGATCGGCGTCAGGGCTGTCCGGGGAGGCTTCGATCATGCCCACATGGTTGAAGTCCCACGCCACCGAACCGGACGCACCCAATTGGCCCTTGCGGAAGGCCACGCGGATTTCAGCGACGGTGCGGTTGATGTTGTCGGTCACGCATTCAACGATCAGCGGCACCTGATGCGGCGCGAAGCCTTCGTAGGTCACGCGATGGTACTGCACGGTTTCGCCCAACAGACCCGCGCCTTTCTTGATCGCGCGATCCAGGGTTTCCTTGGGCATCGAGGCTTTTTTCGCCTGTTCGACCACCAGGCGAAGGTGTGCGTTGGTGGCGGTATCGGCACCGTTACGCGCAGCAATGGTGATTTCTTTCACCAGTTTGCCGAAGATCTTGCCCTTGGCGTTAGATGCCGCTTCTTTGTGTTTAACCTTCCACTGTGCGCCCATTACTCACTCTCTTATCTGTGGCGCCGAGACATCTATTGGCCGACGCTTTGCGCAAGTTTATACGGCCTAAAGTTGGCAATCGACCAAAAATTCCACCCCGGCTCACCGGCATGACCAATCGACATATTCACTAGCAGTTGTAGGGCGATTCTGAAAAGTCGATTTGCGGTGACTATAAAGGGCCGTGGTTTCGTACCCTCTGCGCCCATATTCCATGGCAGAAGCGCGTTCGATGCACAACGACAAGGAAAGTCCCTACACCCTGACCCTCCTGGACAGTGGATTGACTCTGCAGGTGTTGCAGTTCAGTGGCCGAGAAAGTCTCAACCAGCCCTATCGTTTCGAGATCGAAGTAATCGGCCTGGCACCCGCCATGAACCTCGAGCGGTTGCTGCATCAACCGGCGTTCCTGAGCCTGATGGATGACACCGGCATTCACGGCATCTTGCACAGCGCCTGTCGCGAGTATCGTGGCCCGCACCGAATCGACTACCACCTGGTGCTGGTGCCTTGGCTGCAACAACTGGACCGGCACCCTTGCCGTCGGGTCTTTCATCAACTCGGCGTGCCTGCCCTCCTGCGCCAGTTGCTCACCGAAAACGCAATCCCCGATGACAGCTTCCGTTTTGAACTGCCCAGCGGACGCTATCCGGTGCGACCGTTCTGCATTCAGTTTGATGAGAGCGACCTGGCGTTCCTGCACCGGCTCTGCGAAGAAGAAGGCATCCACTATCACTTCGAACATCAGCGCGACGGCCATGTGCTGGTGCTGGCGGATGACAGCCTGAGCTTTCCCCAGGAACCGCTGCTGATGCCCTTTCACGGCGAGACGGCCGATCCCGCCAACGTGCCGGTGATCACTGAGTTGTTCCAGCGCCACGCCTCGCCTGCGCCGCAACAGCTCCAGCGTGAGCAATCGAGTCGTCGATCACTGGAACGGCTGCGCTGCCGGCATCGGCAGATTCAGGGGCAAAGCAATCACAGTGATTTGCGCAGTGGATGCATCGTGCAAGTCTCGGAACACCCCATCGCGAACTTCAACGATCAGTGGCTGCTGACCGAGATCCGGCATCAGGGCCGACAGCCGTCGATTCTCGCCGAGGACTCCACCGACAAGGTCCGCCGTTACAGCAATCAATTCAGCGCCATCCCGTGGTCCACGGTGTTCCGGCCAGCGCTCACACAGGCCAGGCCGAGCATTGCGGGTTATCAGAAGGCGCGAGTGCTGGGCCCTGTCGGGCAACCGGCGGTGCTGGATACTCAAGGGCGGATTGAGGTCCGATTGTGGCCCACGGAGCAAGCCGACGACGAGGAGTCCACCGGGCTCTGGCTACCCGTGGCCCTCGCCGCGCCGGACGGTCGGATCGATCCGTCCAGGCTGCCGCTCGCGGGCACCGACGTGCTCATCAGTTTTCTCGACAGCAACCCTGATCGCCCGGTGTTGTGTGCGACGGCGAGCAACCCGCCAGCGCCTCGACTCGCTCGACAGCCACGTAGCGATGGCCGTCTGTTGCTGGACTGGCTGGTCAATCGTCCGGACTGATCAGCCCTTGTCAGCCTTGCCAGCCGCCGCCGCGAACCTGGCCAGGCACACATCCAGATGCCAGACGGCAAACCGGTCACTGAGCGATTTCGCCCACTGGCGCCGGCCCCACAGATGTCCGCTTCGATCAGCAGCACATCCAGGTCGGGGTTCTGCTCCTTGAGCATGATCGCGGTCCACGCCCGGTATAGCCACCGCCGACGATGCACACGTCAGCGCGGGTGTTGCGAGCCAAAGGTTCGCACGGCACGCAGGGCTCGGCCTCCAGCGCCTGTTCCAGCCAGAAAGGTCTCATCGTTTACTTCTCAGGAGCGCAGGGGTTTTACCGTCATTGCCTGGTCAGGCACGAAAGGGCTTTCGACGCGCAGGCCAGCCGGACGGCTGTTCCAGTGGGGGATCAGCACCAGGGCGGAGAACAACGCGCAGCCGGCGAAGACGATAAACACGGTGACCGAGTCGAAGTAACCCGGCAGCAATCCGCCGAGAATCGCCCCGACCGAGCCACAACCATTGACGAATCCGGCGGCCGTGGCGCCCGCCTTGGCGGTGCCGAAATCAATCGCTGCCGCGCCGCTGATCATCGAATCCGGTCCGTACAAGGTCAGGCCCATGACAAACAGCAGCACCACCACCAACAACACGCTGCCGGTGTGCAGAGCGCCCATGAACAGCGCCAGGGAAACGGTCAACGCCAACAGACTGATCACGCAGGCCGGCATGCGCCGGGCGCCGAACAGTTTGTCCGAAGCCAGCCCGAGGAGTATCGGCCCCAGCAGCCCGGCCAGTTCGAACGCGGTAGGAATGATCGCCGCGCCCACCTTGCCCACAGAGGGCATCTGCTCGAAGACGATCACCGGCCCCCAGAGCAAAATCGCGTAGCGCGCCGGTTTCAACAGAAAGTACGCCAGGCCCAATACCAGCACCGTGCGGTTGCGCAGGATTTCCTTCAACGGTTCGAGCACGCTGATCTTGCTTTGCGCGCAGGTCTCTTCCGTTGTCCGTTCCGGCTCCGGCTCCGGCTCCACTGCGGGCAAGCCAACGTCTTCCGGTCTGTTGCGTTGGAAAATAAAAAACAGCACGGCGACCAGCCCAACCACCGCCGCACTGGAAATGAACGCCGCGTGCCAGCTGCCGATGAGCGTATACGCCCACCAGCCGGCAAACGGCGAGGCCACCAAACCGCCAAAGGCGTAGCAGGAACTCCACAGCCCCAGCACCCTTCCGCGCTGCTGGGCAGGGAAAAAACTGCCGATGTTCTTGCACAGCCCCGACCAGCCGGTGGACTGCGCCAGGCCTTGAATCAGCATGCAGGTGGCAAAAATCGGTAACGTCGCGAAACTGCCCATCACCAGGGCGGCCGCTGCGGAAATCAGCAACCCGCCAAGCACCACGACCCGTGGACCGAAGCGGTCGGCGAGGATGCCCCAGGTAAATTGGCCGAAGGCGTAGGCCGTCAGATAGATGGCGTCGAGGTTGGCCATGGCCATTTTGTCGAGCATGAAGGTGGGGTCTTCGGCGATCCCCAGTTTGGCCACGGAAAAGGCTTTGCGGGTGAAGTAGAAAGCGGCGTAGGCGAGCCAGGTGATCGCGAAGATCTGCACGCGCCACCGTTTGATGGTGCCGATGGAGTTGTTCATTGTGGTTCTGACCTCAGGGTGTGAGTGTGCCGGCAGAAATTGAGCAATAACGCCTGTTTTTTTATTGTTGAGCACTTCGATACCGCTGCTTCCCTGAGGCGATACCGGTCAGATGAGCCCTGCAACTGCACGCGCAGGCTCACGGCCACCGACGCTGTTCGACTGAGCAGTCACCGGGGCTGAGGTCGATAAAAACAATTACTGATTAATAAGTGAAATCGATTTATCGTATTTCCAATATAAGCTCTGATTGTTACCGGAGGTTTCGATGTCGGTTTCCCACGCCCAGCTCAAAGCCTTCCACGCCGTGGCCGTTCACGGAAGCTTTACCAAAGCCGCCGAGCGGCTTTTTCTCACGCAACCGGCGATTTCCGACCAAGTGCGCAAGCTCGAAGAGCGCTTCGGGGTGTTGCTGTTTCACCGCAACAAACGCTCGGTGCGCCTGACGGATCTGGGCGAGCGACTGTTGAGCATTACCCAGCGGCTGTTCGTCATCGAGGACGAGGCACAGGAGCTCTTGCATGACTCCCGGGCCTTGCAAACCGGCAGCCTGATTCTCGCGGTGGATGCACCGGTGCATGTGCTGCCGCAGATTGCGCGTTTCTGTGAGCGCTACCCCGGCATCAGCGTAAAAATCGAAACCGGCAACACCGACGAATCGCTGTTTCGCCTGTTCAACTATCAGGCCGACCTGGCGTTACTGGGCCGGGATGTGAGTGACGAGCGGCTGATCTCGCTGCCGCTGCGCAATGACCCGATGGTGGCCTTCGTTTCACGCAATCATCCGTGGGCGGATCGTGAATCGATTTGCCTGGCGGATTTGCACGACACGCCCCTGGTGCTGCGGGAAATCGGTTCGGTGACACGTCAGACACTGGAAGAGGAAATGGCCCAGGCCGGGTTTTCCATTCGCCCGGCGATTCAGGTTGAAGGTCGGGAAGCGGCGCGTGAGGCGGTGGTCGTGGGGATCGGCGTTGGTGTGGTGTCCGCCGCCGAGTTTGGCGCGGATTCGCGGGTGTGTGCGTTGCCGATTACCGATTGCACACGGCGATTGACCGAGACACTGGTGTGCCTGCGCGAGCAGAGTTCGCGGCGGGTGGTGGCGACGTTTCTGGAGATGGTTCGCGAGAGTCTTGTGTAGACAGGGCCGGCCTCATCGCGAGCAAGCTCGCTCCCACAGGTTTTGCGTCGTACCCAAGATCTGCAGCCAAGTTAAATCACTGTGGGAGAGTTCGCGAGAGCCTGATGCAGGCTGGTCTGGCCCCTTCGCGAGCAAGCTCGCTCCCACAGGTTTTGCGTCGTACCCAAGATCTGCAGCCAACATAAATCCTGTGGGAGCGAGCTTGCTCGCGATGCAGACACCTCGGTTTATCTGGAGGGCGCCAACTCAAAAAACGCCCGAATCAAACGCAAATCCCGCCGCCGTTCCATGCACCCGATCATGTGCCGGTTAACCAACCCTTCACCCAGAATCGGCACTGCCGCCACCCGCGGGTCATGACTGACCTCCACCGACGACACCACGCCAACCCCCAACTCGGCCGCCACGGCCTCGGTCACCGCCTCGCGACTGTCCAGCTCCAGCAACACCCTGGGATTGACCGAGGCCGTTGCGCACGCCTCATCGAACGTTCGTCGGGTAATCGAACTCGGTTCACGCAACACCATGATCACTTGGTCCAGCTCCTTGAGCTTCACGCCCTTGGAGGCCTTGGCCCAGGGATGGCTTTGCGGCACCAGCGCGCAAATCCGTGATTCACTCAACGCTTGCAGATGCAGGCCTTTGCGCGGCTCTACCTCGGTCAACACTGCTACGTCGGCATGCTCGGACAACAACGCCGCGAGCGTTTCCTGAGCATTGCCCAAGCGCAAGTTCACCGTGATCCCCGGATACCGCGCCCGCAGGCTGGCCAGCATCGGCATGACCATGTGCGGGCCGTCCGCCGCCACTTCCAGGCGCCCGGTCAGCAATTGACGATTCGCTTCCAGCAGCACTTGCGCTTCTTCGGCCAAACCGAACATCGCCCGCGTGATCGCCGCCAGCTTGATGCCCTCCTCTGTCAGCTCCACTCGTCGCGCGGTGCGGCGCAGCAAGGTGATTTGGTAGTGCTCCTCCAAAGACTTGATGTGCCCGGTGACCGCCGGCTGGCTGATGAACAACCGCTCGGCCGCGCGGGTGAAACTGCCTTCGCGGGCCACGGCGTCGAAGGCTCGAAGCTGAAACAGGTTCATGAATAACTCTCACTGATGGCTGGCATAACAACAAACAATTTGATTGATAGCACCCGAAATTGCAATTTATGTCCCGTAGCTTCATCCCACAGAGAGCTTTTGCGAGGACACAAGAATGAGCACTGCCGAGCCAATCCTGCTCACCCCCGGCCCACTAACCACATCGGCCCGCACCCGTCAGGCGATGATGGTCGACTGGGGTTCATGGGATGACCGCTTCAATCAATTGACCGCCAGCCTGTGCGAGCAATTGCTGTCCATCATCAACGGCGGCGACAGCCACCACTGCGTGCCCTTGCAAGGCAGCGGCACGTTCGCGGTCGAAGCGGCCATCGGCACGCTGGTGCCCCGCGACGGCAAAGTGCTGGTGCTGATCAACGGCGCCTACGGCAAACGTCTGGCGAAAATCTGCGAAGTGCTCGGCCGCTCTTTCAGCACCTTCGAAACCGCTGAAGACGAACCGACCACCGCCGCCGACGTCGACCGTCTGCTGCACGCCGATGCCGGCATCACCCACGTTGCGCTGATTCACTGCGAAACCAGCACCGGCATCCTCAACCCGCTGCCGGAAATCGCCCATGTGATTGCGCAACACGGCAAACGCCTGATCATCGACGCCATGAGTTCCTTCGGCGCACTGCCGATCGACGCACAACAGGTGCCGTTCGACGCATTGATCGCCGCCTCGGGTAAATGCCTGGAAGGCGTGCCGGGCATGGGTTTTGTCTTTGCCCGCAAAGAAGCGCTGGCGAATGCTGCCGGCAACTCGCACTCGCTGGCGATGGACCTTTTCGACCAGCACACCTACATGGCCAAGACCGGCCAATGGCGCTTCACGCCGCCGACCCATGTGGTCGCCGCGCTGCACGAAGCCCTGCTGCAATACAACGAAGAAGGTGGTTTGCCGGCGCGGCATCAGCGCTATGCCAACAACTGCCAGGTGCTGCTCGATGACATGGCCAAACTTGGCTTGCGCAGCTTCCTGCCCGCTGCGATTCAGGCGCCGATCATCGTGACGTTCCACGCGCCGAAAGATCCGCGCTACCAGTTCAAGGAGTTCTACGAACGCGTCAAGGCCAAGGGTTTCATCCTCTACCCCGGCAAATTGACCCAGGTCGAAACCTTCCGCGTCGGCTGCATCGGGCACGTCAACCAGGCCGAGATGCACGCAGCGGTAGCCGCAGTCGCCGAAGTACTGCGCGAGATGGAAGTGTTAGAGATCTGACCCACACCGCATTCCCCTGTGGGAGCGAGCCTGCTCGCGATGAGGCCCGACCAGTCGACATCGATATTGAATGAGAGTCCGCTATCGCGAGCAGGCTCACTCCCACAAAGAGCCGATTTCCTAAATTGCCAGCTATCACAGGATTCTGATCACCATGAACTACAGCAACCCAACCAAGCTGCAAGCCGCCATCCTCGACTGGGCCGGCACCGTGGTCGACTTCGGCTCTTTCGCGCCGACGCAGATTTTTGTCGAGGCCTTCGCCGAGTTCGACGTCCAGGTCTCCATCGAAGAGGCCCGCGGGCCGATGGGCATGGGCAAGTGGGACCACATTCGCACCCTGTGCGATCAGCCGGAAGTCGCCGAGCGTTATCGTGCCGTGTTCGGCCGCACGCCGACTGACGATGACGTCACCGCCATCTACAAGCGTTTCATGCCGCTGCAGATCGAGAAAATCGCCGAGCACTCGGCGCTGATTCCGGGCGCACTGGACACCATTGCCAACCTGCGTCAGCAAGGGATCAAGATCGGTTCCTGCTCCGGCTACCCGAAACAGGTCATGGACAAGGTGGTCGAACTGGCCGCCACCAACGGCTACGTCGCCGATCACGTGGTCGCCACCGACGAAGTGCCTAACGGCCGCCCATGGCCGGCCCAAGCCTTGGCCAACGTTATTGCGTTGGGCATCGACGACGTCGGGGCCTGCGTGAAGATCGATGACACCGTACCGGGCATTCTCGAAGGGCGTCGTGCCGGCATGTGGACCGTGGCGCTGATCTGCTCCGGCAACGCGTTGGGGCTGGACTACGAAGGTTTCCGTGCCCTGGGCAGCGAGCAACTCGACAGTGAACGCAAACGCATCCACGCGATGTTCGAAGGTTCGCGGCCGCACTACATGATCGACACCATCACTGACTTGCCGCAAGTGATCGCCGACATCAACAAGCGTCTGGCCAAGGGTGAGATGCCGCAAAGCAGTTGATAACGTTTCTTGTTCCATAAAAAGCGCCAGCTCCGTTTCGGAACTGGCGCTTTTTTTTGAGCGATCACTTGAGCCAGAGCATTGAACGCCCAAATAGCCACAGGCAAATCCACCAAAGCGGATTACAGTTAAAGAACACCGTCGAACAAGAAAGGTGGGCTTTAGACCAGACCTGTGAGGAACACCGTATGCCCTGGAAGAACTCCGAATCACGCTATAGCACTGTATCGATTACGCTGCATTGGTTGATGCTGGTTTTGCTGGCGCTGGTTTACGCCTGTATCGAATTTCGTGGGATCTTCCCCAAAGGCAGCGGTGGCCGGACGCTGATCACCGAATCGCACTTCATGCTCGGCTTGACGGTGTTTGTATTGGTTTGGCTGCGGCTGTTCGCTCGCAGCCTGGGCCCGGCTCCACAGATCTTCCCGGCCTCACCCCGCTGGCAGACCGTGCTGGCCAGACTGATGCACTGGGCGCTGTACATTTTCATGATCGCGATGCCGATGCTCGGCTGGCTGGTGACCAGCGCCAAAGGGCATCAGGTGATGTTTTATGGCTTTGACCTGCCGTTGCTGATCCCGGAGGACAAGACGCTGGCCAAGCAAATCGAAGGCTGGCATGAGCTCGGTGGCACCATCGGTTACTGGCTGATCGGCCTGCATGCGGTGGCAGGGATTTATCACCACTATGTGGTGCGCGATAACACGCTGCTGCGGATGATGCCCAAGCGTGGGTGAAAAAACACTGATCCCTGTGGCGAGGGGGCTTCAGGTTTGTGAGTTGAACCCCCGACGGCCCTGCAATCCACCAGTGTGGATGAAGATCAGGCGTGTGCCCTTTTCAAATGTTCCAGCCTCGACTTGCTGCTTGAGCATCAGCAGCGCCTTGCCGGTGTACAACGGTTCGAGGGGAATATCCGAAGCCTGTTCGACCTGGTCGATGAAACTGAGCAGCAGCGGATCGACCTTGGCAAAGCCGCCTCGACTGGCGTCGAACAGTTCGTAAGCCGCTTCCTCCACACCTGCCTCTCGGACAATCGATTCAACCTGCTGCGCCACACCATGATCGTCGGGCACTGCGAGCGCGCCATACAATGGGTGTTCGCCCGCCTCCGCCAGCACCAGGCCGGCCAGGGTTGTGCCGGTTCCGCAGGCCAGCCACCAACCGTCGTAATCACTCCAGCCCAAGTCGCTCAGTTGATCGAGGACCATCGCCTTCAACTGCCTGCAACCCCGCGCCCCCTGCAGACCGCCGCCCCCTTCAGGCACCGGATACAGGTCGGGATATTGCGCCTGCCAGGGCAGCCAGAAATCTGCTTCGTGCCGCGCTCGATAACCGCCATAACCCAACCAGTGCACCTGCATGCCGAACGCTAGCAAGTCCCTCACCGTCGGCGTTTCCTGCGGATGACCGCGCAGCAGGCCGACCGTTTTGAAATCGAAACGTTTGCCGGCGGCGGCCAGTGCATGCAGATGATTGGAGTGGGCGCCGCCGAGGCTGATGATGCCTTGGGCGCCGATCCGGTCAGCGGCGTTGAGGTGTTCGATGAGTTTGAACCACTTGTTGCCGCTGATCAGCGGGTCGATCAGGTCGAGACGCAGGATGGCGACTTCAATGCCGGCGGAGGTGAGCCCGTCGAGGTGAAGGTGTTGAAGCGGGGCCTGGAGTAGCCAGTCGTTGGGAGGGAGAAGCATCGATGCCAGCTCTGGGTGAAGAGCTGGCATCTTAGCAGCCGTTGTGGCGAGGGGGCTTGCTCCCGTTCGGCGGCGCAGCCGTCGTAAACCCATTCAACGCAGTGATCCTGGAAAACTGCGGCGTTTGGGAGGGGCTGCTACGCAGCCCAGCGGGAGCAAGCTCCCTCGCCACAGGCATTGAGTTGCTTACAACTCAGCAGCCAACCGCGATCCTTGGTTGATCGCCCGCTTGGCATCCAGCTCCGCCGCCACGTCCGCGCCACCAATCAAATGCACGTTCTGCCCCGCTGCCACCAGACCCTCCTGCAATTCACGCAGCGGATCCTGCCCGGCGCAGATCACGATATTGTCCACCGGCAGCACCTGCGGCTCACCGGTTTCGCCGATGCGGATGTGCAGGCCTTCATCATCAATCTTCAAGTATTCGACGCTGTTGAGCATCTGCACCTGCTTGTTTTTCAGACCGGTGCGATGAATCCAGCCCGTGGTTTTGCCCAGGCCGTCGCCGACCTTGGATTTCTTGCGTTGCAGCAGAAACACCTCACGCGCCGGGGCATGGGGTTCAGCCTTGATGCCGGCGACACCGCCGCGCGCTTCCAGATGTGTATCGATGCCCCACTCTTTCCAGAACGCTTCACGGTCCAGACTGGTGGCCACGCCTTGGTGAACCAGGAATTCCGATACGTCAAAACCGATCCCGCCCGCGCCAATCACCGCGACACGCTTGCCCACCGGTTTACGCTCGAGAATCACGTCCAGATAGCTCAGCACCTTGGCGTTTTCAACGCCGGGAATCGCCGGGGTTCTCGGGGCGATGCCGGTGGCCAGGATGATTTCGTCGTAACCGCCCTCAACCAGTTTCGCCACATCGACACGGGTGTTCAGGCACACCTCGACGTTGGTGGTTTGCAGTTTGCGGTTGAAATAGCGCAGGGTTTCGAAGAACTCTTCCTTGCCCGGTACACGCTTGGCAATGTTGAACTGGCCGCCAATCTCGCTGGCCGAATCAAACAGCGTCACCGAGTGACCGCGCTCGGCCGCCACAGTGGCTGCGGACAGGCCCGCAGGACCGGCACCGACCACCGCGATTTTCTTGATCTGCTGCACCGGCAGGTAGTTGAGCTCGGTTTCATGGCAAGCACGCGGGTTCACCAGGCAGCTGGTCAACTTGCCGCCGAAGGTGTGGTCCAGGCACGCCTGATTGCAACCGATGCAGGTATTGATTTCGTCGCCACGACCGGCGGCCGCCTTGTTGACGAAGTCCGGGTCGGCGAGGAACGGCCGTGCCATGGACACCATGTCGGCGTCGCCTTCGGCCAGAATCTGCTCGGCCACTTCCGGGGTGTTGATGCGGTTGGTGGTGATCAACGGAATGCTCACCGAACCACGCAGCTTGGCCGTGACCTTGCTGAACGCCGCACGCGGCACCTTGGTGGCGATGGTCGGAATCCGCGCTTCGTGCCAGCCGATGCCGGTGTTGATGATGGTCGCGCCGGCCTGTTCGATGGCCTTGGCCAGGGTCACGATTTCTTCCCAGCTGCTGCCACCTTCCACCAGGTCGAGCATCGACAGGCGGAAGATAATGATGAAGTTCGGACCGACCGCTTCACGGACACGGCGGACGATTTCCACCGGGAGGCGCATACGGTTTTCGTAGCTGCCACCCCAACGGTCGGTGCGGTGGTTGGTGTGGGCGGCGAGGAACTGGTTAATGAAATAACCTTCCGAGCCCATGATTTCGACGCCGTCGTACTCGGCTTTTTGCGCCAGGGTCGAGCAGGTGACGAAATCGCTGATCTGCTTCTCGATGCCTTCCTCGTCCAGCTCTTTAGGCTTGAACGGGTTGATCGGCGCCTGAATGGCACTCGGCGCGACCTGTTTCGGGCTGTAGGCATAACGCCCGGCGTGGAGGATCTGCATGCAGATCTTGCCGCCCGCCTCGTGCACCGCGCGGGTCACGATCTGGTGCTTGAGCGCTTCTTCCTCGGTGGTCAGTTTGGCCGCGCCGGAATACACCCCACCCTCATCGTTCGGACCAATGCCACCGGTGACCATCAGGCCAACACCACCGCGAGCACGCTCGGCGAAGTAGGCCGCCATGCGTTCGAAACCGCCGGGCTTTTCCTCAAGACCGGTGTGCATCGAACCCATCAGGGTACGGTTGCGCAGCGTGGTGAAACCCAGGTCCAGCGGGGCCAACAGGTGCGGGTAATGTGCGGCGGCCATTTGTAACTCCACATCGAGCGATCACGGAAAATATGCAGGAGCTCTTCGGCCCCCGTCAGTCATGTTGGACAGACTAAGAGTCGCGCCCCTGTCACTCAATGACCGAAACTGACAACTTATTGATCCAAATGTGCAGCGCCCCTTGGCAAGCGTCGGCATGGGCCCTACCCTAGTCGCGAACCCTGCACACGGCTGTCGACTGTTTTCCATGCGCAAACTTCTGTACCTGACTTTCTCCATGGCATTGATTGCCGCCCTCACGACCTACGCCATGTGGGCCGCGGACCGTCCGGTGGGTCATTATCTGTCGGACCTGCGCATTCATCTCGCGGTCGATCAAGGCACGCCCGCCGATCGTGGCAATCTGCTGGGCATCCAGCCCGAGCTGTTTCCCACCGACTATCAAAGCCCCGAACGGCTGCACCGCAAGCTCGCCGCCTATTTGCAGCAGGCCCAGGACCAGGGCTTGCTGAATGAAAAAACCATCGTCGTGCTGCCCGAACATATCGGCACCTGGCTGATGGTCAGCGGCGAGAAAGATGAGCTGTACCAGGCGACCACTCTCGAAGAAGCCATGAACTGGCTGGCGGTGAGCAATCCTGTGCAGTTCGTCCGTGCGTTGATCAGCGCCAAGGGCGACAGTCGTCTCGACGACGCTCACTTGCGGATGAAGGCCAAAGGCATGGCCAAGGATTATCAGGCATTGTTCGGGGGGCTGGCGAAGGCGTTCAATGTGACCCTGGTGGCCGGCACGATTGTGTTGCCCGAGCCGAGCATCGTCGACGGCACGCTGAAAGTCGGCCGCGGCGCGTTGTACAACAGCAGCGTGGTGTTCGGTCGCGACGGTTTGCCGATCGGCCAGCCGCAACGCCAGATGCATCCGGTCTTTGCTGACCTTGACGTCATCAAGGCCAATGGCGCGCATACGCTCAACGTGGTCGACACACCGGCCGGACGCTTGGGCATACTGATCGGAAGCGACAGCTGGTACCCGGACAACTACCGCAAACTCGACGCTCAGGGCGCCCATTTGGTGGCTGTTCCCGCGTATGTCGTCGGCCGCGACACCTGGGACAAACCGTGGCGGGGTTACAAGGGGCTGTCGACGCCCAGCTCGGTCAGCCTCAAGGCCGGTGAACTCAGTGAAGGCCAGGCCTGGCATCGTCTGACACTGACCGGCCAGCCGCCCAGCAGCCAGGCCATGGCCGGCATGAGCGTGTTCCTGCGCGGTCAGTTCTGGGACAAGGGCAGCGCGGGTCAGAGTTTTCTCAGCAACAACGGGCAGCAGTTCGCCGACGGCAACGCCCGTGGCGCGCGTTTACTGAACCTCTGGTTGTAACCTATGAAACCGCTGCCGATGCGCCTTGGGGATCTGTCGGTGGGCTTTGTTCACAGCCTGGCCGACGCCGTGCGCAGCCACGGTGTGGACCCGCAACCGCTGCTTGAGCAATACGGCCTCGATGCCGCGCGACTGGCCGAAGCGGGAGCCCGGCTGTCGATCCCGCGCTACATGCGCCTGGGCCACGGAGCCATTCAACTGACCGACGACCCGGCGCTGGGTTTGCGCATGGGCCAGCTCAGTCGACTGAGTCAGGCCGGTCTGGCCGGAGTCACCGCTGCCCAGGCGCCGACGGTTCGAGAAGCGGCGCGCTGCCTGATTCGTTTTGAAGCCTTATATGGCTCCAACTACCGTGGTCAATCGAGCTTTCATGAAGACGCTCAAGGCGCGTGGCTGCGGTTCTATTCCATCAGCCCTTACAACGCCTACAACCGCTTCGTGGTGGATTCGATCATCGCCGGGTGGCTGCAACAATTGTCCAGCGTGAGCCCTGCCCCGCTTCGCGCCGAACGGATCGAGATTGAGTTTGCCGAACCGGATTATCGTGACGCGTATGCCGCGCTGGGTGACTGTCCGATTCAGTTCAGCGCCGAACAGAATCAACTGCGCCTGAGTCTGGCCAGCCTCGCCCAGCGCAACCCGGAACACTGCCCGAGTACCTGGCGACACTTGCTGCAACTCTGTGAACGGGAACTGGAGCAGCTGACACGCACCCGCAGTCTGCGTGAACGCATCACTCAGTTGCTGGGGCCGTTACTCAATGGTGGCCGGGAACCCGACCTCGAAGAAGTGGCGGCACGCCTGAAGCTGCCAACCTGGACCTTGCGTCGTAAACTCGCCGAAGAAGGTACGCAATTTCGCGCCATTCTCAATGACACGCGCCGCGATCTGGCCATGACCTACATTCGCGACACGGAACTGGCGTTCGGTGAAATTGCCTACCTGCTGGGTTTTGCCTCAGCCGAAGCTTTCCAACGCGCCTTCAAACGCTGGAACGGCCAGACACCCGGCGAGTTTCGCCGCAGCCATCGCCAATCCGCGTGATGCTCAAAGCTCAGTAGCGTCTTCCGCTGGCTCCAAGGGGTCCAGTTCAAACGCCTGATACTCGAGCAGCTCTTCTTGATAATCGTCCATCGTGAATTCCCCCTACCGCTCGTTTAAAAAATGCCTGAATGAATGACCAACGCCCCGAGCATAAAGTGCCCGTGTGAAAGAAAAATGACGCGGGCGTACCGCTCAGCGGCTACTTATAAAACGTAGCAGGCGGTCAGGAATTTATCACAGGATTTTTTCGATAGAGGCTGCAGGACTAAAGCTCGGGTTGACGCGGATCAATCTAAAAGCCACTTCGGGAACGGTGTCATCTGACACGGTCCCGAAATGCATACCGATTACTGGCTGGCAGCAGGCATGGCCGAAATAGGCTCGCTCGGTGGCGGCAGGCTGGATTGCGGCGGTGGCGTAACGGTTTCCGGAGACGGAGCCGGTTCCGGGTTTTCAGCCGGGGTGATCGGCGCTGTTTCAGGCGGCGGTGCGACTGGCTCCGAGGCAGCGGGGGCTGGAGCAGGTTCAGCCGCAGGCGCTGGCGCGGGTTCCGCAGCAGGTGCCGGCGTTGGGGCCAAAGGCGCCGGAGCAGCCTTGGCTTCAGGCATGCCCAGGTCGGTCTTGGGTTTCTCGGGGATGTGTGCAGCTTTTTTCGCTTCCGGCGGCAGGAACAACTCCACCAGCGCAAAGAAACGCTCGTAGAACTTGGCCGACGAGACGGTTTCACTGGCAACCTTGACCATCGAATCGTCGGAGGAACCGATCGGCATCGACACCGAACCCAGCACACCCACGCCCACACTGGCAGAGTTGTTGGTTTTCTTCAGCGCATAACGGTCCTGCAGGGCGTTGGCGAACATGGTCGCATGATGGCCCTCACTGCCATCATCGGCACAGACCACACTGAAGCTGATCTCCATGTGGGTCTCGCCGGTCTGCTGGAAGCTTTTGTGTCCGCTGACCAGTTTCGGGTCGGCGCTGGTGATGATATAGCCCTGGCTCAGCAACGCCCGACGGGCGGCTTCGCAGGTCTGCGCATCCGTCACCGGGTAATTGCGCGAAAACGTCCCGGAGTCATCGAAGTTCTCATGCTCGTAGATGGGGGCTTTCTTCGACGAGCAGCCGGCAACGGCGGCCAGCAACAGCGCCAGCCCGGCAACACGCATGGGAATTGATTTAAACATTGAACATCCTGAGGGAAACAGTCCGGGGCGTATTGTGCAACAGATCGATGCTTAGCGGAGCATCGATTAGTGTCTTAAAACATTTACAAGTCTACTGACTGTCAGTTACGGGAAAAAGTCCCGTTCGGGCCCAGATCAAATATCCACTGTTGGAGCTTCCAATCCCGAATCGCACGCATAAAAATGTATGGTCAGCCCATCTCCTGCAACCTCATGGGCTGTTTTC
>NZ_LT607572.1:0-143572 GCF_900095275.1 Pseudomonas sp. UMAB-40
GAAAACAGCCCATGAGGTTGCAGGAGATGGGCTGACCATACATTTTTATGTCCGTGAACGTGACCGCGCTCCCACATTGGACCTGTGTCGAGGCTACTGGAAGATCAGTTTCTCTGGCACATCTGCATCCCACAACACCCCGGCATCATCCACCGCCACCTCGACCACCCTGCCCTGCGCAAACAACGGTTTGGCCCCATGATCACCCGATAACGCCATCAACCCCGGCGCAAAGCTGCGCCCGAACCCGACCGGATGCCCATACTCACCCGCATGCACCGGCACGCTGACGCAATCGTCCGCCATCCCCGCCACCACCCGCTCAACACTCGACGGCAAGATAAACGGCATATCCCCCAGTACAATCAACCAGCCATTGAGGTCTGGACACGCCGCCACCCCAGCCGCAATGCTGTCACCCATCCCGGTCGACTCGATCACTACAATCTCGAAGCCATACGCCTGAGCCATGCGAATCACTTGCGGACGATCTTCGGTGGTCACCAGCACGCGCTTCCCAAGACTGATCGGCAAACTCAGCAGCACCTGCTCGATTACCGAACGAACAGCGCCATCGCGACCGGCACAGTCCGCCAGCAGTTTGTCCTTGTCCTCCCCCGCCACCAGCCTGAAACGACTGCCCTGCCCCGCCGCCAGCACGATGACGCCGATGGGATCACTCATACAACCTCCTGCAACGGCTTCTTCTGCTTGAGTTCGACGCCGTTCTTGATCGCCACAATCTCGGCCAGCAGCGACAAGGCGATTTCCGCGGGACTGTGGCTGCCGATGTGCAAACCGATCGGGCCGTGCAACCGCTCGATGGCCTGTGATGACAAGCCTAGCTGAGCGAGGTTTTCCCGACGTTTCAGGCTGTTGACTCGCGAGCCGAGGGCACCGACATAAAAAGCCCTGGAATCCAGAGCGGTCAGCAGCGCCATATCATCCAGACGCGGATCATGGGTCAGGGCGACGATGGCCGTGCGTTCGTCGGTCTGGATGTTCAGCACCGCTTCATCCGGCATGCCCGAGACGAAACGGCCGTGCTGCTCTTCCCAACCGTAGACAAACTCGCTGCGCGGATCGCAGATCAGCACTTCGAAATCCAGCAGCCGCGCCATCTCGGCGACATACCGGGACAGTTGCCCCGCACCGATCAGCAACAGCCGCCAACGCGGACCGTAGATGGCGCGAAGGGTGTGGCCGTCAAAGCTCAGCACATCGCTTTTGTTCGCCGCCAGCAAAACCACTTCACCGCTCGCAATATCCAGCGAGCGAGCCACGATTTCATGGGCCTCGCAGCGTGCCAGCAAATCGGCGACCCAACCTGGATCGCCGACCCGCTCTTCGGTCAGGCGCAACGTGCCGCCGCACGGCAAACCAAACCGTGCGGCCTCCTCTCGGGTGACGCCGTAGGTGATCAACTGCACCGGCGGTCCGTCAGGTGGAATCCGCCCATCGTGCAGCCGGGCAATTAAATCATCCTCGACACACCCACCGGACACCGAGCCGATCACCACGCCATCTTCACGCAACGCCAGCATCGCGCCAGGTGCCCGGGGCGCAGTGCCCCAGGTCTGGACCACGCTGTACAACACCACCCGCTGACCGGCGCGGCGCCATTCCAGCACGCTGCGCAGGACATTCAGATCCGCGCTGTCCATCAGGCCTGCGCCTTCTGCCAACCTTGCAGCTGATAACGAACCGGCAAGTTGCGGATGCGCTGGCCAGTGGCAGCGAAGATCGCGTTGCACAGCGCCGGCGCAATCGGCGGTACGCCTGGCTCACCGACCCCGCCCAACGGCACATTGCCCGGAGGCGTGACCAGATGCACCGCCACTTCCTTCGGCGCCAGTGACATGCGTGCCACTTCGTACATGTGGAAGTTGTCTTGCTGCACCTTGCCGTCCTTGAAGCTGATTTCCCCGACCACGGCATTGCCCAGGCCCATGACGCAAGCGCCTTCGAACTGAGCGCGAATCCGCTCGGGGTTGATCTGCGGACCGCAATCCACCGCGATGTCGGCCTTGTGCACGATCAACGTGCCGTCGTCTTTGACTTCGACCTCGATCACCGCCGCCACATAGGTGACGAAGCTGTAATGCACCGCCAGGCCCAGGCCTCGGCCCTTGGGCAGCTCGCGTCCCCAACCGGCGGCCTTGGCGGCCGTTTCCAGCACTGTGCGCATCCGCCCGGTGTCGATCGGATAACGCTCGGGGGATTCGCCGTAGTTCCACTCTTCACTCAAGGTACGCGGATCGATCTGACGGTCCGGGCCGAGCAGTTTGATCTGGTACTTGAGTGGATCCTGTTTGGCCTTGTGAGCCAGCTCGTCGACAAAGCTCTGGATCGCAAACCCATGGGGGATGTTCGACACCGAGCGATACCAGCCGACCCGCGTATGAATCGCCGCTTCCGGGTTTTCCAGGCGCACATTGGGGATCGCGTAGGCCATGTTGGTAAAGCCCATGCCCAGCTCGAAAGCCGCCTCGTGGTTCATGCCCGGGGCGAACAACGCGGTGATGCTCGGGGCCACGGTGCGGTGCAGCCAACCGGAGGGCAGGCCGTCCTTGCCCAGGCTGGCCTTAAGGTATTCGGCCGACACGGTGTGGAAGTAGGAGCAGTGGATGTCGTCTTCACGGGTCCATTGCACCCGCACGGCCTTGCCGGGGAATTCCTTGGCGAGGATCGCCGCTTCGATGATGAAGTCCGGCTTGGATTTGCGACCGAAACCGCCGCCCAGCAAGGTGACATTGAACGTGACCTTATCGAACGGAATGCCGAGGCGTTCGCCAATCCGTTCCCGGGTGACTTGGGGCGCCTGGCTCGGAGCCCAGGCCTCGCACACCCCGTCCTTGAACCGGGCGATGGCGACCATCGGCTCCATCGGCGCCTGCGCCAGGTGCGGCAGGTAATACGAGGCCTCGAGGATGCTGTTGGCGCCTTTCATGGCGTCGTCGATGTTGCCGGTGTTGCGCACCACCTTGCCGGGTTTGAGGGACGCGGCTTCCAGCTCTTTGCGGTAGGCGATCGAGTCATAACTGGCGTTGGGGCCGTCATCCCACTCGATTTTCAGCGCTTCGCGGCCTTTGATCGCAGCCCAGGTATTGCTGGCCACCACGGCCACGCCACCTAGCGGCTGGAACTCGGATGGCAGCGGACGGCCTTCGATCTGAATCACCTTGATCACGCCCGGGACTTTCAGCGCGGCGCTGGAGTCAACGGATTTGACCGTGCCGCCATAGACCGCCGGACGCGCAATCACGGCGTAAAGCATGCCGTCGAAATGCACGTCGGCACCGTAAATGGCGCGGCCATTGACGATGTCGGCACCGTCGATCGCCTTGGTGCCTTCCTTGCCGATGTAGCGAAATTCCGATGGCTGCTTGAGCCGCAGGCTGTCACGGGCCGGCACTGCCAGCGCACCTGCCGCGGCGGCCAGGGCGCCATAGCCCAGTTCACGACCGGTCGGCTGGTGCACCACTTTATGCAGTTGCGCATGGCACTCGCTGACCGGCACTTTCCACTGCGCGGCAGCCGCTTGTTCAAGCATGGTCCGAGCGGCAGCGCCGCAACGGCGCATCGGCTCGTACCAGTGACGCATGCTGCGCGAACCGTCGGTGTCCTGGTTGCCGAAGCGAATTTCGTCGCCCGGCGCCTGCTGCACTTTCATCATGGCCCAGTCGGCATCCAGTTCATCGGCGACCACCATGGTCAGGCTGGTGCGCACACCCTGGCCCATTTCCGAACGGTTGCAGACCACGGTCACCATGCCGTCAGCGGCAATGCTGATGTAAACCTTGGGATCATCGATCCAGCCATTGGGCATGCCGTCTGCGCCGAATTTTTTCTCTTTTTCTTCGGCGAAAGCGTCTTGCCAACCCCAGCTCGCTACCAGAACCAGCGCACTGGTCGCACCGACACCTTTAAGGAAGCCACGGCGGCTGAGGTTGCTCAGCGCAAAATCATTCGGTAACCGGCTCATGCCTTGGCCTCCTTCAGGTGAGTGGATGCCTGGCGGATGGCAGTCTTGATGCGGTTGTAGGTGCCGCACCGGCAAATATTGCCGACCATCGCCTCTTCGATCTGTGCGTCGCTGGGGTTCGGGTTGGTCTTGAGCAGCGCCGTCGCGGACATGATCTGCCCGCCCTGGCAGAAACCGCACTGGGCCACGGCGCTGTCGAGCCACGCTTGTTGCACGACTTGCCCGACCGGATCGGCGTGCAGGTTATCGATGGTGGTGACGTTCTGGCCGACCACCGCGCCGATCGGCGTGATGCAACTGCGCGCCGGAGCGCCTTCGATATGAATGGTGCAGGCACCGCACAGGCCCATGCCGCAGCCGAATTTGGTGCCGTTGTAACCGGCCACGTCGCGGATTGCCCAGAGCAGCGGCATATCCTCTGTGACATCGAGTTGATGGTCTTGACCATTGAGCTTCAGGGTAATCATGGGCACGCCCGCATATTTATAGGGTTATGGGGTCGAGCAATCTGCCGCCGAGGGTTGGCGGTTGGCATCACGCAGATCGGCTCAGGCTAAGAGGCTCTCTTACGCGGACGGCAACGTCTGCATCGGGCCTTTGGTGGAGCAAATGCTTGCATCGTTAGGTGGCTAAGTTAACCCAGCATTAACAAAAAAGCCCTGCACAGTTGAAGGTGTGCAGGGCTTTGAGATCAGTCATTAAAGCGTAGCTTCAATACTGATTCGGCTCCATTTCCAGGTCGACGTTGAAACGTTCCAAAATGTCTTTCTGGATGTGCTGCGCCAGGTGCAGCAATTGCAGGCCGGTGGCGCTGCCGTAGTTGACCAGCACCAGCGCCTGTAACTTATGCACGCCGGCATCGCCGTCACGAAAGCCTTTCCAGCCGGCCCGCTCGATCAACCAGCCGGCCGCCAGTTTCATCTGCCCATCAGGTTGCGCGTAGGCCACCAGGTCCGGGTATTGGCTTTTCAGCTGTGCGACCAGCGCGGCCGGCACCAGAGGATTCTTGAAGAAGCTGCCGGCATTGCCCAGCACTGCCGGGTCCGGGAGTTTTTCGCTACGAATGCTGCAGATCGCCTGGCTGACGTCGGTGGCAGTCGGGTGATCGATGCCCTGATCGGTCAGACGCTGGCGAACCGGGCCGTATTCCAGGTGCAGGTGTGCGGCGCGGTCCAGGGTGAAACGCACGCGCAGGATCAACCAGCGCCCCGACTCCTGCTTGAACAGGCTGTCACGGTAGGCGAAGTTGCAGTCTTCCAGGGTGAAATCCCGCAGCTCGCCGGTCTGGCGATCCAGCGCGGTCAGGCCGGCGAACACGTCCTTGATCTCGACGCCATAGGCGCCGATATTCTGCATCGGCGCCGCACCAACCGTGCCGGGGATCAGGCTGAGGTTCTCCAGGCCCGACAAACCCTGCGCCAGGGTGTGCTGCACGAACGGATGCCAAGGCTCACCGGCCTCGGCTTCGATCACGACCTTGCTGCCATCATCGCTCAGGATCCGAATCCCGCGCGTCGCCATGCGCAGCACAAGTGCCTGGACATCAGCCGTCAGCAGCAAGTTGCTGCCGCCACCGATCACCAGCAACGGCACGTCATGGGCCGACGCATACGCCAGGGCTTCACGCACATCGGCGTCGTTGTGGGCCTCGGCAAACAACCGGGCCTGAACGTCGACACCAAACGTATTGAACGGCTTGAGCGAAACCTGGGGTTGAACCTGCAAACTCATAACCGTCCCTTCAATTCGATCACCAGCAGATCACTGGCGCGCTCGATCAGGTCCAGCACCTGCTCGAAGCCTTGGTCGCCGTCGTAATACGGATCCGGCACTTCATCGAGTTCCGACTGGTAGCGACGCAAAAACAGATCCAGCTCGGCCTTGCCCTTGGCCGGTTGCAGGGCCTTGAGGTGGCGCAGATTGCTGTTGTCCATCGCCAGAATCAGGTCGTAGGCGGAAAAATCGGCGCGGGTCACTTGCTGGGCGCGTTGGGCGGACAGGTCGTAACCGCGCAGTTTGGCCGCAGCCTGGCTGCGTTTGTCCGGCGCCTTGCCGACATGCCAGTCACCGGTGCCGGCGGAGGCAACTTCGATGTGATCGGCCAGCCCCGCCTCGCGCAATTTATGCCGCAGCACACCTTCGGCCGTTGGCGAGCGGCAGATGTTACCCAGGCACACGAACAGAACGCGCATCAGGCCTCCAGCAGGCGACGGACGCGCTCGAGGTCTTCGACGGTGTCGACGCCGGTGGGCGGCGCGATCAGCGCATCGGCGACGTGAATCCGCACGCCGTGCCACAGGGCACGCAGCTGTTCCAGGGATTCAGTGTTTTCCAGCCAGCACGGGCCCCAGCTGACAAAGTCATGCAGGAAACCGGCGCGGTAGGCATAAATGCCGATGTGGCGGCGATACGGCACGCCTTCCGGCAGTTGCTCAAGGCTTCTGGCGAAGGCGTCACGGGCCCACGGCAATGTGGCGCGACTAAATGTCAGCGCCAGGCCATTGAGATCGCTGACGACCTTGACCACATTAGGGTTGAACAGGGTTTCGACGTCTTCGATCGGCTCGGCCAGGGTGGCCATGCGCGCCTCGGTGTGGGCGGCCAGGTTGGCGGCGACCTGATCGATCACGCTCGGCGGAATCAACGGTTCGTCACCCTGGACGTTGACCACGATGGCGTCGGCGGCCAGGCCCAGTTTCGCGGCGACTTCGGCCAGGCGATCGGTACCGGAATTGTGATCTTCGCGGGTCAGCACCACTTCGGCGCCAAACGCCTTGCACGCTTCAACGATGCGCGCGTCGTCAGTGGCGACCACCACACGCTCGGCACTGCTTTTGCTCGCCTGCTCCCAGACGTGCTGGATCATCGGCTTGCCGGCGATCAGCAGCAGCGGTTTGCCCGGCAGACGGGTGGAGGCATAACGCGATGGAATGACAACGGTAAAGGCTGTGGTCATTTATCCAGACGCTCGTCGGTGGTCAGGGTGCGGGCTTCGGTTTCGAGCATCACCGGAATGCCGTCGCGAATAGGGTAAGCCAGGCCGGCGCCCTTGCTGATCAGCTCGGTCTTGTCGGCGCTGAGCTTGAGTGGGCCTTTGGTGACCGGGCAAGCGAGGATGTCGAGCAATTTGGTGTCCATGAGCATTCCCTGGATTAGAACGGAGTTAAGGCAGAAGACGATCCGGCAACAGGCGCATCAGCTGCGTATCGAACCAGGCCACGAAGGCCGGTGATGGCGCAGCATCGACCGCCAGGTACCACCAATCGACGGCGGCGAAGGCACGGCACTTCACCGCGTCCTTTTCGGTCATCACCAATGGTAATGACGGTGTGAAATTCAAGGCCTGCACGCTGTACTCGGCGTGGTCGGCAAACGCATGCGGCACTGGCTGCCAGTGTAGCGTTTCGAGGGTCGTGAAGAAACGTTGCGGATTACCGATCCCGGCCACGGCGTGCAGCGCCTGGCCTGCAGGGAAGTGGTCGAGGGGACGACGCTCACCGCTGTGCAGGTTGACCAGTTCGGTAGGTTGCAGCTGGAAGGCAAAACCGTCGTCGCGATCATTGGTGGCGCCGTTGTATAGCACGGCGTCGACGCTTTGCAGGCGTTCGACCGGTTCACGCAAGGGACCGGCCGGCAGGCAGCGTTTGTTGCCCAGGCCGCGGGCGGCGTCGATCAACACCAGTTCCAGGTCCCGGGCCAGCCGGTAATGTTGCATGCCGTCATCAGAGAGGATCAGATCCAGCGGCTCACTCGCCAGCAGCGCTTTGACGGCGCTGCTGCGATCCGGGTCGATCATCAACGGCACGCCCGTGCGCTGGACGATCAACAGCGGTTCGTCGCCGGCAATCTCTGCGCTCTGATCGGCCTCGACGCGCCACGGCAATTGCGGCGGTTTGGCGCCGTACCCACGGCTGACCACCCCGACCCGCAAACCGCTGCGCTGGCAATGCTGGATCATCCACAGGATCAGCGGTGTCTTGCCGGTGCCACCGACGGTGATATTGCCGACCACGATCAGCGGCACGGGCGGCTGATAGATCTCGCCCTCACCCGCCAGAAAGCGCTTGCGCTTGTTCATGACTACGCGCCGGTACAGCCACTCCAGTGGCTGCAACAGCTTCAGGGCCGGATGACCTTGGTACCACGCGGCGAGCAAGCGATCAGACATGGCCATCAGGGCGCGGGCGGTGCCGCTTCGACCGTGGTCATGCGCAAGTGGCTGAAACCCAGCTTGCCGGCAGCGTCCATGGCCGTGATGACTGACTGATGCTGAGTCTTGCCATCCGCGCTGATGGACAGCGGCAGATTGGTGTCGCCATTGGATTCTTTTTGCAGCGCCTCCATCAGCGTCGCGAGGTCGTTCTTCGGCAATATCTGATTGTTCACCGAGAACGCACCTTCGGCACTGATGGCAACGTCCAGGTGCTTGACCTGCTGGTCTTCGGCAGGCGAACCGCTGACCGCTTCCGGCAGATCGACGCGCAACTGGGTTTCACGGGTAAACGTGGTGGTGACCACGAAAAACAGCAGCAGGATAAACACCACGTCGATCAGCGACGCGAGGTTGATGTCGACCGTTTCCCGCGGTTTGCGGCGGAATTTCACGCTTTGCCCTCGGCCAGGTCCACATCACGGTCGCCCTGAACCACTTCGACCAGTTTGATCGCTTCCTGCTCCATGCCCACCACCAGCTCATCGATCCGGCGTTGCAGGAATCGGTGAAAGAATACTGCCGGGATACCGACCATCAGGCCAGCGGCCGTGGTGATCAGCGCCTTGGAGATACCACCCGCCAGCACAGCGGCATTGGTGCCCATGCCCGTGCCCATGAACGCACTGAAAATGTCGATCATGCCCAGCACCGTGCCCAACAAGCCCAACAATGGGGCCATGGCGGCGATGGTGCCCAGCGCGTTGATATAGCGCTCGAGTTCGTGAATCACCCGCGCAGCGGCTTCTTCGATGCACTCTTTCATGATCTCGCGACCATGTTTGGAGTTGGCAAGGCCCGCCGCCAGGATCTCGCCCAACGGTGAGTTGGCGCGCAGCTCCTTGAGTTTTTCTTTATTAAGCTGCTTGTCCTTGATCCACACCCAGACTTGCCCGAGCAAATGCTCCGGGGTCACACGGCTGGCTCGCAGGGTCCAGAGACGCTCGGCGGTGATCGCCATGGCCGCGATGGAACTCAAAATGATCGGCAGCATCATCCAGCCGCCGGATTTGACCAATTCCCACACAGTGACAGCTCCCTCGAAAAAGTGCGCCACTCTAACATAGGGGCCGGATGCACCGAAGACTGTGATGTCGCATCCGGTCGGGCTTTCATAACTGGCGGTTATGGGTCGGACGGTGGCGGATCGCGCCAGAAACGCCGTTCCAGACGCATCGTCCACGGCGGCTTGAAGCGCCCCAGTTGCAGACGAATGGCACCGTGGGTGGCGGAGTCGTAGATCGCCGTCCCGCGCTTTTTATAACGCGCCATGACCGTGGGATGCGGGTGACCAAAGGAATTGCCCTGGCCACGGGATATGAGCACAGCCCCGGGTTGTAACGCGGCGAGCAGCGCCATCGAAGAGGAACTGCGACTGCCATGGTGCGGCGACTGTAGCCAATTTGTCGGCACGGCAAGCGAACTGTCGAGCAATGCCCGCTCGGCAGCAACATCAATGTCACCGGTCAACAGCAATCGCTCGCCATTGGCTTCGATCTGCAAGACACAGGATTTTTGATTGCTGTCGCCGGCGGATGTCCATTGCCAGAGCCGGAAGTCCACACCGTCCCAGGTCCATTGCCGGCCGCTTTCACAACCCTCTGCGCGCAATTCGACTGGCAGCGCCTCGGGATCGCCGCTCAGGACCTGCGTCACCGGCAATCCGTTGGCAACCGCACGCGCACCGCCGGCGTGATCGGCGTCGGCGTGACTGATGAGCATCAGGTCGATCCCGGCTACGCCCAGTTTGCGCAATGACGGCAGCACCACCCGCTCGCCGAGGTCGACATCACCGAAACGCGGTCCGGTGTCATACAGCAACGTGTGGTGGCGGGTGCGCACCAGGATGGCCAGGCCCTGGCCGACGTCCAACTGCCAGACGTCGGCGACGCCTTCGCAAAGCATTGGACGAGGTGGAAAAGCCAGCAACAGCAGCAGCGGCCAACCCAACGGGCGCATCGGCACACCTTTGGGCAGCAATAGAAGAAAGGCCCCCAGGGTACCGAGCGCCCAAATCCACACCGGCACCGCGACCGGCACCCAGGCGGGCAATCGCCCGGCCATCAATGCCAGCCCCTTGAACAACAGGTCAACCAGACCGCCCGCCAGCCACAGCAACCCCTCGCCCACATAAGGGACGGGCAATAACAACGTCCCGAGCAAAGCGGGTGGCAATACCACCAGGCTGACCCAGGGCACCGCCAGCAGATTGGCCACGGGTCCGCTGACGCTGATCGGCAAGCCGAGTATCAACAGCAATGGGCACAGTCCGATCGCGATCAGCCATTGCGCACGGGTCCAGGTTTGCCACCATCGCCAGGGCCCCAGCCGCCCACCGAAGGTGAAGATCAACACCGCCACCGCCGCGAACGACAACCAGAAACCCGGTTGCAGGCTCGCCAGCGGGTCGAGCAGTAAAACGCCGTTGAGCGCCAGCAACAGCGGCCACCAGGCACCGAGATGACGAAACCGCAGGCGCCACAACAGCACCAGGCCGATCATCACGCAGGCCCGGCGCACCGGCACCTCGAAACCGGCCAGCAACCCGTAACCCAGCGCAGCGGCAAACGCCAGTCCGCAGGCCCATGGCAGCCAGGGCAAACGGCTTGGCCACAGGCCATAGCGGGCCAACCCTGCGATCAGCAGATACACCAGCCCCGCCAGCAGCCCGATGTGCTGCCCGGAAATCACCAGCAGATGCACGGTGCCGGTGTCTTGCAGCACTTGCCAGTCCTCGCGACTCAGCCCGCCGCCGTCGCCCAACACCAATGCGGTCAGCGCCCCTGTCCGGCCTTGGGCATCGACGGCCTGCAACCGCTGGCGAAGGCTGTCGCGCCAGGCCCATTGGGCGGCGGCCAGCCTCTGGCCATCCTTGACCGTCCCGGTAGCGCCGATGCGTTGTGCCAGCAGCCAGGCGTCGTAGTCAAAGGCATGCGGATTGAGCAGCCCGGCAGGACGCTTCAACTTGACCGCCAGCCGCCACCGTTCGCCGCTGTTGACGGGCGGTCCGTCATACCAGGCGAGGCGCAGATGCCGGGGTAGCCGGGTGCTTCGGGACTGACTGTCGGTCAACTCGAAGCGCACCACCCCTTCGGCATTCTGCGGCAGGCCCGTCACCCGGCCTTCGACCCAACGAGTCTCGCCATCGAGCTTCAGCGGCAAGCGATCATCCAGCGCCCACTGCGCACTCGCGCACGCCCAACTGAAGCCGAACAGGCAGAACGCCAACGGGTAAGTCCGAAACGGCAACAGCATCAAACCCACGACCGGCAGCAACATCCATAACCAGACCGGCGGTAACACCGGTAAAAAACGCAGGGCCAGCAGACCCAACGCCAGCGCCATCATCCCTGTGCGCATATGCCCGTCCTTGAGAGTCCCACCCTAGGCATAGCTGCCCGACTGCACGCGCACGGTTATTAATTGTCACAAAGTCTGAATGGGCGGTTCATAGAATCCAGACATACTTGCCGCCTTAACCGACCGAGAAGCCTTATGCCCCGGCGCTTATTCAAACGTTACATGCCAGACCCGACCAGCATCAGGGAACACAAATCCTTACGCTTTCTCGGCACCCTGCTGCATGACCCGAACCTCTGGCACCTCAATCGTCATTCCGTCGCACGGGCCATGGCGGTGGGTCTGTTCGCGGCTTTCCTGCCCATTCCGTTGCAGATGCTGGTCGCTGCCATTCTGGCGATCATGGTGCGGGGCAACATGCCCATCGCCGTCAGCCTGGTCTGGCTGACCAACCCGATTACCATGCCGGCAGTGTTCTTCTGCACCTATCAGACGGGAGCGTGGTTGATGGACGTGCCGGCCAGGCATTTGCCGGACGAGCTGACCTGGGAGTGGATCAGTGGTGAGCTTTCCACGTTGTGGCAGCCGTTTTTGCTGGGTTCAGTGGTGACAGGGCTGGTGCTGGGCGCCCTCGCCTATTGCCTGGTGATGATGTATTGGCGCTGGTGGGTTGGGCGGCAGTGGAAGCGACGTAAGCAACGCCGGATGCGGTAAATGCAAAACGGCCTCCATTGTTGGAGGCCGTTTTTTTGTGGTGTCTGGGCTTGCCCGCGAAGCAGGCGACGCGGTCTTTCTCAGGTACGCATCCCGCGCCCACTGACCAGCAACCGCGCACAACCGACATACAACACAACTGTCGCCACCAGCATGAAAGTAATCGCCACGCTGATCTTGATGTCCGAAACGCCAAGAATGCCGTAACGGAAGGCGTTGACCATGTGCAGCACCGGGTTCGCCAGGGAAACGGTCTGCCAGAACGGCGGCAGCAAGCTGATCGAGTAGAACACCCCGCCCAGGTAGGTCAGAGGCGTCAGCACGAAGGTCGGGATGATCGAAATATCATCGAAGTTGCGTGCAAACACGGCGTTGATGAAGCCCAGCAGCGAGAAGATCGTCGCCGTCAGCACCACCACCAGAATGGTGACGCCCAGGTGATGCACCTGCAAATGGGTGAAAAACAGCGACAGCAGCGTCACGATGACCCCGACCATCAAGCCGCGCAGCACGCCGCCCAGGGTGTAGCCGATCAGAATCGTATGCGGCGAAACCGGCGACACCATCAATTCTTCGATGGAGCGCTGGAACTTGCTGCCGAAGAAACTCGACACCACGTTGCCGTAGGAGTTGGTGATCACCGACATCATGATCAGGCCTGGCACGATGTATTCCATATAGGTGAAGCCACCCATATCACCGATCTGCCGACCGATCAGGTTACCGAAGATCACGAAGTACAGGACCATGGTGATGGCCGGCGGCAGCAGGGTCTGCGGCCAGATCCGGGTAAAGCGCTTCACCTCGCGGTAAACGATGGTGTTGAGGGCAACGAGGTTGGGTTGCAGCTCGGAACTCATACCGCCACCTTCGACAGATTTTTCTCCACCAGGGACACGAACAACTCCTCGAGGCGATTGGTTTTGTTACGCAGGCTCAGCACTTCGATGTTCTGCTGCGCCAATTGAGTGAACAGCGCGGTGATGCCCATGGCCTTGTCGACCTGGACTTCGAGGGTGTGGCTGTCGAGCAGCTTGGTCGGGTAACCGAGCAACTGCGGCGCGACGTTCAGCGTGTTCTTGAGGTCGAGCAGGAAGGTTTCCACATGCAGCTGGCCGAGCAGCTGTTTCATGCTGGTGTTCTCGACAATCGTGCCGTGGTCGATGATGCCGATGTTGCGGCACAACTGCTCAGCCTCTTCCAGGTAATGGGTGGTGAGGATGATGGTGATGCCTTTCTGGTTCAGCTCGGTGAGGAAGGTCCACATCGAGCGACGCAGTTCGATGTCCACACCTGCGGTCGGTTCATCGAGGATCAGCAGGCGGGGTTCGTGAACCAGTGCACGGGCGATCATCAGGCGACGTTTCATGCCACCGGACAGCGAACGCGACGGCACATCGCGTTTGTCCCACAGCCCGAGCTGGGTCAGATACTGCTCGGCGCGTTCCTTGGCGATCTTCGGCGGGATGCCGTAGTAACCGGCCTGGGTCACGACGATGTCGAAGGTTTTTTCGAACTGGTTGAAGTTGAATTCCTGGGGCACTACGCCGATCGAGCGCTTGAGCTGCGCAGGATTCTTGTCCAAGTCGTGACCGAAGATATTCACGGTGCCGCTGGTCTTGTTTACCAGGGTCGAGAGAATGCCGATGGTCGTGGATTTGCCGGCACCGTTAGGGCCAAGCAAGGCGAAAAAGTCACCTTCGGCGACGTCCAGATCGATACCACTCAGGGCCTGGAAACCGTTGCCGTAGGTTTTGGTTAGCTGCCGGATGGACAGAGCGGAACTCATATCGGATTTACGCACCAAGAAGGGAAGAAAGGGATAACTATGGGCGGGCGGCGAGCAATGCAACCGCGGCGCACGAGCGCAATGGTGCTTGTCGCCGCCACACAAGTACAGTCAAGTGTGTCGATAGTGAGTATTAAGTCAACGCGGTCATAACGGCTTTTTTATACGCCGGACGCTGTTTCAGTCGCGCATACCAGGCTTCAAGATGCGGCTGCGGTGCGCGCTCGATCGGCATCTCGAACCAGGCATAAATGAAACTGCCAAGGGGAATGTCGCCCATGCCAATTTCGTCGCCGGACAGATACGGCATGGCCGCCAACGCCTGGTTCGCCATCGTCAGCAGGTCATCGCACTCCTTGATCGCGGCGTTGATGGCGGGCCAGTCCTGCTTGTCTTCAGGTGTGCGTAACACGCCCCAGAACACCGTGCGGAACGGGCCGGCAAAACTGGAGGTGGTCCAGTCCATCCACTTGTCAGCAGCGGCGCGGGCCTTCAGATCCGCCGGATACCAGGCCGTACCATCGGCGCGACTGGCCATCAGGTAACGCACGATGGCGTTCGATTCCCATAGCACGAAGCCGTCGTCTTCGATCACCGGCACACGGCCGTTGGGGTTCATCGCACGGTACTGCGGCGTGTCGACTACACCAAAGGCGCCGCCCGCATCGATGGCTTCATAGGCCAGGCCCAGCTCCTCGGCGGCCCACAATGGCTTTCTGACATTCGACGAATTTTTCCGACCCCAGATCTTCAGCATGACCGCCTCTTTATGGATGAATGCGCAGGCAGCATACGCCGGATCAGGCGCGGCTCAAATCACTCTGCATGTCACCCAGCAATGCTGGCAAAGTGTCGCTGAACAGATGCGGGTAGCACTTTTCCAGGTGCTCGAAAAAGAACGTTTCGGGCACGTCAGTGAACTGGCCGTGGTCCACCAGATACTCCATCAGCGGCTCGCCGTCGCGGTTGAAGGGATGAAAAACACTGTCGTGGATGCCGTCGAACTCCAGCGGCGCCACATTGAACAGTTCGCAGAGTTTTTGGTTAAAGGCAGGCGTCGCCTTGACCCAGCGACCGTTCAGATACAGCTCCGTATAACCATGCATGGCGAACACATCGCTCTTGAGCAACTCAAGCAACCGCGGGGTCGACAGGTGATTGCGCACGTCAGCCAGACCGATCCGCGCAGGGATCCCGCAATGTCGGGCTGCTCCGGCCAGAAGCGTGGCCTTGGGCACGCAATAACTCTCTCCGGCTGCCAGTGCATAACTGCCGCACAACGTATCCGGGTCGCGACTGAAGGTGTAGGGGTTGTAGCGCACGGCTTCGCGCACCGCGTAATAGAGCTTGATCGCCTGCTCAAGCGGATCGCGACTGGCGCCCCGATGTTTTTCAGCGAACTCCACCACCGAGGGGTGGTCACTATCGATGAAGCGGCCGGGACTCAGATACTCGTGCATGAGAACAATCTCCTGGGGAAGCCACGAGTCTAGCGATACCTTTAGCACAGAGATAACGACGTTTCGGCCAAACATGGGCGCATAGCCGCGTAGGAAACGAACGATTTCCCGGGCGTGTTGCCAACCCAACCTACAAAACTCATCGATGGTTTCCCACGAATTCAATCACCTCGCTCCGACCACCTTGTTTTGCGGATGCCGTCTAAGCTCTGAAGGTTGGTTTTACCCTGGTTCACGGAGGATTAAATATGCTGCTGTTGTGGATACTGGTTCTGGTTGTCGGGATAGCTTATTTAGCCCACCGTCTCATCGCCCCCCTGCCCGCCCTGTGCATCGTCGCTGTCTATATCGTCGCGATGGGTGCCTTCAGCCGCGCGCCAGGCTGGCTGCTGCTGATTTTCTGGGTGTTGATCGCAGCCGTCGCGGCGCCGTTGTTGCTGCCCGACCTGCGTCGCAAATTCTTCAGCGCGCCGCTGTTCAGCTGGTTCCAGAAAACCCTGCCGCCAATGTCGCAAACCGAACGCGATGCAATCGACGCCGGGACCGTGTGGTGGGACGGCGAACTGTTCAGCGGTCGCCCGGACTGGAACAAACTGCTGTCCTATCCAAAAGTGCAGCTCAGTGAAGAGGAACAGGCCTTTATCGACGGCCCGACTGAAGAACTCTGCGCCATGGTCACCGATTGGCAGATCGGGCAAGACATGGATCTGCCGCCCGAAGCCTGGACTCACATCAAGGAAAACGGCTTCTTTGCGCTGATCATTCCCAAGGAGTTTGGCGGCAAGGGCTTCTCGGCCTATGCCCACTCCCAGGTGGCGATGAAACTGGCGACCCGCAGTGGCGACCTCGCGTCCACCGTGATGGTCCCTAACTCCCTGGGCCCGGCCGAACTGCTGCTGCATTACGGCACCGACGAACAACGCAACCATTACCTGCCACGGCTGGCCCGGGGCGACGACATCCCGTGCTTCGCATTGACTGGCCCACTGGCGGGCTCCGACGCCGGCGCCATGCCCGACACCGGGGTCATCTGCAAAGGTGAATGGGAAGGCAAGGAAACCCTCGGTCTGCGCCTCAACTGGGAAAAGCGCTACATCACGCTGGGCCCGGTGGCCACCCTCCTCGGCCTGGCCTTCAAGGCTTATGACCCGGACCATTTGCTGGGCGACAAGGAAGACCTGGGTATCAGCCTGGCGCTGATCCCGACCGACACCGCCGGTGTCGAGATCGGCCGCCGTCACCTGCCGCTGGGTGCCGCCTTCATGAATGGCCCGAACTCCGGCAAGGACGTCTTCGTGCCGCTGGACTTCCTCATCGGCGGCCAGGAAATGCTCGGCAAGGGCTGGATGATGCTGATGAACTGCCTGTCGGTCGGGCGTTCGATATCCCTGCCGGCGGTCGGCACCGGCGCCGCCAAGTTCACCAGCCTGGTCACCGGACAGTACGCGCAGGTTCGTGAGCAGTTCAACGTTCCACTGTCGGCGTTCGAAGGTATTCAGGAAGCCATGGCACGCATCGGCGGCAACGCCTGGATGATGGACGCCGCCCGAATGCTGACCGCCAACGCGGTGGACCTGGGCGAGAAACCGTCGGTGCTGTCGGCGATTCTCAAGTACCACCTCACCGAACGCGGCCGCGAGTGCATCAGCCACGCCATGGATGTTCACGGCGGCAAGGCGATCATCATGGGGCCGAACAACTACCTCGGTCGCAGCTGGAATGGCGCGCCCATCTTCATCACTGTGGAAGGCGCGAACATTCTCTCGCGCAACCTGATGATCTTCGGTCAGGGCGCCATTCGCTGCCATCCGTTCGTGCTGAAAGAAATGGCCCTCGCTGGCCGTGAAGATAAGGATCAGGCACTCACCGAATTCGATGGCCTGCTGCTCAAGCACATCGGTTTCGCCGTGAGCAACGCCGCCAGCACGCTGGTGTTGAACCTCGGCTTCGGGCACCTGGAACATTCGCCGGGTGACAAGCTCAGTCAGGGTTACTTCCGTGCGCTTAACCGTCAGGCCGCCGCGTTCGCCATGCTTGCTGACCTCAGCATGATGTTGCTGGGTGGTGAACTGAAACGTCGCGAACGCCTGTCGGCACGTCTTGGGGATGTGCTCAGCAACATGTACCTCGCCTCCGCAGCGCTCAAGCGGTACCACGACCTCGATTCGCCGGAGCACATGGCGCCGCTGTTCAAGTGGGCCATGGAAGAAAGCCTGGGCCAGTCGGAACGGGCGCTGGATGAATTGCTCAGCAACTTTCCGAACAAGGTGTTGGGTTGCCTGTTGCGGGTGATCGTGTTCCCGTTCGGCCGTCGCCACAAAGGCCCATCGGACAAACTCGGCGCCGAAGTCGCCGCAGTGATCGGCCGCGCCAAGGGCGATCCAACCCTCGAAGAATTGCTCGGCGGTTGCTACCGCCCGCAATCGGCGGACGACGCGGTCGGTGCCCTGCAACATGCCTGCAACCTTTTGAACGCAGCTCAACCGTTACAGAAAAAACTGCACGTGGCGCTCAAAAGCGGTCAGGTCAAACCGGCTGCCGGGGAACATGTCATCGATGCAGCGCTGGAGGCGGGGGTGTTGCAACCTGGTGAGGCGCAGTCCCTGCGTGATGTTGAAGTAGCGCGGCGCAAGGTCATCGACGTCGATGATTTCGACAAAGACGAACTGGCGCTGGCCGACGGAAAGGTCCGCTGATCCTGTAAAAACGGGCGCAGGAGCTTTATACTCCTGCGCCCGTTTTGCTCTTGAGGACTTATCTCGTGTCCAACGTCGTTGCCGATCATCTTGTCTTGCTCGACCACCTGCGCAGCATCCTGGTCGCCGTAGGTGAGGCCGAACAGGTTCCCGAAGAAAGCCATGCCTTGTTCCTGGAGCGCTTCGACGAACTGCGTGCGTTGCTGCCGGTCGACCCGATCGAAAGCCAATACCTGGGCCAGGACATTCTGTGCCAGGTGATCACCCGTTATCCGCAAATCGCCCACCTGGTCCCGCGCGACCTGTTGTGGTACTTCGCCGGTGACTGCCTGCATTACATGCCCGATGATGAAATCGAATTGTACCAGGCACTGGAAGAGCGTCGTTTCGAAGCCGAACAGAACGACGAACCCTTCGACTGGAATCAGGAAAAACAGCTGCTGGCGATGTCGAACGACGACAGCAAGCACTGATCCCTGATCTGAAATGCAAAAGGCCCGCATGGTTGAACATGCGGGCCTTTTTTATGGCATTTCCGAGTGGTGTGGTGTTCGAGCAGCCGCCATCGTCGGAACGCCGCCCGGAGCAAGCCCGCTCCCACAGGTTTTTGTGGTGAAGCTGCAATCTCAGGCATCACACACATCACTGTGGGAGCGGGCTTGCTCCGGGCGGCGTTCCGACGAAGGCGTTCGTCAAAGCAACCCATCACTCTCAGGCAACTCATACTCCGCCGCGACCTTCCCCGCCTTCCCCGGCTTGCTCAGGGTCGGCTCCTTCTCCAGACACTCCACCAGATAATCAATGAACACCCGCAGTTTCGGTGGCAAATAGCGCGTCGGCGAATGCAGCAACCAGGCGCCGCCATGGTAGGACGCGAGGAAGGTCCAGTCCGGCAACACCTGCACAATCAACCCCTGCTCCAGCGCATAACGCGCCGTGAAATACGGCAGGCTGCCAATCCCGATGTGCTGCAACACCGCCCCCAACCGCACGCCGGTGTGATTGGCCGCATACCGCCCACGTACACCGACCGTCACAGCCTTGCTGCCTTTCTTGAATTTCCAGCGCGCATCGCTCGGGGTTTCACCCAGATAGATGCAGCTGTGGTTGAGCAAGTCGTGGGGGTGCGTCGGCGTGCCATGTTCGGCGAGGTATTGCGGTGTAGCGCAGAGCAAATGGTCGATGGTCAGCAACTGCCGCCCGACCAACCCGGCGGGTGGTCGATCGGTAATGCGAATCGCCAGATCAACGTTGTCGTCGATCAGATCCACCTGGCGATCCTCAAGCAACAGTTCCACATCCACTTTGGGATAACGGCGCAAAAATTCCGGCATATGCGGGTGAATCACAAATCGACCGACCGCCTTGGGCACGCTGACCCGAACCAGCCCTTCCGCTTCATGGGTGAACTGCCCGCTGATTTCCATCACGGACTTGGCCGCACTGACCATTTCCTGGCAGCGCTTGAACACCTCTTCGCCACCGTCGCTCAAGCGCAACTTGCGTGTGGTTCGCTGCAGCAGACGCGTGGCCAACGCTTTTTCCAGACGCGAAATACTGCGACTCACCGCCGAGGGTGAAGAACCCAATTGACGGGCTGCTTCGGAAAAGCTACCGGACTCGACAACCTTGACGAAGATCGCCATTTCACCCAGCAACGGTAGCGGTAGATTTATGCTCACAGCGCAACAGTCCTTTGATGTTTGAACGGATTATCACGCAATTCCACGCTTCATATAATAAAAAGAGAAACTTTAATGAGGACATGGAATATGACGCTTCGCCTCTTTTTCCATAGTGATGACCTCAAGGCCAATGTGGAAGTCCTGGATTGCACGCCCCAGGAAAGCGAGTTTGCGGTGGTGCTGCGCGCGACGTTGTTTCACCCCCAGGGTGGCGGTCAGCCTTGCGATACCGGCTGGATCGGCGAAAGCCAGGTGCTGCGCGTGGTCCAGGACCCGGACCGAATCATTCATTTTGTCGACCAGCCAGTAAAACTCGGCATGACCCAGATCCGGATCGACGAGCAACGCCGCCGGTTCAATTCGCGCATGCATTCGGCCGGCCACCTGATCGGCCATTTTGTCCAGGCACTGGGCTGGATGCCGGTCAAGGCTCATCACTGGCCGGGCGAAGGACGCGTGCAATTCAAACCGGTGGAGTCGGCAAAAGAGGTGGACGCCGAGATGATTCAGCACGGCATCGAGCAATGGGTCGCCCATGACCTGCCGCGCCTGACATCGATGCGCGAAGGCGCCCGGGAAATTGGTTTTGGTGAACTGCCCGCCTACGGCTGCGGCGGCACACATGTACGTAGCCTGAAGGATTTGGGCACGGTCACGATTGCTTCCCTTTCGCTGAAAAAGGGAATGCTGTCAGTCCACTACAGCGTGGATTGAGCTTTTGGGCGATGCCGCCCCCGGCATCGCTTGACGCCCGGGGGAGCCCGCACTCGCGGGCTCTGTTGACTATCTGATAGATGGACCTAAGACATGATGCTTGACGTCGAGCGTCTCGATGAGACGTGCATAAAAAAACTGGCCAACGAAGAAGTCCTCGCCATCCGCGTCAAAGGCCTGTTGCCCCAGCCGCTGGCGATTCAGATTGGTGACAAGATCCTCGCCCCGGGTTTTGAAGGCTATATCAATGCACCGAGCATCGGTCGCATCGGCATGGCGTTTTATGAGGCGGAAAACCAGCCACTGCTGATCGAAGATTATTTCGAGCATGCCTCGCGCAACATCGCGGAGTTGCGCAAACGTTGCGCGCCCTATTCTTCCCCGGTCGACACCCTGCGCTGCATGCTCGATGAGTCCTGGCCGGCGGGTGCGCACCTGGAAAATCTCTACGGCCGCAAGATGTATGTCGGGCTGTCCCGCGTGGTGAAACCAGGGGTGTGCTTCCTGGCCCATCACGACATTTTCGCCAAGGATGCCCCCGACAGTTATCAGGCCAGAAGCCTGGAAGCGCAGTTCGCCTGCAATGTTTACCTGAACATGCCCACTGAGGGTGGCGCCTTGCAGATGTGGGACCACGATATTTCTTCAGATCAATTCGACGAGATGCGTGGCGACAACTACGGCATCGATCCGGCCCTGCTCGGAACACCAACCTTGGAGATTCGTCCTGAGCCGGGTGATTTCATCATGTTCAATTCGCGCTGCATGCACTCGGTGACACCGGGCGTGGCGGATCCGCGATTGAGCCTTTCGTTCTTTGTCGGCTATCGCGGCAATGCTTCACCCCTTACTTTCTGGAGTTGAAATGCTTTCGAATTACCTGGGCGAGTTCCTGGCGCTGGCGACTATTCACTTTCTGGCTGTGGTCGCACCGGGACCGGACTTCGCTGTGACCATCCGCCAAAGTGTGCGTTTCGGCCGGCTGGTCGGGATCTGCACGGCGCTGGGCATCGGTGCGGGGATTTCCGTGCACGTGCTTTACACCCTGCTCGGGGTCGGCGCGTTGATGCACACAACGCCCTGGTTACTGACGGTGGCCAAGGTGGTGGGCGGCGCTTACATTTTGTACCTCGGTGTCAGTCTGCTGCGCAGTAAACCCAAATCCGCGCTTGAGGGTGACAAAATTGCCGAAGAGCCGGTCGTCCAGCAAACGCTGCTGAAGGCGTTCACCACCGGTTTTCTGACCAACGCGACCAACCCCAAGGCGACGCTGTTTTTCCTGGCAATTTTCACCACGCTCATCAGCGCCACGACACCCTTGAAGATCCAGGCGCTTTATGGGGCCTGGATGTGTTTTGTGAACGCGCTGTGGTTCGTGATCGTCGCGCTGTTCTTTTCCAGCGCCCGGGTGCGATTGCTGTTCATGCGCATGGGGCATTGGTTCGAACGCACCATGGGGGTGATTCTGATCCTGTTCGCCGGGCGTTTGATTCTGTCGATGTAAAACCTGCGCCCACGCAAAAGGCCCGCTCAGTCTGACTGACGGGCCTTTTTCGTTTCTGCGCCGCTTTTGCATTACTGTGCGACAGATCCCACATCAGGGACTCCCGTAACACTCCGTTACAGTGTTAGCTTGGAAACGTTTCTGTCTCATCGATCAGAAACTTCTCACCCACTGCCTGCAAAGGAATGCCCACAGCAATGAATTTCTCACTCAAGCACCTGGCTGCGTCAACCCTGATACTGGCCAGCCTTTCGTCGTTCACCCTGACAGCGCAGGCCAACATCACCCCGCAACAGAGTGCGGCGATCCTCAAGACGTTCAGTGACGCATCGGTAACGGATTTCAGGCAATTCCTGGGAGGCCTGGCCAAGAGCGATCTCGGCAAAACCGCCGACCTCGCCCCCGCCATCAGTGCCTTCCTCGACAACAAGACCCTTACTCCAGACCAGCAGAACGAAATCCATCGCCTGCTTGGGCTCTACGCACGGGTGAAATACGGCAGCGCTGCTACCGAGACCCTGCGCGAGCTGGTGGCCATCCCGACCTTCCGCGTCGAGGGCGTTGACCAGCATGACAATCCCGAATTCATCAAGATCGCCGAGAAGATCAAGGGCCTGGCCCAGGCGTTCAACCTGAACTTCCGCAACATCGACAACCGCGTCTATGAAATCTCCCTTGAGGGCAGCAGCGACGAAGTCGTGGGCATTCATGCACATGCCGATGTGGTGCCCGTAACGCCGGAGAATTGGGTCCTGAAAGATGGCACCAAACTTGATCCGTTCAAGGTCACCCTGATCGGCGACCGTATGTATGGCCGGGGCACCGAGGATGACAAGAACGGTATCGTGGTAGCGCTTTATGCGATGAAGGTCATCAAGGAAGAGAAGCTTCCGCTGGCGCGCAATTTCAAACTGCTGGTCGATACCACCGAAGAAACCACCGGCGACGCCATCCCTTATTACTTCGAACACAATCCGACACCCAACTACAACCTGGCGCTGGATGGCGGCTACCCGGTAGTGATTGCGGAGAAAGGCTACGGCACCGTGATGGCGAACTTTGCCAAACGCAAGGCTGAGGGCAAGGGCGCCGAAATCATCTCGATGACCGGCGGCATGGCCACCAACCAGATCCCGTCGACATCGGTCGTCACCCTTTTGAGTGAGAAGCCTGCCGAATTGGCCGCCAGCCTGCAGAAGGCCGGCGCCGATTATGCCAAAAGCAATGGCGGCAACTTCGACGTCACCGCCAAGGTTGAGGGCAAGGACGTCAAATTGACGGTCACCGGCGTTTCCGCCCACTCCTCCGAGCCCGAATCCGGCGTCAACCCGGTGTCGAGAATGCTGGGCTTCATCAATAGCCTGGAGGGCAAGGTTGCGCTCAAGCACAACCACATTACCGACGCCGCCCGCTACGCTGCCGACAACTGGGGCCTGGATTACCTCGGAGGCAAATTGGGGGTCGGTTTTTCCGATGCCTTCATGGGACCGCTGACCGCTTCGCTGACCTATGTCGGGATGGACGATAAAGCCTTCAAGCTCGCAGTCAACCTGCGGGTGCCGAAGGGCAAGTCGCCGGAAACGCTCAAGACCGAAATCGCCGACAAGCTTGATGCCTGGAGCAAGAAGACCCACGTCGCGGTGGCCTTCGACTACTCGATCGCCGAGCCGATGTACCGCAACCCTGAGGGTGATTGGGTCAAGGCCTTGCTCGCCGTGGCCAGCGAAAACCTGGGCATGGAACACAAGTACGGCACCTCTGCGGGCGCCACTTCGGTCCATGAACTGCCCAATGGCGTGCAATTCGGCCTGGCCAGGCCCGAAGTCAAGTACACCGGCCACACCGATAACGAGTTCAAGACGGTCGACCAGTTCCTGCTGGACCTGCAGATCGTGACGGAAATGATGGGGCGGATCGGGCAGTTGCCGAAACTCTGATCGCTTTTTCGGACCTGCTGTTGTGGCGGGTCCGACGCGTTGATTTTGATACCCACAAAAAAAGGACCTCAACAAGGTCCTTTTTTATAAATGACACACAAACAAAAACGCCGCTCATTGCTGAGCGGCGTTTTTGTTGAATATGGAGCGGGAAACGAGACTCGAACTCGCGACCCCGACCTTGGCAAGGTCGTGCTCTACCAACTGAGCTATTCCCGCAAATGGCGTCCCCTAGGGGACTCGAACCCCTGTTACCGCCGTGAAAGGGCGGTGTCCTAGGCCACTAGACGAAGGGGACACGCTAACTGAAACACATGGTGTGTATTTCAGTGCCCAAATCCGCATCCGAAGATATCGGTTCTGGTTTCACTCAGCCCTGCCCGAAAGCAACGCTGTTTAAAATTGGAGCGGGAAACGAGACTCGAACTCGCGACCCCGACCTTGGCAAGGTCGTGCTCTACCAACTGAGCTATTCCCGCAAATGGCGTCCCCTAGGGGACTCGAACCCCTGTTACCGCCGTGAAAGGGCGGTGTCCTAGGCCACTAGACGAAGGGGACACACGTACAACATTCACTTCCTACCGCGTTTCGCTGTGTGCTTTACGCTGTAAGTGGCGCGCATTCTATGGATGGATTGAAGGGTCGTCAACCCCCAGATATAAATTTATTTAAATCAATGACTTCGCCCCGCTTTCAGGCGCGATTCAGGCTTTTACGCCTCCCGACCTTTGGCGACTATATTCTGGCAACGACCAAGACGTTATAGTCCGCCGCCGAAGATGATGGCAATCTGAACCATAGTCGCCAGCATTTATATAAGTCGAACCCCGGCCGATATAAAGATAGCCAGAACCGATTCAACTCGTCGAGCGGTCCTATGCGCCCAAATGCCAAGCCACTACACTCGATCGCGAACCCTATAAAGAGGTCTTACCGGTGACACCACTCATGATCACCCTGCTAGTCGTAGCCGGGATCGCACTATTGATCGCCATTGGCTACATGAACCATGTGGTGGAAAACAACAAGCTGGAAAAGGCCCGTACCAAGGTTGAACTCAACGACCGCCTGCGTCGCTGCGGCGAAATCACCGAGACGTTCCCCGGTCAGCTGATGACACCCGGGCTCAAGCTGCTGCTGACCCGCCTGGAACTCAATGTCTGCAAGCGTTTGCTCAACCTGGAAAAAACCAGTTCCAACCTGAGGGCCCGGATTACCGAACTCGAAGCCCTGGCCGCGCAAGGCGAATCGATCCCGGTCAACAACCCGCCGGCACCGATCCAGACCGAAGCCAAGGCCAAGGACGTGCGTTTCCTGCTCGAAGCCCTGCACGGCCAAATCACCCGTGCCGCACAGGACGGCTTCCTGCCGACCAACGAAGCCAAGCGCTGGATCCGCGAAGTTCGCCACATTCTGGTGCTGCTGCACATCGAGTTCTTCAACAACCTCGGCCAACAATGCCTGCAACAAAACCAGCCAGGCCAGGCCCGCCTCGCCTTCGAACGCGGCGTGCAATACCTGCGTAAACAGCAGGAACCGCAGGTCTATGCCGAACAGCTCGAATACCTGGAAAAACTCCTGGCCCGTGCCAACGCCATGGTGATGGACAAAATCGCGGCGGTTGAAAGCGAAGCGAACCAATTGAACGTAGGCCTCAAAGACGTCGAGGCGGATGCGGACTGGAAGAAGAAAGTGATCTACGACTGATCGGAAGAAGCAAAGAAGCCACCGCGAGGTGGCTTTTTTTTGGGTCGGGTTTGGTGGGTGAGTACTGCCGGGGAAGATAGGTTGAGTCTCAAAAAGGTTTGCAGTCCATCTGAAAGATATTGGTCGGCTGTCAGGCCGCCATCACGAGCAGGCTCGCTCCCACAGTGGAATGATTTGTACCTGCAAGAAACTGGTCGGCTGTGAGGCCGTCATCGCAGCGATGCGGCGACCCGACAAGCCAGCTCCCATAGGGTTCGGTGTCCACCTGCAAGAGATTGGTCGGCTGTCAGGCCGCCATCACGAGCAGGCTCACTCCCACAAAAAGCAGATCGGCATACGGCTTTTGCTTTTCACCACTCATCAGGCCGAGCGTTAGCTCGCCTGCAGCTCTTGATCTTGATCCACCCGCCCCTTTCGGGAGGCTGAGTGGAGGTGTTCATCCGGGGAGTGGCGCGCAGCGCCGTTCGACGCAGTCGAACACGCTGCATGTAGGTCGTCGCGAAGCAGACCGGAGGGCAGTGTCCCCGGATGGATACCGGAGCGAAGGTACGCCGAGCCTTAGCGAGGGGCCGGACGCTTGGGGCGAGACTTTTTGGTTCCTTTTGTGGCGTTTGACAAAAGGGACTCGCCGTAAGGGCGAAACCGCCAGCTGCCGTTACCGCAGGAATGGATATGTACACCTGAAAGAGATAGGTCGGCTATCAGGCCGCCATCGCGAGCAGGCTCACCCCCACATTAGATCTGTGCACATACGCAGGGAGACAGATCAGAGCCTGAAGTGCCCGACCATCCCCTTCAACTCAACCCCCAACTGCGCCAGCTCAATGCTCGACGCCGCATTCCCACGCATCGCCAACGAAGACTGATCCGCACTCGCACGAATACTCGTCACACTGCGATTAATCTCCTCGGCCACCGAACTCTGCTCCTCGGCTGCCGCCGCAATCTGCTGGTTCATCTGCTGAATCAACGACACCGCCGCCGCGATACTTCCCAGCGCACTCTCAGTCTGCAACGCGTCACTTACCGCCAGCTTCACCAGCTCACCACTGTTCTGAATCTGCTGCACCGACGACTGCGCCGCCGAACGCAAGGCGCTCACCAGACGCTCAATTTCCTCGGTCGATTGCTGTGTGCGCTTGGCCAACGCCCGAACCTCATCCGCCACGACCGCGAATCCCCTGCCCTGCTCGCCGGCCCGTGCCGCCTCGATCGCCGCATTGAGCGCCAACAGGTTGGTTTGCTCGGCGACACTCTTGATCACACTGAGTACCGTGCCGATGTTCTGGATTTCCGCACTCAGGCTTTCGATGCTCGAACTGGCCGACGTCGCCGAGTCCGCCAGCTGTTCGATCCGCGCCATGCTCTGACGCACTACCTGCTGGCCACTTTCCACCTTACCGTCCGCCGTTTGCGCAGCCTGAGCGGCTTCCTCCGCGTTACGCGCCACATCGTGCACCGTCGCCGTCATCTGATTCATCGCCGTGGCGACCTGCTCGGTTTCTTCCTTCTGGCTGCTGACCTCCAGGTTGGTCTGCTCAGTCACCGCCGACAACGATTGCGCCGAACTCGCCAACTGCTCGATACCGGCCTGCAAACCGCTGACGATGGTGCTCAGCCCCGCACCCATCTGTTGCATGGCCTGCATCAACTGGCCGATCTCGTCACGGCGCGTCACTTCAACCGTCGCACTCAAATCACCCGCGGCGATCTGTTGTGCGACACGAATCACACTGCGCAGCGGCGCCACGATCAATCGGGTTATGACCCACGCCGCGATCAACCCGACCAGCAACGCCAGAGCCGAAGAGCCGATGATCAGCATCGAGTTCTTCTTCAATTCGGCCTGCATCGACTGGTCCTCGGCGACATACGCCTGATCGACCCGTTCCACCACTTGGGCAGCACGCTGGTGCAGTTGCTCATAGACGGTTTTTTCCTGGGCCAGGAGATCGGTGTACTCGGTCAGTTTCTCGCTGAAACTGGTGATGTGACCCGCCACTTCATTGAGGACAGTCTGATAGCCCTCATCCTTGACTGTGGTTTTCAACTGCTCGGCCTGAACCTGCGCCTGATCGGCCTGCTCGATCTTGCCCTGGCCTACGCTGTCGTCCCCCTTGCGGCTCTGGTCCAGACGTACACGTGCTTCGTTCATGGCCTGCAGCATCAACCGCGACACCTGGCTGACCTGATTGGCTTGCTCGATGAACTGCCCTCCGTCCTTGCCTTCGGACTCCTTCAAGGTATAGGCGCCATCGTCGGCAAGCCCTGCTTGCAGGACGTCCAGGTTATTGGCCACGCTGGAGACCGACCAACTGGCCATTTCCAGGGACAGGTCCTTGGCCTGACTTAATGAGACGAACTCGTCGAACGCCTTGCGATAAGCCCCCAGGGATTGCTCGACGTCATTCATCACTGGCACGTTGGCCGGTGACGCAGCCTTGAGCTGCGTCGCCAAGGCGATCAGGCCATCCACGCCCTGGTGCAGGGCATCGACGGTTTTCGGGTTGCCGTGCAAGGCGTACTCCTGCTCAAGCAGTCGCACCTTGAGCAAACCGCTGTTGAGCGACGACATCTGCTTGAGCCCGTCGAAGCGATGACTGATGGTTTGCAGGGACCAAACGCCGATGGCTGCCACCAGGGCCGTCAGCAGCAGCACCAAGACAAACCCGACACCCATTTTTTTTGCCATACCGAGGTTGGCAAAACGTCCTTGCACGGCCGAAATCATTGCACTTAGTCCCCTGACATAGTCTGTTGACGCAGATTCGCAATGGGCATGGGCCAGCACAAGTCTCTGGCGTCGGAATAATGGCAAAAAGCTACGCCCACGTCGTTTTCAGAACGTTTTAGGTCGATTCGCAGCGGTTGCCTGAAAAAATGCCCGGGCACGAGGATCACAGGCATAAGCAACGTTGATGCGCTGCCAATCATTCGCCTGGCCGTCAGGACTGAAGGCTGTAGCAGAAGACAGCAGCACACCGAAACGCCGGGCCTGCTTGCGCACCTGAGCGTAGTCGCACATCCCCGATCGCGCCCAGATGAACAGGCCGCCAGCCGGCTTGCCGAAAACCTCCCACTCGGCGTCTTCGAGCACTTGCAAGGCCGCCTCTCTGTCCGTGTTCAAACGCTGGCGCTGACGCTGCACCAGTTTGCGGTACGCGCCGCTGGTCAACAGGCAAGTCAGCACCGACTCGCAGAACCTTGAGGCGCCCATGCTGCTGATCATCTTGACCTCGGCCAATCGCGATATGACCCCTTCACTGGCCACGACAAAGCCGACCCGCAATGAACTGCTGAGGGTTTTCGAGTAGCTGCCGATGTAGATCACGTTGTCATCGCCCCCCAATGCAGCGAGGCGCGTGCCAGGGCCGTAGTGCAAATCCGCATAGACGTCATCTTCAATCACCAACACGCCATGGGTCTTGGTCAATTGTAAAACCTGCTGCGCCACCGCAGGCGTCAGGCAGCTGCCCGTCGGGTTGTGGTAGAAACTGTTGATGAATAGCGCGCGGGGCCGGTGCTTTATCAAGAGTGCTTCCAGTTGCGCCGTGTCGGGCCCGCGCGGGGTACGCGGCACCTCGATCATCGTCACGCGGTGCAGCCTGAGCAGTTCAAACAACAGTGGATACCCCGGACTTTCCACCACCACGCAATCACCCGGCTTGAGCAGGGTGCGCACGATCAGGTCGAGCCCCTGACTGGCACCTGCAGTGGTCAGAATACGATTTTCGTCCACTTCGATACCGAGCCGTCCAAGGCGTTTGAGAATTTGCAGACGCAAGGCAGGCAGGCCTCGGGAGGTGCTGTAGTTGAACAATCCGGCCATGTCGGTACGGCTGACCTGACGAATCGCGTAGCTCAGGTCGTCAGTTTCGCGCCAGCTCTCCGGCAACCCGCCACAGCCCAGCTTAAGTTCGCCCGAGAAGCCTCCCTGTTTCAGTTCCGCTCCTTCGAACCAGAGGCAATCCTGTTGCCCCTGGGCGACCAGCGCTGGCGTGGCGACAATGAAACCGGCGCCATGACGCGACGCCAGCACACCTTGAGTCACCAGCCGCTCACAGGCTTCGACGACGCTGGACTGACTGAGCAGATTGACCCGCGCGATGTGCCGCGCAGAAGGTAAACGCGTCCCTGGCTGCGCCTCGCTCTGACGGAGCCAGACGGCCAACGCGTCGACGATTTGCTGTACGACTGGCACCAATGCCTGTCGATCGATTCTCAATTCCATGAGCAAGCAAACTCCTGTCCATTTGCGGGAAACAGTTAATCACAGGTCTGCTGGATCGGATGTGCGACAACGCCGCCAAAACCCTCGGTTCTAACCATTTGAAACACATTGGCCGCCGCCCTTCACGACACCATGAAAAAGCCCGCACGTATGCGGGCTTATTCCTACGAGGCAGGTCTTGATGGGTCAGAACGCAGTGACACCACCGTCCACTGCCAGCGAGTGACCGGTGGTAAACGCCGCGCCGTCGCTGCACAGATACAGCACGGCGCTGGCGATTTCCTCGACCTTGCCGATGCGGCCGACCGGGTGCATGGCGTTGGCGAACTCGCCCTTCTTCGGGTCCGCTTCATAGGCACGACGGAACATGTCGGTGTCTATCACCGCCGGGCACACCGCGTTCACGCGAATCTTTTTCTTGGCGTATTCGATGGCCGCCGACTTGGTCAAGCCGATCACCGCGTGTTTCGACGCCGCGTAAATGCTCATCTTCGGCGCCGCACCAAGGCCCGCCACCGAAGCGGTGTTGACGATCGCGCCGCCGCCCTGGGCCAGCAGCAAGGGCAACTGGTATTTCATGCACAGCCAGACGCCTTTGACGTTGACGCCCATGATCGCGTCGAACTCATCAAGGGTGCCTTCAGCCAGTTTGCCTTTCTCGATCTCGATGCCGGCATTGTTGAAGGCGTAGTCCAGACGGCCGTAGGTATTCACCACCTCGTCCATCAGATTTTTTACATCGCTTTCCAGCGTGACGTTGCAACGCACGAAGGTCGCTTCGCCGCCTGCTGTACGAATCAGTGCCACAGTGCCTTCGCCCCCGGCCGTGTCCATGTCGGCCACCACCACTTTCAACCCTTCAGCGGCGAATGCCTGGGCGGTCGCGCGGCCAATACCGTTGGCAGCGCCGGTCACCACAGCGACCTGGCCGGAAAACGTCATGCTCATTGTTATGCCCTCAAAGAGAAGAATGCGGGGGATCGCGTGTTCCCAGTCTAGCCACAGGGGCGTGTGACACGGCAGCACTATCAGAAGCCCGGTTGAGTGACCATGAGTGGCAGTGATAGAACGGCGGGACTGACTATCACTGCACTGGATCGACGTGCATTCGCCGCATCAGCCAAACTTGCGGCATCGATCATGAAGGTCTATCAACAAAGCTTCATTCATCTTGAGTGCCTGTCATGACAACCCAGACCAATCGCCAGTTCCTGCTCGCCAAACGTCCGGTGGGCGCGGCGACCCGCGAGACCTTTACCTATCAAGAAGTGCCAGTCGGCGAACCGGCTGCGGGTCAGATCCTGGTCAAAAACGAATACCTGTCCCTGGACCCGGCCATGCGTGGCTGGATGAACGAGGGCAAGTCCTACATTCCGCCGGTCGGTATCGGCGAAGTCATGCGCGCATTGGGTGTAGGCAAAGTCGTTGCCTCGAACAATCCTGGGTTTGCGGTCGGGGACTACGTCAACGGTGCCTTGGGCGTGCAGGATTATTTCCTCGGCGAGCCACGAGGTTTCTACAAAGTCGATCCGAAACTGGCACCGCTGCCCCGTTACCTGTCCGCGCTGGGCATGACCGGGATGACCGCCTACTTCGCACTGCTCGATGTCGGCGCACCGAAGGAAGGTGACACCGTGGTGCTGTCGGGCGCGGCCGGTGCGGTGGGCAGCATTGCCGGGCAGATCGCCAAGATCAAAGGCTGCCGTGTGATCGGCATCGCGGGCGGCGCGGACAAGTGCAAGTTCCTGATCGACGAACTGGGGTTTGACGGCGTCATCGACTACAAGAACGAAGACGTGCATGCCGGCCTGAAGCGTGAATGCCCGAAAGGTGTGGACGTGTATTTCGATAACGTCGGCGGCGATATTCTCGATGCGGTGCTCGGTCGCCTGGCCATGAAAGCGCGAGTGGTGATTTGTGGCGCCATCAGCCAGTACAACAACAAAGAAGCGGTCAAAGGCCCGGCCAACTACCTGTCGTTGCTGGTCAACCGCGCGCGAATGGAAGGCTTCGTGGTGATGGACTACGCCGCGCAGTTCGCCGCCGCCGGGCAGGAAATGGCCGGCTGGATGGCCAAGGGGCAGCTTAAAAGCAAGGAAGACATTGTTGAAGGACTGGAGACGTTCCCGGAGACGCTGATGAAGTTGTTCAGCGGCGAGAATTTCGGGAAGTTGGTGTTGAAGGTCTGACCCTGATCTGACGACAACACAAACCCTGTGGGAGCGAGCTTGCTCGCGATAGCGGACTGACACTCAACATCAATGTTGACTGTAATGGCCTTATAGCGAGCAAGCTCGCTCCCACAGGTTTAGCGGCGTTTAGGCGAGTTCGGCCACAACTGCCGCCAACGCTTTGGCCGGATCCGCTGCCTGGCTGATCGGGCGACCAATCACCAGGTAATCAGAACCGGCATCCAGCGCCTGACGCGGGGTCAGGATTCGGCGCTGATCGTCCTGGGCGCTGCCCGCCGGGCGAATCCCCGGGGTCACCAGTTGCAGCGACGGGTGAGCCGATTTCAGGGCCTGGGCTTCCAGGGCCGAGCACACCAGACCGTCCATCCCGGCTTTTTCCGCCAGTGCCGCCAGACGCAGCACCTGTTCCTGCGGCTCGATGTCCAGGCCGATACCCGCCAGATCTTCACGTTCCATGCTGGTCAGCACGGTCACGCCGATCAACAGCGGTTTGGGGCCGGTACGCTGATCGAGCACCTCCCGGCAGGCGGCCATCATGCGCAGACCGCCGGAGCAGTGCACATTGACCATCCACACGCCCATTTCCGCCGCGGCTTTAACCGCCATCGCGGTGGTGTTCGGGATGTCGTGGAACTTGAGGTCCAGGAACACTTCGAAACCCTTGTCACGCAAGGTGCCGACGATTTCCGAGGCGCAGCTGGTGAACAGTTCCTTACCGACTTTGACCCGGCACAGCTTAGGGTCCAACTGGTCGGCCAGCTTCAGTGCGGCGTCACGGGTGGGGAAATCCAGGGCGACGATGATAGGAGTCTGGCAGACGGACATGTGCGGGCTCTCAGGCAGGACGAAATCGGCGCGCATTGTAGCGGAACCAGCGCCACTGCGGGACCCGATGATCGGTAATTCGTCCCGAAGACTCCAGCAAGACTAGCCCCTGCGTCGATTGTGTCGAGTTCGATACACACACGACACGCCCACAACATCCTTGCTCACTACCCTCGGCAGCCGCAACACGTCCTTACAGCACTTCCAGCCTGCGGGCTGGACGCCTATGCTGGAACCACAACCTCGCAGCCCATCTTTGTGGTTGGCAGCCTACCTGGCAGATGAACGCACGCATGCACAGCACCCCAGCATCTCTGAACGACGATCAAAAAGCACCCGCTGACGACAAACGCTGGAGCATTCGCGCCCTGATCGTCGACGATGACATCCCGATCCGCGAACTGATGATCGACTACCTGGCCCGGTTCAACATTCACGCCAGCGGCGTCACCGATGGCGCTGCCATGCGCGTGGCATTGCAAGCGGAGCATTTCGACGTGGTGGTGCTCGACCTGATGCTGCCCGGTGAAGACGGGTTGTCCCTGTGCCGCTGGCTGCGCGCCGAATCGGACATTCCGATCCTGATGCTCACCGCACGCTGTGAACCCACCGACCGGATCATCGGCCTGGAACTGGGCGCCGACGACTACATGGCCAAGCCCTTCGAACCACGGGAACTGGTGGCGCGGATTCAAACCATTCTGCGTCGAGTGCGCGACGATCGCACCGAACAGCGTGCGAATATTCGCTTCGACAACTGGCGCCTGAACAGCGTACTACGGCAATTGATCGCTGCCGATGGCCTTGTTGTGCCGCTGTCCAACGCCGAATTCCGCCTGCTGTGGGTGTTCATCGAACGTCCGCGCCGGGTGCTCAGCCGTGAACAACTGCTGGACGCTGCCCGTGGTCGTTCGATCGAAGCGTTTGATCGCAGCATCGACCTGCTGGTCTCGCGCCTGCGCCAGAAGCTCGGCGATGACCCGAAAGCCCCGCAGTTGATCAAGACCGTTCGCGGTGAGGGTTATCTGTTCGACGCAAGAGACATCGGCTGATGCGGGCGCGCTTCGATACGCTGTTCGGCCGCCTGTTTGGCGTGCTGCTGCTGGCGATCATCCTGGCGCACCTTTTGGCGTTTGCCTGGTTTCACCATTACGGCCCTCCCCCGCCTCCACCGCCGCCGGCGTTTTCCGAAGGCATGGACGGACAGCGCCCGCCGATGGACCCGCGTTTCGAAAACCGGCCTCCACGGCCGTGGTTTGGCGGCCCCTTGGTGCCGCTGACGTTCCAGTTTGTCTCGCTGATCATCGCTGCATGGTACGGCGCCAAACTGCTCAGCCGGCCGATCCAGCGGCTGAGCGACGCCGCCGAACGCTTGAGCGAAAACCTCGATAGCGCGCCACTGGATGAGTCCGGCCCACGGGAAGCCCGGCAAGCGGCCTACACCTTCAATTTGATGCAGAAACGCATTATCGAACAGGTGCAGCAGCGCTCGCGGATGCTCGGCGCGGTGTCCCACGACCTGCGCACGCCGCTCTCTCGACTCAAACTGCGGCTGGAGCAGATCGAGGACGACAAGCTGCAAGGTCAGATGCGCCAGGATCTGGACGACATGATCAGCATGCTCGATGCCACCCTCACCTATTTGCACGAACAGCGCACCAGCGAAGCCGGGCAATGGATGGACGTGCAGGCGCTGGTGGAATCGTTGAGCGAAAACGCCCAGGACCAAGGGGCCGACGTCCAGGCCAGCGGCCACTGCGGGCCGCTGCAAGTGCAGCCGATGGCTTTGCGCTCGTGCATCAATAATCTGCTGGACAACGCCCTGCGCTATGCCGGGCACGCGCGGCTCACCCTCGAAGATAACCGTGAGCAACTGGTGATCCGCGTCATCGACCATGGCCCCGGCATTGAGGCGGACAAACGGGAAGCGGTGTTCGAGCCGTTCTTTCGGCTGGAGGGTTCGCGTAACCGCAACTCGGGCGGCGTCGGCCTGGGCATGACCATTGCTCGCGAAGCGGCAGAACGGTTGGGCGGGCAGTTGAGCCTGGAAGAAACCCCCGGCGGCGGTCTCACCGCCGTCATCCGCCTGCCCCGATCCTGAGCCACACACCGCTCCCACAGGTATCAGGTCTGGCCTGATGACTGTGTGTACCGAACGGTACAAACCTCACACACCCACGACACTTTGCCCCTTGACGCTGCATAAGCCGGTGCACCCGCCGGTTTTCCATTCCAGGGAGTGAGTCCAATGATCGGTAGCGTCAGCAATTACACGAGCTATACCAGCACCAGCAGCACCTCAACCAACAACGCCCGCAGCCAGCAATTCCAGAAAGAACTGTTCACCAAGCTCGACAGCAACAGCGACGGTGCGGTGGATCAGGGCGAACTTGAAAGCGCCCTGTCGCAGAAAACCGACAACGGCCTGCTGGTCAGTTTGAGCAAGCATTTCGGCGATCTGGACAGCGATGAGAGCGGCAGCTTGAGCAGCGAGGAAATGGCGGCAATGGCACCGCCGCCACCACCGCCGCATGACCAGGCACCCAACACCGAACTGGCCGACGCACTCATCAGCGCCATGGACGCCGACGGTGACGGCGCGATCAACAGCGACGAATTGAGCAACGGTCTGAACAACGCTGGCAGCAGTGCCGACAGTAAAGAAATCTTCTCGGCCCTGGACAAGAACCAGGACGGCACCGTCAGCAAGGACGAACTCGCCGCCAGCCTGACCCCGCCGCCACCGCCACCACAGCAGGTGTCCAGCGAAGAATTATTCAGCCAACTGGATACGGACAGCGATGGCAGCGTGACCGCCACCGAACTGAGCAGCGCGCTGCAGGCCAGCAACAGCACCTCATCGACCAGCACCGACACCAGCGCCGCGTTGCTCAAGGTGTTGGACAGTGACAGCAGCGGTGGGGTCAGCAGCGATGAACTGAACGCGGCGCTGCAAGCGGGTCGCGAGAACACCAGCGACAGCTCCACCGCTCAATTCAACGTCAATGAAGCGCTGAACAAAATGATCGCCAACCTGAGCAAGCAGTATTCGCTCGATAACGTGGCGACTGTGGGCAAATACCTGAACGTCGCGACCTGAACCAAGCGTTTAGTCTGACAAATCGCGTCGCCTGCTTCGCGAGCAAGCCCGCTCCCACGTTGGATTCAGGTGAATCACATAAATTGAACACCACTGGACCCTGTGGGAGCGGGCTTGCCCGCGAAGAGGCCATCAGCCTAAACATAAATCTTACGGCCGGCGGTCTTCTACCCGCGCATGGCTCTTGCTCCAGTCCGTCAACAGACTGTACGCAACCGCCAGCAACGTTGGCCCGATAAACAGCCCGATAAACCCAAACGCAATCAACCCGCCAAACACGCCGAGCAACACGATCACCAACGGCAGGTTCCCGCCCCGGCTGATCAGGTACGGCTTCAGCACGTTGTCGACGCCGCTGATGATGAACGTGCCCCAGCACCCGAGGAACACCGCCATCCCGTACTCGCCTTTCCAGGCCAGCCACGCCGTGGCCGGAATCCACACCAACGGTGGCCCCATCGGAATCAGGCTGAGCATGAACGTCACGATGCCCAGCACCAGCGCGCCGGGCACCCCGGCAATCAAGAACCCGATCAACGCCAGGACCGCCTGCGCGGCCGCTGTGCCGATCACCCCGTTCACCACCCGCTGCACCGTCCCGGCCACGAGTTCGATGTAATACCCGGCGCGATCGCCAATCAAGCGCTCCAGCAGCCCATGGACAAACGCCGCCAGCCGCGGCCCGTCGCGGTAGAAAAAAAACACGAATACAATGCTCAACGTCAGCTCGAGAATCCCGCCGCCAATCTGCGCACTGCGTGCCAGCAGCCAGTTGCCGACCTGACCCAGATACGGTTTGACCGCCACCATCATCGCCGCGCCTTGCTGGTCGATGCTGTTCCAGATCACCACCAGCCGTTCACCCACCAAAGGAACACTCCCCAGCCAGGTCGGGGCCTCCGGCAGACCGTCCATCTGCACATCCTTGATGAGCGCCGTGGCATCACGCACGTGATCCGCCAGGTTAAACCCGAGCCAGACCAATGGCACGGCCACCAGCAACATCCAGCCCAGTGTCAGCACCAGCGCGGCCAGGGATTCCCGGCCATTGAGCCAGCGGGTCAACAACCGCATCAACGGCCAACTGGCGAACGCCAGCACCGCGCCCCAGAACAAGGCCGACCAGAACGGCGCCATCACCCAGAGGCTCGCGCCAAACAGCACCAGGAGCAGGATCTGCACCAACAGCCGATCGTTATTGAGCATGTAGGTTCTCGAAAAAATCAGTCAACAAAGAGCAGGCAAACGCGACAGCCGCGTTTGCCTGATGAAGCTTATCGCAACAGTTCGATGTGCAGGCCAGGGCTTTCGGCACTGCCGGCTTCCATTCGCGCCGCCCGCACGCCCTGCCCGATCAGCGCCTGGCGCCAGGCTTCGGCATTAGGCCCGGAAACACTGACCCGCAAGGTGGTGTCGAGGTTCAAACCGCGAGAAATCAGGCGCAGCCAGCTGGCATCAGGATCGGCGTTCAACTTGGGGAAATCGAGTTCACCGGTACTTTTCAGCTCTCGCAGCAAGGTCGCCGACGTCGGCAGCAAATCCCCCAGCGGCGCCGCAGCGTCGAACTGCTCGACGTGCAGGTAGGCTTTGCGATTGCCACGAGTGATGCTGTAAAGCGCCACCAACGTATTGTCCCGGGGTGCCGCGAGACGCAACAACAAGTACGCCTGTTGATCGTCGGCACCGTACAACTTGGCGTTGCCAAAGACATCATTGGCCCAGAGGCTGCTTTCACCGCAATCACGCGCCTGACACCAGAACAGCAAGCCGGCGCCCTGCGCCTGCAACGCTTCACGCGCGGCGGTGAAGGCGTCGGTTGACGAATGTTCCGGCGGCAACTCATAGGTCACCGATGTCGCCGTTCCCCGGGCGCTGACCTGGCCATCGAAGCGCAACTGGCCACTGATCTTACGGATCGAACCCAGCGGATAAATCCGCTCAAGCTCAACGCCGGGGCGATAGTCGACGATCTGCGCATCGGCCATGCGCGGCACGATCGGCAAGTCCTGACTGCCCGGGACATCGGCGGCAAATACCAAGGGACTGAAACAACACAGCGCCAACACCCTGAATGAACGCATGGATAGACTCATCGGATCAGCATGGCCTGGGCACCTTTAACGACACTGGCATCATCGATGCGCTCGGGCACCAGCAAACCACGCTGGACCGCCGGACGCGCTTCCATGGTTGCCATCCAGCGCTGCAAGGCCGGCAAACCGCCAACCTCGACACCGGACCACTCATGGCCACGCACCCACGGATAGGTGGCGATGTCGGCAATGCTGTACTCGCCCGCCAGAAACTCCACGGCTTGCAGGCGCGTGTCGAGTACTTCATAGAGGCGACGTGTCTCATGTTGATAGCGGTCGATGGCGCCCTGGAGTTTTTCCGGAAAGTAGCGGAAAAACACGTTGGCCTGGCCCTGCATAGGCCCGATTCCACCCATCTGGAACATCAGCCATTGCAGGACGACCGAGCGCCCCTTCGGATCCTGGGGCAGCAGTTTGCCGCTCAGCTCAGCGAGGTAAATCAGGATGGCGCCGGATTCGAACACGGCGAAATCGCCGTTGGCGCGGTCGACAATCGCCGGAATCCGGCCATTGGGATTGATCTTGAGGAAGTCCGGTGACTTCTGTTCCTTTTTGTCGAAACTCAAGGCGTGCACCGTGTAGGGCAGGCCGAGTTCCTCGAGCACGATAGAGACCTTGTGGCCATTCGGGGTCGCAGCGGTGTAGAGATCTATCATGGTTGTCTCCCATTTCAACCCGCCCAGCCTCGACAGTTGCCCGGCGCAAGTCAAGGAACGGCGAAGAACCGATTGAAACAGTCTGCGACAAGGTCGGCGCCGGGTTCGTCATTCAGGTGCAAATGATGGCCGCCAGGCAGCTGTTCACGGCTAAAGGGTAGACGCTCCAGCAACTCGGGATGTTTGGCGAGCATGCCGTCAGCGGCAACCACCAATAACGCAGGACAACTGACCCGCTGGACGAAGGCCATCGCCTGCTCGGTGGTCAGACGCAGCGGCGACGGCAGCGTGAGGCGGTTGTCAGTGCGCCAGGTGTAACCGCCCGGCACCGGCATGAGTCCACGCTGGGCCAACAGCTCGGCGGCTTCGCGACTGACCGCCACCAGGCCTTTCATGCGTGCCTCGATGGCACGGTCCAGAGTGTTGTAGACCGGTTTGCGTTTTTCCCGCAGATCCAGTTGCGCTTGCAGGGCCATGCCCATGCGTTCGGCGGCATTTTCGCCTTTGTCTGTAGGAGGAATGATGCCGTCGATCAACGCCAGATGCGTGACGCGCTCCGGCATCGACCCGGCAATAATCAACGAAGCGATCGCGCCCATCGAGTGCCCCATCAGTGCAAAACGCTTCAGGCCCAGCTGTTCGGCGACTTGCAATACGTCGTGGGCGTAGTCCCACATCGCGTAGCCGGCACCAGTCGGGCGATGCCCGGAGTGACCGTGACCGGCCATGTCCAGGGCGATGATGCGCAGGCCTTTGAGCTTCGGTGCCAGTCGGGCGAAGCTGTTAGCGTTGTCCAGCCAGCCGTGCAGGGCGATCACCGGCAGGCCGTCTTCGGGGCCGAACAGGTGCGCGGCCAGCTCAATGTGCGGCAGGCTCAGGCGAACTTCTTCGACGACGTGGCTCATGCGCAATCCTGCTGGCGACGACCTTCCCAGCGACTGAACAGGTTTTTCAGCAGCGTGGCGGTGTCTTGCGGACGTTCGAGGGGAAACATGTGGCCACCGGGCATGGTCAGGGACTCACCCAGCGGCATACGCCCGACGGAGCTTGCATGGTGACGCATCACCACCCGGCTCTTGTGCCCGCGAACCACCGCCAGCGGCACTTTCAACTGCCGTGCCTGGCCTGGACTGGTGTGCGGGACGCCACGGTAAATGCTGATTTCCGTGGCCGGGTCGAAACGCAGGCGCAGCTTGTCGCCAACTTTTTGCAAACCGTGTTGCAAGTAAGCGTCGAAGCATTCCGGATCGAAGCTGCGGAACAGGGTTTTACCGGCGAAATAGAGCCGCGCCGCTTCCAGATCGGTGAACTCTTCCCGGCGCCCCAATGTGCGGCCGGCGGGGGTCAGGCGGTCGATGAAACCGAAACGCTTGGCCGCACGGATCACCCATTGATCGGCACGGGTCAGCACCGGCGAATCGAGCATCACCACACCCCGATACAGTTCAGGGCAACGCAACGCCGCGTGCAGGTGCAGCACGCCGCCGAAGGAATGGCCGACGCCCCAGACCGGTTCCGGTTGCTGTTTGAGGTGATGGATGAGCTCATCCACCAGATTGCGCCAATTGTCATCCGCTGGAAAACGCGGATCGTGGGCGTGCTGTTCCAGATGCGTCACCTGATACTCGGGCGCCAGCGCCGCGAACAACTTGCCGTAGGTGCCCGAAGGAAAGCCATTGGCGTGGGCGAAAAATATCTGTTGCGACATACCGGCAAATCCATGAGCGAAAACAAGGGTTGATTGTCCGTAAGACGCGAGGCGGCGGCAATGACTGTAAGTGCCAGGAATGATGACAGTCCGGTCAGGGGCATGGCGCAAGGTTTAAACCTGCTGAAGATCTATGTAGGGGATTAGCGGGCTGGTGGATTCTCGCCCAGTGGCACGACCGCCATGGTCAACCGCGACACGCAACTGGCCTTGCCCTCGTCACTGCTCAAACGGATATCCCACACATGCGTCGTGCGCCCAATGTGAATCGGCTTGGCCACCGCCGTCACCCGCCCGCTGCGCAGTCCACGCAAGTGGTTGGCGTTGATTTCCAGACCCACGCAATAGAATTTGCTGGCATCGATGCACAGGTAACTGGCCATGGAACCGACCGTCTCGGCCAGCACCACCGACGCGCCGCCGTGCAACAAACCGTAAGGCTGGTGGGTGCGGTGGTCGATGACCATGCTCGCGGTCAGGGACTCGTCATCAAAGGCTTCAAAACGAATATCCAGCACTTCGCCGATGGTGTTTTTCTGGATTGCGTTCAACTGCTCGACGTTGGGAATGGTACGCCACAGACTCATCTTGCTTTCCTTTGTTGGTTTTATTCGTGGCTCAATCCTGCCACAGCACCGTCTCGCTGCGCTCGCTCCATTCTTCGAAGCGAGCGCCGTAAGCCGCTTCGATCACGTTGCGCTTGATCTTCAGGGTCGGCGTCAGGAAGCCGTTTTCCACGGCCCAACTGTCCTTGACCACCACCAGCCGACGCAAGCGTTCATGTTTGTCGAGCACGCCATTGACCTCCTCCAGCAGTTTTTCCAGGCTTGAATGCAACCCTGCCCGCGCCGTTCCGCCGGCGTCCTGTTGACCGACCGCCGACAGCACGCACAACCCCAGCGGCGCACTCAAGCCATCGCCGACCACGCACACCTGTTCGATCCGCGAATGCACCGCCAGCCGATTTTCAATCGGCGCCGGGGCGACGTATTTGCCTTTGCTGGTCTTGAAGATTTCCTTCAGCCGCCCGGTCAGGCGCAGGTTGCCTTCGGCATCTTGTTCGCCCTTGTCGCCGGTGCGCAGGAAGCCGTCCTCGGTGATGGTTTCTGCGGTTTTCTCGGGTTCCTTGAAATAGCCCAGCATGGTTGCACCGCTGCGCACCATAACTTCGCCGGACTCGGCGATCCGCACTTCAACCTCCGGGCAAGGCTTGCCGATCCAGCCGGGTTTGTTCTCGCCGGGCCGGCCGATGTGGGAATAACCGCAGCTTTCGGTCATGCCGTAGACCTCCAGCACATCCAGCCCTAACTTGCGGTACCACAGCAACAGGGTCTGCGGCACGGGCGCGGCACCGGACAACGCCACGCGCAACGCATCCAGCCCCAACCCGGCGAGCACTTTGTGCCCGACCCGCTTGCCGATAAAGGGCAGGCCGAGCAGAAAGTCGAGGCGTTTTGCCGGGATCTTGCTGTACACGCCCATCTGGAATTTGGTCCAGATCCGAGGTACGCCGAACAATGCGGTCGGCCGCGCTCGCTGCAGATCCGTGAGGAAGGTGTCGAGGCTTTCGGCAAAGAACACGGTTTGCCCGGTGTAGATCGACGCCAGCTCGACGAACATCCGCTCGGCGACGTGGCACAGCGGCAGGTAGGACAGCAATCGGTCCGACTCGTTGAGGCCAAACAGCTGAGTGCCACGGGTGGTGGCAAACCCCAGATTACCGAAGCTGTGCATCACGCCTTTGGGCAGCCCGGTGGTGCCGGAGGTGTAAATGATGGTCGCCAACTGATCGGCGGCGGGTTTGGGGTCGTCCTGGATCGGCGAGCTGCGTTGCAAGTCGGCCCAACTGAAATCGAAGGTGCCGGGCGGATGCAGTGGCAGGCTGATGGTCGGCAGATTGGCGCTGACCCCGCGTGCCATGTTCGGCCAGTCATCAAGCTTGCCGATGAACGCCAGCGCCGCTTCGGAGTGCTCGAGCACCTGCGCCACCGACTCGGCGGTGAGGTTCGGGTACAACGGCACCGAAACGTGCCCGGCCATCCAGATCGCCAGGTCGGCGATGATCCAGTGGGCGCAGTTTTTCGAGATCAGGGCGATGTGGCTGCCTTGGGGCAATTCGCGGGCCCGCAGCCAGTGCGCGGCGCAGCGAGCCTGGTGGCCGACGTCGGCCCAGGTCAGGGTCTCGACGTGTCCGCCGCCGGTAGGCTGGACCAGAAACCGCTGGCGGGGATGACGGGCTTCACGCTCGTAAAAGACGTCCAGCGGCAAACGAAAAGCAGCAGACATGCGACTCGCTCCTTTATTTTTGGTCTGGAGCAAGCGTAGTCAACCAAGCGGTTGCTTGGTTGACTATTTCACACAAAAAAAACAGGCCTACCCCCGCACCTGTGGGAGCCGGGCTTGCCCGCGATGCGCCAGGGTCGCGCTCGACCACCTCGGTTTATCTGTCTGACCGAGTGGATGCCATCGCGGGCAAGCCACGCTCCCACAAGGGATCCGGTTCCAACAAATACTAGGGATGTTTGATGCCGTTGAGCTTCATTGCGCCAGCCAGCGGCAAGTCACCTTCAAGTTCTGCAAGGCCGGCGGTTTTCACCGTTTCCGGATCTTGCACATGCCCGTTCTGCAGGTAACCCAGGAGGTTACCCACCAGCGGGTTATGGCTGACCAACAGCGCGTGATCGACAGACACCAACTGCTCGGCCACCGCTTGCGGGCGGTTGTCGGGGGTCAGCCATTCGACGGTGCGAATATCCGGTTGAAAACCCAGCGCTTCACGCACCAGCTGCGCTGTCTGCTGCGCTCGCAGAAACGGGCTGGCATAGATGGCCGTAATCGGCTGACCGATCAGTTCGGCGGCGCTACGCAGCACCTCTTCACAACCGTGTGGAGTCAGTGCCCGTTCGGAGTCTGGACGCGAGCCGTAAGGTTCGGCTTCACCATGACGCAAGACCCAGAGTTTCATAGTTTCGGCTCCTCATCTCGGGCCGGATGTGGCGCTGGCGGCACAACGTGCGGCGCTTCGCCTTCCGGTGTACGCGGCGTCGGCCAGTCGGCGAACGGCCAGGGTTTCTGGTCGCTGTGAAAGGTGCCGAAACGACCGATCTGCGCCAGGAACTGGCTCAGGCTGTCGCCGAAGTTCATCAGGCTGGCGCTCGGGGCGCCATAAATCAAACGATAGATCAGTTGCACCAGCACCACCGCGCCCAGGATGAACTGCGCCACTTGCCAGACCAGCAAGAAGACGATCATCCATAACACCCGCAGCAGAATGGACTCGTAGGTGGCCTCTGTTTTCGGATCGTTCATGTGCAACTCCCTGCTTTATCTCGAAAGCGTGATCAGTTGAAACCGCTGGTGGAAATGAAGTCCACATCGGTTTTGGGTTCGCCGCGCATCAACAGTTCAATCACTTGATTGAGCGTGCGCCCTTCGAACAGGATCGCGTGCAACCCGGCGACCAGCGGCATATAGACGCCCACTTCCTGAGCCTTGGCCTTGAGCACCTTGAGCGTGTTCACGCCTTCGGCGACTTCGCCCAGACGGGTCACCGCATCTTCCAGGCTCAACCCCTGGCCGAGGGCAAACCCGACCTGGTAATTGCGGCTTTTCGGCGACGAACACGTGACGATCAAGTCGCCCACGCCCGCCAACCCCAGGAACGTCATCGGGTTCGCGCCCTGATTCACCGCGAAGCGGGTCATTTCCGCTAACGCCCGGGTGATCAGCATGCTCTTGGTGTTTTCACCCATGCCCAGCGCCACCGCCATGCCGGCGATGATCGCGTACACATTTTTCAGCGCCCCGCCCAGCTCCACGCCGAAGCGGTCGGCGCTGGCGTACACCCGGAAGGTGCGGCCATGCAGCGCTTCCTGGACCCGTTGGCATAGCTCTTCGTCTTCGCTGGCAACCACCGTGGCGGTCAGCGCGTGTTCGGCGATTTCACGGGCCAGGTTCGGCCCGGACAGCACGCCGATGCGCGCTTGCGGGGCGATTTCTTCGAGGATCTCGCTCATCAGCTTGAACGTGTGGGCTTCGATGCCTTTGGTCAGGCTGACCAGCAATTTGCCGCTCAACCGTTCGGCGTGCGGGACCAGTACCGAGCGCAGCGCGCTGGACGGCAGCGCGACGAAGCACAGGTCGCAAGCGTCCAGGGTCGCTTGCAAATCAGTCACCGGTTCTACTTGGGGAAGTATCTTGATGCCTTTGAGGTAGCGCGGGTTCTCGCGATTGACCCGCATGGACTCAGCCTGCTCGGGGTCACGCATCCACTGCCGGACCTGATGCCCGTTCTCGGCCAACAGATTAGCCACGGCGGTACCAAAACTTCCGCCTCCCAGGACCGCAATTGGGCGCTGTTCAGTCATATGCAATCCGTTAATCCATACCAGTGGCGATGTCGGCATTATACGGAGCGTCCCAGTGGCGGCCAGCCCCCGTATCAATTACCGGTACTTGTAGGAAGAAGACCAATAAATCCTAGGAAAATGCCGGCATCGTGAATGGAAAAGTCGATCAGCTCGGTTAACATGCGCGCCATCTCATCGTTATCAAGGACGTTTCGTGTCGTTTGGCTCTCCTTCACCCCGCTCGCCGCTGGTTCTGGCCCTGCTTTTCAGCTCGCCATTGCTGGCCGACGACTTGTTCCTCGACAACGAACCGCTGCCGCAAGTGCTCACGGCCACCCGCCTGAAGCAGTCGCCGGCCGCCGTCCCGGGAAGCATGACGGTGATCGACAGCGAACTGATCAATGCCAGCGGCGCGCGGGACATCAGCGAATTGCTGCGCCTGGTGCCGGGCATGATGGTCGGCAATATCAGCGGTAATCAGGCGGCCGTGAACTACCACGGCACCAACGCCACCGAAGCGCGGCGCATGCAGGTGCTGATCGACGGCCGCTCGGTGTACCGCGCCGGCCTGGCCACGGTGGACTGGAGTGATATTCCGGTGGCCATGGAAGACATCGAGCGCATCGAAGTTTTCCGCGGTCCCAACACGGTCAGCTATGGCGCCAATGCGCTGATGGCGGTGGTCAACATCATCACCCGCAACCCGGCCGACAGCCACGGCACGCGGATGAAAGTCACTCGTGGCCAGCGCGGCATCAATGACTTTTATGCCAGCCAGGGTGTGGGCTGGGATGGCGGCGACCTGCGCCTGTCGCTGTCCGGCCAGCAGGACGACGGCTTCGACACCGACCGCAACGGGGCCGATTATCGCGACAGTCGCCGCTTGAACCGCTTCAACCTTGCCGTCAGCCAGACATTGAGTGAGAACCAGAGCATCGACTGGCAGTTGAACGCCAAGGACGGGACCAACCAGCGGCCTTATACCTACCGCCCGGTGTTCTCCGGGATTACCGCTGCCGGGAACAATTCCGACGTCGTTGCCAAGGACTACGCCGGTTCGTTGCGCTGGAACCTGGACATCAATCCTGATCACAGCCTTTATATCCAGGGCTCGGCCCAGCACTGGGACCGCCAGCAGACTTGGCGCGCCTGTGATGCGGAGGTTTCGTTCAGTCCGGAACTGACCGAACTCTGGCAGCTCAACCCGAACTACACCGAACGCCTGGCGCGCAACATCGAGCGTTTTACCGGTCCTGGCGCACCGGCCGGCACGGCGGCGGAACAGGCGCTGGGCAATCAAGTGCTGGCGCAATGGCGCAACGGTGCCCGGCAAACCCTCTGTGGCGACATCGACCAGAGCGCCCGGGAATCGCGCTACGACCTCGAACTGCAAGACACCCTCAGCCTGTCCGACAGTCTGCGGCTGGTCAGCGGCATGAACTATCGTTACGACCGGGCAAATTCCGAGACTTACTTCAATGGCACGCTCGACGACACCACTTGGCGGGCATTCGGCCAACTCGAGTGGCGCGCCACCGAGCACTGGTTGCTGCAGGGCGGCGCCATGTTCGAAGACACGCAATTGACCGGCAGCTCGCTGACCCCGCGGGTGGCGGTCAATTACCTGATCAACCCGCGTCATGGCCTGCGCGCCGTGTATTCGGAAGCGATCCGCTCACCGGACATGTTCGAGAACAACGTCAACTGGAGTTACCAGGTGACCAATCTGCGACCCAGTGCCTACGGCCAGACCAGCGCCCGGTATTTCGTCAAGACTCGCGGCCCCGGCGACCTCGAACAAGAACGCATGCGCTCGCGCGAGCTGGGCTACAACGGCTACTTTGCAGAGCTTGGGCTGACGGTCGATGTGAAGCTGTTCTACGACGAAATCAGCGGCATGATCAGCGAACCCCTGCGTAATAATCAGTACATCGCCAGCAATTCCAACAGCTCGCGCTTCAAGGGCGCGGAAACCCAGCTGGACTGGCGCCTGAGCAGCGCCGACCGGCTGCGCCTGACTTACGCCTACGTCGATGCCGAGGCGAGCAATCCGCAGGATGAGCGACTGACGGCGCGCAACAGCGGTTCCGCCGGCTGGCTGCGCAACTGGGGCCACGGCTGGAACAGTGCCCTCTTCTATTACGGGGACGACGCCCTCAACGGTTACCGCTTCGAGCGCGTCGACACGCGCATCGCCAAACGCATCGGTCTGGGCAAGGCCAATCTGGAACTGGCCGGCGTGCTCCAGCAGCGCCTCGACAATCAACCCACCACTTTCGTCGACAACAACTACGATAAGCGTCGGGTGCTCTACTTCAGCGCGGAGCTGACGTTTTAAATGCTGCATCGCCTGTCGCGGAAGTCGCCAACCCTTGGCCGCCTGCTGGCAGGGTTGTGTCTGGTGCTTGCCGGCCTGCTCGACAGCCTGCCGATTCAGGCCGCCGACATTCTGCTGACCGGCGCCGAAGACAGCCCCGGCGTGCAATCCTTCGCGCAGGCTCTGAGCGAACTGCGCCCCACCGATAATGTGCGCTTCCAGCCACTGGCGAGCCTTCCGGCGCCCGGCGAACTGCCGGCGGCCACCCGTTTGATTCTGCTCGATCTACCGAGCCTCGACTGGCGCCTGCAGGAGGCTCAGGGCCCGGCGACGCTGGTGCTGCGCATCAGCCGCCTGCAAGCCCGGCAACGCTTTGGCACGAATCTGCCGCCGCAGCTCAGCCTGCTATGGAGTGATCCGCCGCTGGATCGGCAACTGCGCCTGACCCGACTTGTCCTGCCCCAGGCACGCCGGGTTGGCGTGCTATACGACAGTCACAGCGAATTCCTCCTGGAAGAACTGCATCGGGCCGCCCAACCCCTGGGGTTTGAACTGGTCACGGAGCGCTGGGACAACACCAATGACAGCCGCCCCTTGCAGTCATTGCTGAAAAACAGCGACGTGCTGCTGGGCCTGGACGATCCCGATTTGTACAACCCGAAAACCGCGAAAAACCTATTACTGAGCAGCTATGCGCGGCAACTGGCGCTGGTCGGTCCCAACGCAGCTTTCGTCAAGGCCGGCAGCCTGGCCAGCACTTACAGCGATCAAAGTGATTGGCTGGCGGTGCTCGACGAATTGCTCGACCGACCTACGACGAATTGGCCGCGGATGCTCTATCCGCAACACTTTAAAGTCTTGAGTAATCCGCAAGTGGCTCGTTCATTAGGTATTGAACAGATGAATGATGCATCTGTCGCAACACAGTTGGCCGAAGGAGAAAGCCGCCCATGACCTTCCGTCGCGGTTGGGACATCAACACCCGCACGCAGATCATCAGCCTCGGCCCCGCCCTGTTGCTGACGTTGCTGCTGATCAGTTTCTTCACGTTCGTGCGGATCCAGGACCTGCGTCAGGAGCTCAACCACACCGGCCAGCTGATCGCCAACCAACTGGCCCCCGCCACGGAATACGGGGTGATCTCGGGCAACAACGAGGTCCTTGAAAGTTTGCTCAAGGCCACGCTGGCCACGCCCAACGTGCGCTTTCTCGAAGTCCAGGACAGCGCCAACCGGATTCTGGTGTACGTCGAGCAACCGTCGGAAACCCATGCCCGCTCGCACCAGGTCGAAGTGTTCCAGGCGCCGGTGCGGCTGCAACGGATCGCGCTGAACAATGATTTCTTCCAGGGTAGCAACGCCGCCAACACGGCCCCGCCCGAGGACTATCTGGGCCGGGTGATCGTCGGCTTGTCCAACGACGCCTTCAGCCAGCGTCAGCAGGAAATCCTGTTCAAGGCCGGGATTCTCGCCTTGTTCGCGCTGCTGTTTACCTTTCTGGTGGCCCGGCGCCTGGCCGGCAGTCTGTCGCAGCCGATCCGCGACATCGGCCACGCCGTGAAGGCGATTCAGGAGGGTGATTACAAAACGCCGCTGCCGATTGTCGATGACACGGAGTTGGGCGCGTTGTCGCAGCACATCAACAACCTCGCGCAGGGCCTCGAGCAGGCCAGCCGTGAGCAGCAGCAGGCCATTGCGCAGTTGATCCAGACCCGCGAAGAAGCGGAAAAGGCCAACAACGCCAAATCCGACTTCCTGGCGATGATGAGCCACGAACTGCGCACACCGATGAATGGCGTGCTGGGCATGCTGCAACTGCTGGAAACCACCGACATGACCGAGGAGCAGATCGAGTATGCGGCGCTGGCTTCGGAGTCCACCGAACACCTGCTCAAAGTCATCAACGACATTCTCGACTTCTCGCGCATCGAGCGTTCGGAACTGGAGCTTGAACACATTCCGTTCAACCTCGCGGACCTGATCAGCAGCTGCGCCCAGTCGTTCCAGCACAGCGCGGCGCAACGCGGACTCGATCTGGCCCTGGCGATTCCCCAGGACATGCGCGCCTTGCAGGTTCAGGGCGACCCGACGCGGATCCGGCAGATTCTGGTCAACCTGGTCGGCAATGCGCTGAAGTTCACCGAGCAAGGCCGCGTCAGTATCGAACCGCAATGGCAGTCCCTGGATCACGAACTGTTGTGGTTCACCTGCACCGTGCGCGACAGCGGGATAGGCATCTCGGCCGAAAGCCTGGAATTGATGTTCAATGCGTTCCAGCAGGCCGACAGTTCTATTTCAAGGCGTTACGGCGGCACTGGTTTGGGGTTGCCGATTGCCCGCACCCTGGCCGAACGCATGGGTGGCACCTTGCGCGCCCAGAGCGAAGAAGGCCTGGGCTCGGTGTTCACCCTGGAAATTCCTCTGGCCCTATATAAGCAGACGCTGCCGGAATTGAAGCCACGCACACCGGCTGGCGACGGCCATGGCGAAGGGCGCAATGTGATGCTGGTGGAGGACAACCCGGTCAACCAGACGGTCATCGAAGCAATGTTGCGCAGTCTGGGCTTTACTGTCAGCGTCGCGACCGATGGCGCGCAGGCGGTGCGAAGTGCCGAGAGCCTGATTTTCGAGGCGATTCTGATGGATTGCCGACTGCCGATCATCGACGGCTATGAAGCGACCCGCCAGATCCGCCTGCTGCCCGGCTGCGCGGACTTGCCGATCATCGCCCTGACCGCCAATGCGTTGCAGGGCGACCGTGAAGCGTGTTTATCGGCAGGAATGAACGATTACCTGGCCAAGCCCTTCAAACGCACTGATCTGCAGCAAATTCTGCAGCGCTGGGTGCAGTAGTGCAGGCCTTTCGACCATCTGCGACTGGCGTGAAAGGCGAAAGTGCGGCAGTCTTAGGCACCCGAACAGGCCCGAAAAGGGGCTTGAATAATAATTTCAGTGCACAAGTGTACATTCATGTCCTTGGTGCTGTGACTTTCACCACAACGCAATAGTCTATGAGTAGGCTGCTGACTCGAGGCATGAACGCCTCGGTCGGCCGGGAAGATTTGCCCCACCCTGCCGCATGGGACTATTGAGGAGCTCGCATGACCCAACAAAACGCCTTTACTCGGGAAGACCTGCTGCGCTGCAGTCGCGGTGAGCTGTTCGGCCCAGGTAACGCACAACTGCCCGCCCCGAACATGCTGATGGTGGATCGCATCACCCATATCAGTGCCGAGGGTGGCAAGTACGGCAAAGGTGAATTGGTCGCCGAGCTGGATATCACTCCAGACCTGTGGTTTTTCGCCTGCCACTTCGAAGGTGATCCGGTGATGCCAGGCTGCCTGGGCCTCGACGCCATGTGGCAACTGGTCGGCTTTTTCCTTGGCTGGCAAGGTCTGCCAGGCCGCGGTCGCGCCCTGGGTTCGGGCGAAGTGAAATTCTTTGGCCAGGTCCTCCCGACCGCCAAGAAAGTCACCTATAACATTCAAATCAAGCGCGTGCTGAAGGGCAAGCTGAACCTGGCCATCGCCGATGGTTCGGTCAGTGTCGACGGCCGCGAAATCTATACCGCCGAAGGCCTCCGGGTCGGCGTGTTCACCTCCACTGAAAACTTCTAAGGGTTATCCGCATGCGCCGCGTCGTTATCACTGGTCTGGGCATCGTTTCGTGCCTGGGCAATGACAAAGAGACCGTCTCCGCTAACCTGCGTGCAAGCCGCCCTGGCATCCGGTTCAACCCGGAATATGCCGAAATGGGTCTGCGTAGCCAGGTTTCCGGCTCCATTGACCTTCCCCTCGAAGAGCTGATCGATCGCAAGATCTATCGCTTCGTCGGCCACGCGGCGGCTTACGCCTACCTGGCCATGAAAGACGCCATCGCAGACTCCGGCCTGACCGATGAGCAAGTCTCCAACCCGCGTACCGGCCTGATCGCCGGTTCCGGTGGCGCCTCCACGCTGAACCAGATGGAAGCGCTGGACATCTTGCGCGAGAAAGGCGTGAAGCGCGTTGGCCCATACCGTGTAACGCGGACCATGAGCAGCACCGTTTCCGCTTGCCTGGCCACGCCGTTCAAGATCAAGGGCCTGAACTACTCCATCGCTTCTGCCTGCGCCACCAGTGCTCACTGCATCGGCAACGCCATGGAACAGATCCAGATGGGCAAGCAGGACGTCGTGTTCGCCGGCGGTGGTGAAGAAGAGCATTGGAGCCAGTCGTTCCTGTTCGACGCCATGGGCGCACTGTCCAGCCAGTACAACGAAACCCCGGAAAAGGCTTCCCGTGCCTACGACGCCAAGCGTGACGGTTTCGTCATCGCCGGCGGTGGCGGCATGGTCGTGGTTGAAGAGCTGGAACACGCTCTGGCCCGCGGCGCGAAGATCTACGCGGAAATCGTTGGCTACGGCGCAACTTCCGACGGCTACGACATGGTCGCCCCAAGCGGCGAAGGCGCCATCCGCTGCATGCAGATGGCCATGTCCACCGTTGATACCCCGATCGACTACCTGAACACCCACGGCACCTCGACTCCGGTCGGCGACGTTGCGGAAATGAAAGGTGTGCGTGAAGTGTTCGGCGCCAACGCTCCGGCCATCAGCTCCACCAAGAGCCTGTCGGGTCACTCCCTGGGCGCCGCCGGCGTTCACGAAGCGATCTACTGCATGCTGATGATGGAAGGCAACTTCATGGCGGGTTCCGCCAACATCGAAGAATTGGACCCGGAAGTGGCAGACATGCCGATCCTGACCAAGACGCGCGAAGACGCCACCATCAACACCGTGATGAGCAACAGCTTCGGCTTCGGTGGCACTAACGCTACCCTGGTACTGAAGCGCTGGACCGGCAAGTAATACCCCGCCGTCTCACAGCACACAAAAACGCCCCGACTGGTTCGGGGCGTTTTTTTGTGCGCCTTGAAAATGACCTCACCGCCGCTCCCCAGTAGCAGCCTGCGGTTTTGGTTGTCACGAACATGAAGCTTTTGTCATGAAACTCAATGCCCTGCGACCGAATGCCACGTGTTTGGCGGGCTGCAGGACTTTTGCCGATTTCGCAAAAATTCGTTACCGAACTCAGTCGTTTACTTAGCAGGCTAACCAAACATATAACAGAGTCCTGCACACGCCTTGCTGCAGATAACAGAGATTGGAGCTAGCAGATGACTGTAAAAGTAACTGAACGCGACGATTCACATAAATCCCATGAAGGTGTAGCCGCCGGTATCCGTATCTGGGATGTACATCAACAAGACATGCTGGTGGGGATGTTTCATTCCGAAACCGACGCCCACAGCTACAAGGCCGAACTGGAACAACTGGAGCAGCAACGAGCGCTCCGATCCGCATAAGCAATGACAGCATTGAAAACGACAAACCCCGCCATGAGCGGGGTTTGTCGTTGTTGAAGCCGTTAAAGGCTTACCACATCAGATCGTCAGGGATCTGATAGGCCGCGTACGGATCGTCCTCGGCAGCGACTTCTTCAGTCTTGACGTTCAGCTGCACGATGCGCTGCGGATCGCGCTCCTGAATCTTCAGGGCCGCCTCACGCGGGATCACTTCGTAGCCGCCGGCATGATGCACGATCGCCAGGAAGCCATTGCTCAACTGGTTGCGCATCAGCGTGTTGACGGAGATGCGCTTGACCTTCTTGTCGTCAACGAAGTTGTAGTAGTCCTCGGTCGTCAGCTTCGGCAGGCGCGAGACTTCGATCAATTGCTTGATCTGCGCCGCGCGGGCCTTGGCCTCGACTTTCTCTTGCTGCTGACGGTTCAGCTCCTGGTCGCGCTTGACCTTCTCGGCCTTGGCTTCCTGGGCGGCACGCTGCTGCGAGTCATCGAGTTCAATCTGGCCTTTATGGACCAGGCGTTGCTGCTTCTGCTTCTCTTTGCCGACCTGTTTGGCCTGCTTTTGGTTGACCAGCCCTGCTTTGAGCAACTGGTCGCGAAGGGAAATGCTCATGGTGCTTATTTCTCACTTAGGCCACTGCTCAACCGCAGCTGGGCAAATTCTTTTCCTGACGTTTGGCTTCGCCCCACAAGGCGTCCAACTCTTCGAGGGTGCAATCTTCCATGGGACGGTGGGTGTCGCGCAATGCCTGTTCGATAAAACGGAAGCGTCTTTCGAACTTGCTGTTGGCGCCACGCAGTGCAGTTTCCGGGTCGATCTTCAAATGACGCGCCAGATTGACCACGGAAAACAGCAAATCACCGACTTCATCGGCAATCGCTGCCGAGTCATTGTCGGCCATGGCTTCGAGCACCTCATCGAGTTCCTCGCGGACCTTGTCCAGTACCGGCAAGGCGTCCGGCCAGTCGAAGCCGACCTGCCCCGCACGCTTTTGCAACTTCGCTGAGCGGGACAACGCTGGCAGCGCGGCAGGCACATCGTCGAGCAAGGACAACTGCTCGGGCGCGGATGATTTCTCGGCGCGTTCTTCAGCCTTGATTTCCTCCCAGCGCTGCTTGACCTGTTCTTCACTCAGGCGCGGAACATCCAGCGGCGCGTAAAGATCGCCGGTCGGAAACACATGAGGATGACGACGGATCAGCTTGCGGGTGATGCTATCGATCACACCGGCGAATTCGAAGCGCCCTTCTTCCCGGGCCAGCTGGCTGTAATAAACCACCTGGAACAGCAAATCGCCCAACTCACCCTGCAAATGATCGAAGTCACCGCGCTCGATCGCGTCGGCGACTTCGTAGGCTTCCTCAAGGGTGTGCGGGACGATGGTGGCGTAGGTTTGTTTGATATCCCACGGACAGCCGAACTGCGGGTCGCGCAGACGGTTCATCAGGTGCAGCAAGTCTTCAAGGCTATACATCATTTATCTCTCACCACAAAACCTGTGGGAGCTGGCCTGCCAGCGATGGCTTCACCTCGACTCTACTGAAAGACCGAGGTGCCTGCATCGCTGGCAGGCCAGCTCCCACACGTGGACATCTTCAAGGCGTGCGGTTACGCCGGGTTTCGATGATGTTCGGCAACTGGGAAATCCGTCCCAGCAACCGCCCCAACGCATCCAGCCCCGGGATCTCGATGGTCAGGGACATCAGCGCGGTGTTGTCCTCTTTGTTCGAGCGGGTGTTGACCGCCAGCACGTTGATCCGCTCGTTCAGCAGCACCTGCGACACGTCACGCAGCAAACCGGAACGGTCGTAGGCGCGGATGATGATGTCCACCGGGTAGGTGAGCACCGGCACCGGGCCCCAGCTGACCTGGATGATCCGCTCTGGCTCACGTCCGCCCAGTTGCAGCACCGAGGCGCAATCCTGACGGTGAATGCTCACGCCACGGCCTTGGGTGATATAGCCGACGATGGCATCACCCGGCAACGGCTGGCAGCAACCCGCCATTTGCGTCATCAGGTTGCCGACGCCCTGGATCTGAATGTCGCCGCGCTTGCCTGGTTTGTAGCCGGTGGCTTTGCGCGGGATCAGTTCCAGCTGCTCGTTGCCGCGTTCCGGCTCGACCAGTTGTTGCGCCAGGTTCACCAGTTGCGCCAGGCGCAGATCGCCGGCGCCTAACGCGGCGTACATGTCCTCGGCGGTCTTCATGTTGGCCTTGTCGGCCAGCTTGTCGAAGTCCACCGCTGGCAAGCCAAGGCGACTGAGCTCACGTTCGAGCAAGGTTTTACCGGCCGCGACGTTCTGGTCACGCGCCTGCAACTTGAACCAGTGAACGATCTTCGCCCGTGCCCGCGAGGTGGTGATGTAACCCAGGTTCGGGTTCAGCCAGTCGCGGCTCGGGGTGCCGTGCTTGCTGGTGATGATCTCGACCTGTTCACCGGTTTGCAGGCTGTAGTTGAGCGGTACGATGCGCCCGTTGATCTTCGCGCCACGGCAGTTGTGACCGATTTCGGTGTGCACGCGGTAGGCGAAGTCCAGCGGCGTCGCGCCCTTCGGCAAGTCGATGGCATGACCGTCCGGGGTGAAGATGTAGACCCGGTCCGGCTCAATGTCGACCCGCAGTTGTTCGGCCAGGCCGCCGATATCGCCCAGTTCTTCATGCCACTCGAGCACCTGACGCAGCCAGGAGATTTTCTCTTCGTAGTGATTGGAGCCGGACTTGACGTCGGTGCCCTTGTACTTCCAGTGCGCGCATACGCCCAGCTCGGCTTCTTCGTGCATGGCGTGGGTGCGGATCTGCACTTCCAGCACCTTGCCCTCGGGGCCGATCACCGCGGTGTGCAGCGAGCGGTAGCCGTTCTCTTTCGGGTTGGCGATGTAGTCGTCGAATTCCTTCGGGATGTGCCGCCACAAGGTGTGGACGATACCCAGCGCGGTGTAGCAGTCGCGCATTTCCGGCACCAGCACGCGCACAGCACGCACGTCGTAGATCTGGCTGAACTCCAGACCCTTGCGCTGCATTTTGCGCCAGATCGAATAGATGTGTTTGGCCCGGCCGCTGATGTCGGCATCGACGCCGGTGGCCTGCAATTCGTCTTTGAGCTGGGTCATCACGTCAGCGATGAAGCGCTCGCGATCCAGACGCCGCTCGTGGAGCAACTTGGCGATCTGCTTGTACTGATCGGGCTCGAGGTAACGGAAGGACAAATCTTCCAGTTCCCATTTGATATGACCGATACCGAGACGGTGAGCCAGCGGCGCGTAAATGTCGAAGACTTCACGGGCAACGCGATTACGCTTTTCGTCGTCGGCGGTTTTCACCGCACGGATCGCGCAGGTGCGTTCGGCCAGCTTGATCAGCGCGACGCGAACGTCGTCGACCATGGCCACCAGCATTTTGCGCAGGTTTTCGACCTGGCCCTGGGTGCCCAGCACCAACGATTGACGGGGGCTCAGGCTGGCGCTGATCGCCGCCATGCGCAACACGCCGTCGATGAGTTTGGCGACCACCGGACCGAAGCGCTGGCTGACCGCCGGCAGTTCGATCTGGCCTTCGCGCACGCCGCGGTACAAGACCGCCGCAACCAACGAATCCTGATCCAGTTTGAGGTCGGCGAGAATCTCGGCGATCTCAAGGCCTGTGCGGAAACTCGAGGTCCCTTCGGACCATAAATTCTTCGCCGCATTGGCTTGTTGTTCAGACGCGCGAGCGAACTCGCACGCGTCCTTCAAGGCTTCGCGATCCAGTGCCAGATCGACACTGACCGCATGATCGAGCCAAGCCTCGAGATTGATACTGCCGTCAGTGTTGATCGGCTGGTGTGCTCTCACCTGTACCATCTTGCTTACCTTCCCTACGACGCAGATTCAATGCGTCAATTCGCTGACCTTCATTGCCCGATTGCCCTCACGGGGCTACTGCAAGAGCTGCACGGGCGGCCAGTCGGACCAGACGAGCCGTCCTAGCTCGCTTCAAATAACGCCATGGCCTCGACATGTGCCGTCTGAGGAAACATATCGAGAATCCCGGCACGTTTTAACCGGTAGCCCTGCTTGATCAATTCGACTGTATCGCGCGCCAGCGTTGCCGGGTTGCACGATACGTACACCAACCGTTTGGCGCCCAGGGACGCCAGCTTGCGCACGACCTCGAAAGCACCGTCACGCGGTGGGTCCAAGAGTACCGCACAAAAGCCTTCGCGCGCCCATTCGGCATCAGTCAAAGGCTGGGATAAATCGGCCTGAAAAAACTTCGCATTATGAAGATTGTTGCTAGCAGCGTTCGCGGCTGCTCGCTCGACCATTGCCTGCACACCTTCCACCGCCACCACTTCGCGAACAACCTTGGCCAACGGCAATGCAAAGTTACCCAAACCACAGAATAGATCGAGAACCCGCTCTTCCGATGTCGGCTTCAACCAGTTCAGCGCCTGGGCAATCATCGCTTCGTTGACCCCGGCATTGACCTGGATGAAATCGCCCGGCCGGTATGCCAGGTTCAGATCCCACGCTTCAAGGCGATACCCCAGTGACTGATCGACCTCGACCGGTTGCGGTTCGCCGTCACCGTGCAGCCACAACTGGGCTTCATGGAACGCGCAAAAATCCTTGAGGATGGTCAGGTCCGCATCGGACAACGGCGCCATGTGCCGCAGCAAAACCGCCAATGACGATCCGGCGAACAATTCCACATGGCCGAGCGCCTGAGGTTTGCTCAAGCGTCGAAGCATTTCCGGCAAGCGGGTCATGATCGGCTGCAAGGGCGGGACCAGTACCGGGCATTCGTTGATGGCCACGATGTCCTGACTGCCCGCGGCGCGGAAACCGACTTCGAGTTTTTTCGCCTTCATGTCCCAACGTACCGCCACTCGGGCGCGACGGCGGTAACCGAACTCCGGACCGATCAACGGCGCTGCCCACTCTTGGGGTTCGACCCCGGCAACCTTGGACAGTTGCTCGGCGAGCATGCGCTGTTTCAGGGCGAGTTGCTCGGTGTGCGGCAGATGTTGCACGCTGCAACCGCCGCAACGACCGGCATGCGGACACGGTGCCGGACGACGCAATTCGCTGGCCTGGAACACCCGTTCGGTGCGCGCCTCGACCACTTTGCCGTGGGCGCCCAACACGCGCGCCTCGATTTCTTCACCGGCCAATGCGCCGATGACGAACCAGGTGCGACCTTCGAAAAACGCGATACCGCGACCGTCATTGGCCAGGCGCTCGATGCTCAAGCGCTGCTTTTTGCCGGTCGGAATTTGCGGGGCCTTGCTGCCACCGGTGGGTTGGAAGCGCAGGCCTCTCTCTTGCTTGGCCATCAGTTGGGCGCGTCGAAAATGCCGGTCGACAAGTAACGGTCGCCACGGTCGCAGATGATCGCGACGATCACCGCGTTTTCAACTTCTTTGGACAGGCGCAGCATGGCTGCCACCGCACCGCCCGAGGACACGCCACAGAAGATGCCTTCTTCGCGGGCCAGACGACGGGTCACGTCTTCGGCTTCGCTTTGCGCCATGTCGACGATCCGGTCGACGCGCTCGGCCTGGTAGATTTTCGGCAGGTATTCCTGCGGCCAGCGACGGATGCCCGGAATCGCCGAGCCTTCCATCGGTTGCAGGCCGATGATCTGCACGTTGTCGTTCTGCTCTTTCAAGTAGCGCGACACGCCCATGATGGTGCCGGTGGTGCCCATCGAACTGACGAAATGAGTGAGGGTGCCCTCGGTCTGGCGCCAGATTTCCGGGCCGGTGGTGGTGTAGTGCGCTTCGGGATTATCGCCGTTGGCGAACTGATCCAGCACCTTGCCACGGCCTTCGGCTTCCATTCGCTGAGCGAGGTCGCGTGCGCCTTCCATGCCTTCTTCCTGGGTGACCAGGATCAGCTCGGCGCCATAGGCCGTCATCGCGGCTTTACGTTCGGCGCTGGAGTTGTCCGGCATGATCAGGATCATCTTGTAACCCTTGATCGCGGCAGCCATGGCCAGCGCGATACCGGTGTTACCCGAAGTCGCTTCGATCAGCGTATCGCCGGCGTGGATCTGCCCACGCAATTCAGCGCGGGTAATCATCGACAGCGCCGGCCGGTCCTTGACCGAACCCGCCGGGTTATTCCCCTCGAGCTTGAGCAAAAGGGTATTGCTGGTGGCGCCTGGCAGGCGCTGCAAACGGACCAGCGGGGTGTTGCCGACGCAATCGGCGATGGTTGGGTACTGCAAGGTCATGGCGTATTCGCAATCCAGACTGCGGGGGCGCCTATCATACCGGCAAACGTTCGCAGGCCATATCACGCAAAGTGTGGTGCTTATGGCTTATGGGAATAAGGCCGATTGGATCAGCGATTCCTATCAGAGGCAGGCGGCGTCCTACAGCAAAAACGCGCTAATGGCGTAGGAAAAGAGTTGCTATTCAAAACGTCTCGCTCTTAGGAGACGCGTTTATCGGACATTTCACTCAGATTTTAACGACTAAATGAACTGGGCAGTAAAGGGCTTCATCGATAGCCTTTGTACTGCGCTCACGCTCAACAGCGTGATGCAGCAAACCGTAAACCTCCTGAAGACCAAAAAACGATGTCCGATGCTTTAGCTTTATTTCGCTCTGAAGCCGTTAATGCAAAGACCAAGCAACGCTTCGGCAGCGTACTGATCCATCAGCCTTGGGGTTATGGCGTGGCGTCCGTTCTGGCTGGAACATTAATACTGGTGGTCATGATCTATTCTTATTTTGGGACGTATACCCGTAAAGCGACCGTGGGTGGTTTGCTCATCCCTGAGCAGGGCATGTTACGCCTGACTTCTCCTACTACAGGGCTGCTCACTGAAGTTTTTGCTCACGAAGGCCAAACCGTAGGCGCCAGTGAAGACTTGTTAGTAATTTCCGGTGAACGCGTCAGTGGAACCGGCAGTACGCAACAGTTGATATCGGCAGAGCTCACCCAGCGCTTACTGGTACTGGAACGTAATCGCACATCCGCAAATGATCGCATCACAGGACAAGTTCGCCTACTTGACAGTCGACTCGTCACGATTAACGGAGAGCTGGGTCAGTATCGAGAAGAGATACGCCTGATCGCTCGACGTGTAGATTTATCCAAGATTCAACATCAGCGACTAAAAGACCTGTTGGCGGCTGGATTCATTTCTGTCGCCCAGTATCAACAAGAGGAAGGAGAACTTCTCGCATTACTTGGACAACAGCAAAGTATTCAGAGAGCTTGCGCTAGTCTCAATCGCGAACACATGGAATTGCAAATGCAGCGTCAGGAGGCCGAGTTACGGCATCGCAACGAAATTGCCGAGATAGACAAAGGTATCTCACTAGTTAGACAGGAACAGGCTGAAAACGACATCCGCAGCAAGCAAGTTATCTCTGCGCCATTTGCCGGAACTATAACCGGATTAAATATTCAAGTTGGCCAGCAAGTCACAGCCGGGACACTTCTTGCCAGCCTCATCCCCCAAGATGCTGACCTTATAGCTCATCTATATGTAGCCTCACGAAAGATGGGTTTCATAGAAAAGGGCCAGACAGTACTCATCCGATACTCCGCATATCCCTATCAAAAATTCGGTATGGCACGAGGTCGAATTATCGATCTGGCGAAAAGCCCTTATGCGGTTCAGGAACTACCAACACACATTGCAAGCGTTGTTCATGAAACAACCCTGCCAACCGAACTCTTCTACCGCGCAACCGTCAAGCTCGATTCTCAGACAATTAATCTATACGGCAACTTACACCCACTACAGGCCGGCATGTTGCTTGTGGCTGATATCGTGCAAGACAAACGCCGACTCTATGAATGGGCCCTGGAGCCGATCTATTCAATCACTGGAAAACGCTCGCATTGAATCTGTCTTTAATCACGAACAGCCTGGAGCAACACCTAATTGACTAACAGGGAAAAAGAAATCCTGCATTTACTTCTACAAGGAAAGACAAACAAACAAATCGCTCGGGAGCTTGGGATAAGCGACTTTACAGTGCGTGATTACGCATCCTCAATCTTTCATCAACATGGGGTTAATTCTAGAGTTGAGCTATTGGCAAAAAAAATGAAAAATCCAAATATTTAAGCCATACCCTACACATGTAGGGTTCCATCACCAAACCGTCAAAGCAATACTCTTACACAGACCTACCACAACAAAACCAAACATACTTTAAAGCTCAAGCCGATAGACCGCAATCCGACTTCTCACCGACTAAAAAACAACCATATAGGTAATATACAATAAAGAGAACGCAACCTCATGACCAAGCAAAATCTTGTTGATAACATCGAAGAGATGAGTATACATATATTTGGCATACGCTTTATGGATGGCACAGTCTCTGACGCCCTTACCCCATCTATTGTCGTCGCCATTGTATTTCTTCTCTACTACTGTTTTTTTAAACTACTACGCATGCGATGGGGGATACAGAGAAGTCTAGCAATCACCATACTGACAGCCTACATAGTCCCACTAATAGCATATTTAACAATAAAGCATATTCTCCCCACCATCTCAAAATAGATAAATAGAATAATGGAGCTCAATCATGAAAGAACTTTCTATAGATGATTTAGAATTTGTTTCCGGTGCCGTAGGGCCACCCGGTGCCTTAATTGGTGGTGTTACAGCAGCTGCTGGATATGTAGGAAACTCCATGGCAACCGGAGGAGGTAATGTTGAAGGACTTATTGGAGCTACCGTGACCGGCGCAGTCGGAGGTTTTATCTTAGGGCCCGCAGGTTTAGGGGCGGGTCAAATAGCAGCATCAACCGCTGTTGGCGCCCACGTTGGTTATTACAGTGGAATGCTAGGCGGCCAGATTCAAAACGCTTTCACTGCCGGGACAAATTACAACTAATACTTGCTGCTAAAAAACCATCTAAACAAACAATTAAAACGCATTTGAGGTCTATCGGATGAGCATCACTTTCAACATATCTCCTGGTGATTTCGCCGAGCAATATCAGGAAAAAAAGCCACTATTAATAAAAAGCGCAGTTGCTAAAACCTATTTTCCTTGGCAAGAGGCTAATGAAGTATATAACAACAGTGACGTCGCATCCGAAGACCTCAAGTTATTTCTGAATGGCTTGATACCCAAACACGAATACATTGAAAGATACTTAGAAGTCGGAACGTTGAGACATAGACTTGTCAAACCGAATGTATATGAGTATTTAAAAAATGGCGCTACATTAATCGCTAACAAAATCAAGCACTCTGCAAAAGCCGAACAACTCTCAAGACAAGTAGCAGCATTTACTGGAAGACAGGTAGTTAATAGTGCTTACGTGGCACTAGGTGAAAGGGAGTCTTCTCCCTGCCACTGGGATACCCGTGATGTGTTTGCAATCCAATTGATTGGTCGCAAGCGCTGGATAATTTACAAGCCTTCAATGGAGTCGCCCATATTTACTCAACAAAGCAAAGACTACAAAGATCAGCATCCCTGCCCATCAGATCCTTACATGGACATTATCTTGGAAGCGGGAGATATTTTATATATTCCACGCGGCTGGTGGCATAACCCACTGCCATTGGGAGAGCCAACTTTCCATTTATCCGTGGGGACATTTCCTGCCTTGGCTGTAGATTATCTATCTTGGCTGTTCACACATATTGGAAATTACGCAGACTCACGAAAATCTCTCAATAATTGGCAACAGGACACTCAAACTCTCGCCTCCGTAGGTAATCATATTAATGAATTAATAAACAACCCTGAAAACTATTGCCGTTTCATGGATGAGTTCACTGGCGCCACTCGCATAGATTCGCCATTAGCTCTGGAACTTTTTGGAAACCCTAGTGCTAGCGCACTACCCGAGCACCTTGGAATTCGGATTTGTGCAATCTGTCACCCAGGGTTAGACAGTGGTTATATTATTGCTAATGGCACTCGACTAAATCTCGACCAGAAGAGTTTAAAGATAATTCAACATATAGCAGATTCACCTGGATCCAACATTTTTGAACTAAGAGGAAAACTTCCAGAAATCCCTTCCGATGAACTTATGGCAATAATTACCGAACTATGCCGGCAAGACATATTAGAAATATTCGATCACTGATTGAAGTTTTTATTTTTAGAGCACGCTAAACTATGCGAGTAACTTTACAAACAGAAAGGCCGGAGTGCGGACTCGCCTGCCTAGTCATGATCGCGGCATTCCATGGATTGCATTTGGACTTAGCAAATATTCGCAGACGCTTCTCCATTTCCCTAAAAGGAACAAACTTAGCTCAACTTATGCGCTACGCCCATTCACTAAACTTCTCGCCTCGCCCACTGCGCTTGGAATTGGACGAAGTATTTAAGTTGAAAACCCCATGCATCTTGCACTGGGACCTTGATCACTTCGTAGTATTGGAAAAATTAAAAGGAAAAAAACTAATACTGCTAGATCCTGCTTTTGGTCGAAAAACCATGACAATAGCAGAGTCATCACAACATTTTACCGGAGTAGCATTAGAGTTAACGCCCAATGCAGTTTTTAAACCCGAGCCTCTGAAACCTCGGATTCGCCTAAGTTATTTCACTAAACATATTGTCGGATTAAAGCGTGCGTTGGCCAACATTTTTGTCCTTGCATTAGGAATAGAAATGGTTGCACTGCTAGCTCCGCAAGTAACTCAGTGGGTGGTAGATGGCGCTTTGGTATCGGCGGATCACGATCTATTGCTACTAGCAGCTATTGGTGGCTGCCTGTTAATGGTGACTAGTTTCGTGTTGAAAATGGCGCAAGGATGGATGGGACTGCGCCTGAGTCAACAATTAGCAATCCAACTCTCGGGGAATTTATTCAGTCATATGTTACGCCTCCCTTGGGCGTATTTTGAAAAGCGTCAACTTGGAGATATTGCAGCTCGCTTTCAATCGCTTTCCGCTATTCGCAACGTTTTGACCAACAGTGCAATTACGGCGACCCTCGACGGGGTGGTCACATTGATTACTCTGACCATGATGTTTCTATACAGCACGACACTAACAGCGATAGTTTTAACCGCGCTAGCCTTTTACTGCATATTAAGAATTGTATTTTACTTCCCCTTGCGCAATGCTTCTGAAGAACGCATCGCGTTAAGCGCACGGGAAAACTCGTACTTTTTGGAAACTATAAGAGCAGTTTTACCTCTCAAGCTATTCAATGGCACTACATTGCGTCTGGCAACTTGGCAAAATCTGATTATCGACGTTCAAAACAGAGACATAACAACACAGAAGCTATTATTGATGTTTGCCAGTCTTAACACTCTGATATTTGGACTGGAAGGAATGTTACTTCTATATGTCGGAGGAGTGGCCGTACTACACGGCGCGCTATCGCTAGGTATGCTACTGGCCTTCATTGCCTACAAGGGGCAATTCACAGGACGTGCAAGCAAACTAATAGATCTGAGCATCGAAATCCGGATGCTTTCGCTCCATACCGATCGACTAGCAGACATTGCGCTAGAAGTACCAGAGCCGAACGAAACAACTGAAACGGATCTTGATCGTATAGAACCAAGTATTGAATTCAGAGAAATTTCTTTCAGATACGCGCCAAATGAACCATGGGTAATTAAAAATCTTTCACTCATGGTCCACGCAGGAGACTCAGTTGCTATAGTTGGCCGTTCTGGCTGCGGAAAAACAACATTATTCAAATTATTACTTGGTTTACTTACACCGACAGAAGGGGAGATTTTGATCGGAGGAATACCAACGCGTCAACTCGGAAGTTTGGCTTGTCGAAATCTGGTCGGATCAGTGATGCAAGATGATCAATTGCTGGCTGGCTCATTAGCTGAAAACATATGTTGTTTCGAACCTCACTTCTGCCAGAAGCGCATGAAAGAAGCAGCCAAATTTGCAGATATCGACAAAATCATAGACAGTATGCCTATGGGCTACCAGACATTGGTATCTGAGTTGGGAGCGGGACTTTCCGGAGGAGAGAAACAGAGGATTTTAATAGCGCGAGCCTTATATCGAAACCCCAAAATACTTGCTTTGGATGAAGCCACTAGCCATCTCGATTTACACAGTGAACAGAATATAACTAAGGCATTAGACGAAATGCCGACGACTCGAGTATTTATTGCTCACCGTCATGAAACACTTGCTTTCGCTAAGCGTCTTGTTCGCTTAGATAATGGGGCGCTCGTGGAGGACGTCTGTCTCGATAGAACAAAGGATCACGTGTGAAGAGCGAAAATGTTGTCTTGGGTGCAATAACGTTGCTAGGTACGATAGCAGCTCAGGCCACCGACTTTGACCTTCTGCAAATCTATCGTCAAGCATTACTTCATGATGCCCATTACTCTGCGGCAAAAGCCCAACTACGCGCGGGATATGAACGCTCAACACAAGGTAAAGCTGGGCTTTTTCCTCATGTATCGCTTGATGCCCAGATTCATTGGGTGGAAACAGACTACCAAATCCCGAACGGTAACATCCAACACAAAAGGCAAAATCGTAGTTACGGTATACAGCTAATACAGCCAGTCTTTCGGCGGCAGAATTGGATTCAGTTTCAGCAGGGAGAACTTCAACATTTACAAGCGCGAGTTCAGTTCGAACGCGCGGTGCAGGATTTGTTGCTGCGGGTTGTTCAAGCCTACTTTGAGATCCTAAATGCAACTGACGTACTAGAGGCGGTTCGGGATCTGCGAACTGCGGATGCTGAACAACTGGAGAGCGCCAAAAAAATGTTTGAAATTGGAAACGTCAGCATTATCGATGTGCATGAAGCTCAAGCGAGTTTCGATCGAAGTATGGGGCAGTTTATAAAAGCTAGAAGTGATCTTGATCTAGCTCAATTCACCTTATTTCGAATCACTGGTCAGAATCCCAGCACATTGAAAGGCTTGCACGACAGCGTGGTACTTTCACCTCCGCAGCCATTTGAGCTCGACACATGGGTAGCGGCGGCTCAGCGGGATAATCTTGATGTACAAGCTCAAGAGCTTCTCCTGGATATTGCTGGTAACGAAGTACGTATCCGAAAGGCTGAACACCTGCCGACCGTTGATCTAGTTATCAGTCAAAACATGCAGCAAAACCCTAATGCTAATACCACTCGCACTGACTCATCTAGTATCGGGCTGCGTATGAACATACCACTTTATAGTGGAGGCCGACTTGGCTCTGCTACTCGGCAAGCGTTGGCTATCCAGGAGCAAACCGAGTTTGAACTGGATGATGCACGCCGTGCGGCTACTCTAGCAGCCAGACAGGCTTGGTCGGGGGTAGTGGATGGAATGGCACAGGTTAAGGCACTGGAGGCTGCGAAGTCGTCCGCACATTTGGCGCTGGACTCCAATCACATCGGCTACAAGGTAGGCATGCGAGTTGGTATCGATGTATTGGGGGCTCAGGGCAAACTGAGTGACATCGTTCAACAGTTGTCTCGCGCCCGTTATGACACTTTGATGGCTAAGCTACAGCTCAAGGCCGCGGCCGGGACCTTAAGTGAAGTTGATATTACTGAAATCAACGCATTGTTGAGTGGATAAAAACACGAACTTTTACGGACTTTGAAATTCAAGAGTCAACCACTTTTCCTGGACTGCCATACACACATAGAAGCCCCTCTCTTCCGGGTGTTTGCTCCGACTGAAGATGATCACGTTATGTATTAGGATAATTGTCGCACCAGTGGTGCGACTTTCTTTTCAGCATGGTAGATCTCATAGAGTTGGCGCATCCGGAACAAATTCGACCGGACAAACCCGCGCATTCCTGATTGAGTCTGAACCGATGATGGGAACGGCAAATTAGAACGGTAGTAATAGGTAGGGCTTCTTCGTCGGAACACCACCGGAGCAAGCTCGCTCCTAAAGGGGAGAGTTGTTTATTCAGTTTGTAGGCTAAATGTCTCACCAGTGGTGAGACTTTCTCTTCAGCAAGGTAGAGGGTAATGACCGAAAGGGATTTCATTGAAACAGCAACGTTGCTCCATCAATTGTGTCAGCAGCGCTGACACTTTTTCATCGGATGGTAAGGTCTCATCGCGATGGCGTCGTCACTAGCGCCATCAACACCCGCCAACAACCGCATATTCAACCGCAACCCCACCTCAGTGTTCTCAGCCCAAAGCGTCCCACCCTGGCGCTGCACCGCATTCCTGGCAATGCTCAATCCCAACCCGAATCCGCCATCCCCCGGTCGCGAGCCGTCGAGTCGAATGAACGGGCAGAAGATGCGCTCCAGATCCGCCTCAGCCACCCCGCCGCCTTCGTCTTCCAGCCACAGATGCCAGAAGTCGCCCTCACGTTGCCCGCCGAAACGAACGATGCCGGCACTCGGCGAATGACGAATGGCATTGCGCAGAATGTTTTCCAGCGCTTGGGCCAAGGTGTTGAGATTGCCGCGAACCCAGCACGACGAATCCACCAGACACTGCAACTGGCTTGCTGGCCAGCCGCTTTCATAGCAGGCGTTTTCCGTGAGCATTTCCCACAGCGCCTGGACCTGGATCGCTTCGTCGGGCAACGGTGTGCGCTCGGTGTCGAGCCAGGCCAGTTGCAGGGTGTCTTCTACCAGCCGCTGCATGCCATCGACTTCTCGACCAATGCGCTCGCGCAATTGCACCAGCCCCTGTTCGCTTTCGCTGGCGACCCGCAGACGGCTCAGCGGCGTGCGCAGTTCGTGGGACAAGTCGCGCAGCAATTGCTGCTGCAGGGCGACGGTGCTTTGCAAACGCTCGGACATGTGATCGAACGCCCTGCCCAGTTCGCCAAGTTCATCCGAACGATTGGTGGTTCTGCTCGACAAGCGCACGTTCAACTGGTCGGCACGCCAGGCATTGGCCTGTTCGCGCAGTTGGTTCAACGGCACGACCAGCAATCGATAAAGACCGACGCACAATAAAAGGGTGAACAGGCCGGGGATCACGCCGTTGGTGATCACGCGCCAGAACACCCGGTATTGGCCGGGCATGAAGCGCTGGGGCAGTTCGATCACCAGGTTGCCGGCGTAGGGGTTGCCGGGGAACGGCACGCGCAGCCACGGCAGGTTTTTCTTGTGAATAGGCCAATCCAGGCCACGCAGAAAAGTCAGTCGCTCGATTTCCTTGTCCGTGAGCGGCTGGCTGCTCAGGGATTGCAAATCGCCGCCGATGACGCCAACCCAGCCGGTTTCACGCTGTTTCATACCTTGCAGCCAGGCATCGACGCCCGCGCTCTGCCCTTGGCGCCACGCCTGTTCGGCCTCGGCGGCATACCCCGTCAGCGTGCCTCGGGCCTCGTTCGACAGAAACTGGTTTCGCTGCTCCATGTAGCGACCCCAGGACCAGCTCAGCCAGATCATCAGCAGACAGAACGCCACCAGCAGACACGCCAGCTTCCAGAACAGCGAGTGCCGGCCCGGCAGGTCAGACCATTTCATCGCCGGCACTCAACACGTAACCCTTGCCCCAGACAGTACGCACTTCCCGCTCGGTGTAGCCGATGCCTTTGAGTTTGCGGCGAATCTGACTGATGTGCATGTCGAGGCTGCGGTCATGGGCGGCAAAACCGCGTTGCAACACGTGCTGATAAAGGAAAGCTTTGCTCAGCACTTCATCGCCATTGCGATTCAGCGTGTCCAGCAATCGATACTCACTGCGGGTCAGGCCGGCGGCGTGTTCGCCATAGAAAACCTCACTGAGCTCGTCGTCGAAACGCAGGCTGTCGACCGTGGACGCCGCCACTGCCGGCTCCGGCCGACGGTCGAGTGCCACCCGGCGCAGGATCGCTTCGATGCGCACGCGCAACTCGGCCATGCTGAAGGGTTTGGGCAGGTAATCATCGGCCCCCAGGCGAAAACCGCTGATGCGATCCGCCTCCGCGCCCAGCGCCGACATCAGCACCACCGGGGTCGAATGGCTCTGGCGCAATTGCGTCAGCACGTTCAACCCGTTCAGCCCTGGCAGCAAAATGTCCATCAGCACCACGTCGAAGGGCTGCTGGCGGGCAATGTCCAGGCCTTCCTGCCCGTTCTGGCACCAGGTCACCTGAAAACCGCAACGGCCCAAATGCTCGTGCACATAAGCGCCGAGCACGAGATCGTCTTCAATGGACAGAATGCGGGGATGGCCAACAGAGATGGGAGTCATTAGTATCTGCAAATAATTCTCAGTTGGCGATTATTCAAGATTGCCTGACGATGGGCAACCCAAGGTTTGCCCGTGGCGCAAAAGAGGCGATCCGGCCGACGAATGACGACATCAATTTTACGAAGATTGCCTGCCTGCAAATCGCTACACTGGCCCGGTGGCGCGTGCCGGACGCACGTGCAGGTCAATCAATAGCTGGATGCAGGAGAGATGCGTGCTCAAGAAACTGGGAATTAAAGGCCGCGTGCTGTTGCTGACCCTGTTGCCGACCAGCCTGATGGCGCTGGTCCTGGGCGGCTATTTCACCTGGATGCAGCAATCCGACCTGCAAACCCAACTGATGCAGCGCGGCGAGATGATCGCCGAACAGCTCGCGCCCTTGGTGGCCCCAGCCATGGGTCACAAAGACAACGAGTTGCTGGAGCGTATCGCCACCCAGTCGCTGGAAACACCGGACGTGCGCGCCGTGACCTTCCTCGCCCCCGACCGCACGCCCGTGGCCCACGCCGGCCCGACCATGCTCAACCCGGCGCCGATGGGCAGTGGCTCGCAGATGCTGCGCCGCAGTGGCAACGATGCGACGCGTTATCTGCTGCCGGTATTCGGCAAGCACCGCAACCTCGCCGGCGACTTGATACCTGATGAATCCGACCGCCTGCTGGGCTGGGTCGAACTCGAACTGTCCCACAGCGGCATGCTGCTGCGCGGTTACCGCAGTCTGTTCGCCAGCCTGCTGCTGATCGGCGCGGGCCTGGCGGGTGCGGCGCTGCTTGCCTTGCGCATGGGCCGGACCATCAATCGGCCGATCAGCCAGATCAAACTGGCGGTGGCCCAACTCAAGGACGGCCATCTGGAAACCCGCCTGCCGCCCCTCGGCAGTCAGGAACTGGATGAGCTCGCGTCCGGCATCAACCGCATGGCCGGCACGTTGCAAAACGCTCAGGAAGAGTTGCAGAACAGTGTCGACCAGGCCACCGAAGACGTGCGCCAGAACCTGGAGACTATCGAGATCCAGAACATCGAACTGGACCTGGCGCGCAAGGAAGCCCTGGAAGCGAGCCGGATCAAATCCGAGTTCCTGGCCAACATGAGCCATGAAATCCGCACCCCGCTCAATGGCATTCTCGGCTTCACGCACCTGCTGCAAAAAAGCGAACTGACACCGCGTCAGCTCGACTATCTGGGCACCATCGAAAAGTCCGCCGACAGTCTGCTGGGGATCATCAACGAGATCCTCGACTTCTCGAAAATCGAGGCCGGCAAACTGGTGCTCGACAATATTCCGTTCAACCTGCGCGACCTGCTGCAAGACACCCTGACCATCCTTGCCCCGGCCGCCCATGCCAAACAGCTTGAGCTGGTGAGTCTGGTTTATCGCGACACGCCGTTGTCGCTGGTGGGCGATCCGCTGCGACTCAAGCAGATCCTCACCAACCTGGTGAGCAACGCGATCAAGTTCACCCGCGAAGGCACCATCGTCGCCCGGGCCATGCTCGAAGAAGAACACGAAGACAGCGTGCAACTGCGCATCAGCATTCAGGACACCGGCATCGGTTTGTCGAGCCAGGACGTGCGCGCCCTGTTCCAGGCGTTCAGCCAGGCTGATAACTCGCTGTCCCGCCAGCCAGGTGGCACCGGTTTGGGGCTGGTGATTTCCAAGCGTCTGATCGAACAGATGGGCGGCGAGATCGGCGTCGACAGCACGCCGGGCGAAGGTTCGGAATTCTGGATCAGCCTCAGCCTGCCCAAGACCCGCGACGACGCCGAAGACCTGCCCGGCCCGCCGCTGCTCGGGCGCCGCGTGGCGGTGCTGGAAAACCATGAACTGGCCCGTCAGGCCTTGCAGCATCAGCTGGAAGATTGCGGCTTGGTCGTGACGCCGTTCAATACCCTGGAAAGCCTGGCCAATGGCGTGACCGGCGCGCATCAGACCGATCAGGCGATCGATCTGGCGGTGCTCGGCATCACCAGCAACGACATGCCACCGGAGCGTCTCAACCAGCACATCTGGGACCTCGAACACCTGGGCTGCAAGGTGCTGGTGCTGTGCCCGACCACCGAACAGACGCTGTTCCACCTCTCGGTGCCCAACCCGCACAGTCAGCTTCAAGCCAAGCCGGCCTGCACCCGCAAGTTGCGTCGGGCGTTGTCCGATCTGGTCAACCCGCGCCAGCAGCGCAGCGAACCCGGCGAACCGGTATCGAGCCGCGCACCGAAGGTGCTGTGCGTCGACGACAACCCGGCCAACTTGCTGCTGGTGCAAACCCTGCTCGAAGACATGGGCGCCAAGGTGCTCGCGGTGGAAAGCGGTTACGCGGCAGTCAAAGCCGTGCAAAGCGAGACGTTTGACCTGGTGTTGATGGACGTGCAAATGCCCGGCATGGACGGGCGTCAAAGCACCGAGGCGATTCGTCAGTGGGAAAGCGAGCGGCATTGCACGCCGCTGCCGATCGTCGCCCTCACCGCCCACGCCATGGCCAACGAAAAACGCGCCCTGCTGCAAAGCGGCATGGACGACTACCTGACCAAACCGATCAGCGAGCGGCAACTGGCTCAGGTGGTGTTGAAGTGGACCGGCCTGGCGTTGCGCAATCACGGACCGGAGCGTTCCAGCGACAGCCATGGCGGCGCCCATGAACTGCAGGTGCTCGACCACGACGAAGGCTTGCGCCTGGCCGCGGGCAAGGCCGATCTGGCCGCGGACATGCTGGCGATGTTGCTGGCCTCCCTGGAAGCCGATCGCGAGGCCATTCGCCTGGCCCGGGAAACCAATGACAACAACGCCTTGATCGAGCGCGTCCACCGCCTGCACGGCGCGACTCGTTACTGCGGTGTCCCGCAATTGCGTGCTGCCTGCCAGCGCAGCGAAACCCTGCTCAAGCAACAGGACCCCAAAGCTCCCGGCGCCCTGGAAGAACTCGATCGGGCGATCAACCGCCTGGCCGCCCATGCCCGGATAAACGCTTGATGCAGCGCAATGGCGCCGGCCAGCATCGGCGCTAAGCTCACCGATCCCTGTAGCAGCCGGACGCAGGCTTCGCCAGCTGCTACATAAAAGCGTGATCGCGTTTTTCAGGAGGACCGTATGCGCACGATTCTTTTCAGCAGCCAGACCTACGACCGCGACAGTTTTCTCGGCACCGAGCTGCCCGCCGGTATCGAGTTGCACTTTCAATCGGCGCGGCTGAGCGTCGATACGGTGGCGCTGGCGGAGCATCACGAAGTGGTCTGCGCGTTCATCAATGATGACTTGAGCGCTCCGGTGCTGGAACGCCTGGCAGCGGGCGGCACGCGCTTGATCGCCCTGCGCTCGGCTGGTTACAACCATGTCGACCTGACGGCGGCGAAGCTATTGGGGCTGTCGATTGTGCGGGTTCCGGCGTACTCGCCGCACGCGGTGGCCGAACACGCGGTGGCGCTGATCCTGGCGCTCAACCGACATCTGCATCGGGCCTACAACCGCACCCGCGAAGGGGATTTCAGCCTCCACGGCCTGACCGGTTTCGACTTGGTGGGCAAGACGGTCGGCGTGGTCGGTACCGGGCAGATCGGCGCGACCTTCGCGAAAATCATGCACGGTTTCGGTTGCCTGTTGCTGGCCTACGACCCCTACCCCAATCCGCAGGTCGAAGCCCTCGGCGCCCGCTACCTGAGCTTGCCCGAGCTGCTGGCCGAATCGCAGATCATCAGCCTGCACTGCCCGCTCAATGAGCAGAGCAAACACTTGATCAACCGTGAATCACTGGCGCACCTGCAGCCCGGCGCGATGTTGATCAACACCGGACGCGGCGGCCTGGTGGACACGCCGGCGCTGATCGACGCGTTGAAGGACGGCCAATTGGGTTACTTGGGGCTGGATGTCTATGAAGAGGAGGCGCAACTGTTTTTCGAAGACCGTTCCGACCTGCCGCTGCAGGACGATGTGCTGGCGCGGCTGCTGACTTTTCCGAACGTGATCATCACCGCGCACCAGGCCTTCCTCACCCGCGAAGCCCTGGACGCGATTGCCACGACCACCCTGCAGAACATCGCGGCCTGGGCCGCTGGCGCGCCGCAGAATCAGGTCGAAGGCTGAGCCGATCAGGCCTTGGACAAGAGGATCATCAGGCCCAGCCAGCCGAACCCCAGCAAGCGTTGCCCCAGCGAATGCCCGCGACGCAGCAGGAACCAGACAAAAAACGGCGGCAGAAAGAAAATCATCAGCTTCAGCCACAGTTCCACCGGACGCACGCCGTTGGAGGCAGGCATCGGTGCCGCCACCTCGGCTTCGACTGCGGTTTTTCGTTTACGTCCGAACGCGGCCGGGGTCACCCTGGCCACCTTCTCATCGGCCGGCAAACGCCCGAAAGAAAGGGGTGCCTGTGCCGGCGTTGCCGTCGAAGTGGCCGCTTGCACCGTTCCCGCCGGTGCACCGCAATGAATGCAAGCAGGCGCCGTGGAGCTGATGCTTTGCTTGCACTCATAACATTCGATTAACGCCATGTCCGTTCCTTAGAGATGCAAAAGCGGCAGTGTGCCATGAGTCGGTCGGTCATTTGAACCAGATCGAAGGTCATCTGCCCGCGCCATGCTGCGAGCAGGCCCGTGATAGCATACCGCGCATATTTGGAGGACCCATGGTCGAACACGATTTCCGCTACAGCCTGATGAACCCGCAACACACCCTCACCGAATGCCGCGCCCTTGTGCCGGGGCGTTATCAAGTCACCGGCAACGGCGGCTCGATTCGTAATAACGACGTGCTGGTCGTGACCCTCAAAGGTGCCAAGGACCTGTCCATGCGCCTGACCGTGGAAACGGTTCGCCATTTGATCAACCCGCCCGGCCAATGGGTCGCGGTGGCCAGTGGTCCGGTGTTCGGCGAATTGGCGATCCACACCTGGAAAGTCAACTGCGACAGCTGCGCCAAAGAGCTGAGCTTTGAGTTTGCAGTGGACGCCAAACTGGGTAACAAGGCTGAAAAACCTGCCGCCACTGCGCGGATTGCCGAGCTGGGCTGGACCACCGTTGGCGAGAAGCACCTGTGCCCGACATGCCAGGAGCCCGCGTGATGAAACGCCTCGCCCTGACCGCCCTGGTCGGTGCCAGCCTGCTGGGCTGCGCCGCCGAGCCGGTGAAATTGCAACAAAACCGCAGCTACATCCTGGAATGGATCGGCGAACGTCCGCTGATGGATTACAGCCACCTGACCATCACCCTCGGTGAAGACGGCCGGGCCTACGGCAATGGCGGCTGCAACCACTGGTTTGCGCCGTACACGCTGGAAGGCGACAAGCTGAGTTTCGGCAAGATCGGCAGCACCCGCAAAATGTGCGCGCCAGCCGTGATGGAGCAGGAAAAGCGCTTCATGCAGGCCCTGGAAAATGTGCAGCGCTGGGACGTTTCGCCGATCGAGCAGATGCGCTTCTGGCCCGCCGAAGGCAAGCCGTTGCGTTGGTGGCTTGAAGAGGGTTGATAACCCCGAGCTGTGGCCAAGTGAATACCTGTGGCGAGGGAGCTTGCTCCCGCTGGGCTGCGCAGCAGCCCTAAAACCCGTCACCTCGGTTCATCAGGAACACCGTTTGTACCGGTTTTGCGACTGCTGCGCAGCCCAGCGGGAGCAAGCTCCCTCGCCACAAGAGCTTCTGTGCAATCACTTGAGCGCTTGCAACGCCTCAAGCTTGGCCATCACCCCCGCCGCGGTCTGCTCGCCCATCAACTGCTCACGTACCTTGCCCTTGTTATCGATGATGTAGGTCACCGGCAACGCTTCGCTGCGAGGCAACTCGAAAAGATCCGCCGGGTCCGACGCCAGCACGGTGAACTTGATCCCCAGCTTCTCGCTGGCGCTTTTCAGCTCTTCCCCCTGCACATTGTCGAAATTGACCCCGAACACACCAATCTTCTTGTCCTTCAGCTGATCGGCCAACCCATTCAGCTCCGGGATCTCGGTGCGGCACGGGCCACACCATTCGGCCCAGTAGTTGAGCACCACCCATTGGTTGTCCAGACGTTCGGCGGCGACTTTCTGGCCGTTCTGGTCGATACCATAGTCGTTGCCACAGCCCCCCAGCATCAACGCACCGATGATCGCCAATGCTGCTGCCAGTCGTCTTGTCATGTCGTAATCCTTGTTCAAAATTGAATGCGCCTGCGACCCATCGCCTCCCGAGGTTCTGGATTACGCGCTGCACAGTTAGAATAGCCGCCACCTTACGCAAGATGCGACCCGCACATGACCGATCTGACGCTTTATCACAACCCGCGCTGCTCGAAATCCCGCGGTGCGCTCGAACTGCTGGAAGCCCGTGGCCTGACACCAACCGTGGTCCGTTACCTGGACACCCCGCTGGACGCCGCGCAAATCCAGAGCCTGCTGACCAAACTGGGCATCAGCGCCCGGCAACTGCTGCGCACCGGCGAGGACGAGTACAAGACTCTCAATCTGGCCGACAGCAGCCTGAGCGAGGCGCAATTGATCGCTGCCATCGCCGCCCATCCGAAACTCATGGAGCGACCGATTCTCGAAGTCGGCGACAAAGCCATCATCGGCCGTCCGCCGGAGAACGTGCTGGAGTTGCTGCCGTGAGCGCGCCGTACATTCTGGTTCTGTATTACAGCCGTAGCGGCTCGACCAATGAAATGGCCCGGCAGATTGCCCGTGGTGTCGAGCAGGCCGGGATGGAAGCGCGCCTGCGCACGGTGCCGCCGATCTCTACCGAATGCGAAGCCGTGTCGCCGGACATCCCCGACGAAGGCGCGCTGTACGCCAGCCTCGACGACTTGAAGCACTGCGCGGGTCTGGCCATGGGCAGTCCGACCCGTTTCGGCAATATGGCGGCGCCGCTCAAGTACTTCCTCGACGGCACCAGCAATCTTTGGCTGACCGGCGCCCTGGTGGGCAAACCGGCCGGAGTGTTCACCTCCACCGCGAGCCTGCACGGCGGTCAGGAAACCACGCTGCTGTCGATGATGTTGCCGTTGTTGCACCACGGCATGCTGATCACCGGCCTGCCGTATAGCGAATCGGCGCTGCTGGAAACCCGTGGCGGCGGCACGCCTTACGGTGCCAGCCATCACGCCGGGGCCGATGGCAAACAGGGTTTGAATGAACACGAAGTGGCGCTGTGCCGAGCCTTGGGCCTGCGCTTGGCGAAGACTGCGCAAAAACTGGGGAACTGACGTGGCGAAAAAGCCGAAGATTCTGCCCTCGATCGAATGGCTCGAACCGCGGGTGCGGGCGATGCGCGCGATCAGCCTGCTGTGCTTTTTCGGGCTGGTGGGGCTGCTGTGCGCCTACTACCTGGTGTTTGCCGACCTGCACGGCGCCCGGCCGTGGGTGATTTTGCTGATTGAACTGGTGCCCCTGCTATTGCTCGCACCGGGGATGGTCATCGGCAGCGCGCGCGGGCATTCGTGGATGTGTTTTGTGGTGAATCTGTATTTCATCAAGGGCGCACTGGCCGCGTATGACCCCAACCGGCAGCTGTTTGGTTTGCTGGAAATGGGCGCGAGCCTGGCGGTGTTCTGTTCGGCGCTGTTGTATGTGCGGTGGCGGTTTCAGTTGAATCGTAAACTGGCTGGCGAGGGCGAAATCTCCGCTGCCTGACACACCTCCATCGCGGGCGAGTCGAATCGTCGCACCGCCGCTCCCACAGGTTTTTGAGTTGATCACACAATTGTGTTTCAACAGAGATCCTGTGAGAGCGGGCTTGCCTGCGATGGAGTCAACTCGGTCTCAATGATTGACGGTATAGGCCAGCATCATCGAAATCTGGCTCATCGCCCGCCCGCCACTCTGTTCATGCCACTGGTTGAACACATCCTGCACCAACGCCAGGTCTCGCTGGCTGGTCGGCACCTTGTCGACGATCTTCTGCGCGTTCAGCCCCGCGACCACGTCGTAACTCGGTACGAACGTGTCCTTGCCGACCATGCGCAAGAAACGCGGCGCCGACAACCCGCCCAATTGGTGGCCGCGCTTTTTCAGGTACGTCCACAGCCCGACGATGTCCGTCACCGGCCAATCGGCAATCAATGCGCCGAAGCTGCCCTTCTCCTGCGCCACGTCCAGCACGAACTGCGCATTGCGCGGCACGCTCTTGAGCTTGCCCAGGTGACGGATGATCCGCGCGTCCTGCATCAGACGCTCAAGGTGTTCGGCGCTCATCAGCACCACCTTTTCCGGGTCGAACTTGAAGAACACTTCTTCGAACGACGGCCACTTGGCGTCCACCAGGCTGTGCTTGAGCCCGGCGCGAAACACCCGCAGCGCCATGGTCGAGAGGTAGCGGTCGTCGCTGATCTTGCGCAATTGCGCCGGGGTCTTGGGAACGGGCAGATGGGCTTCCAGTTCAGCTGCTGAACCGAAGCGGTTCAGACAGTATTCGTGCAGCCACTTGTAATCGCGCATGCCCTCTCCTGAGGAGTAAGTGAATAGACCCATGTGGGAGCAAGCCTGCTGGCGATGGCAGTGGGTCAGTCAACCATGAGGTGTCTGACCCACCGCCATCGCCAGCAGGCTGGCTGGCTCCCGCAGTGATTTTTTTAGAGGTTGACGACGTTGACGAACCGCGACGCGGCCGTTTCGTCGATCTTGAGGCTGGTGAAGTCGAACAGGTTGCGGTCCGCCAGTTGCGACGGCTGTACATTTTGCAAGCTGCGGAAAATGCTTTCGGTACGGCCCGGGGTCTTGCGTTCCCACTCTTGCAGCATGTCCTTGACCACCTGGCGTTGCAGGTTTTCCTGGGAGCCGCAGAGGTTGCACGGGATGATCGGGAATTGCTTGAAGTCCGAGTAGGCCTGAATGTCTTTCTCGTTGCAGTAGGCCAGCGGACGGATCACCACGTTGCGGCCGTCGTCGGCGCGCAGCTTTGGCGGCATGGCCTTGAGCGAACCGTTGAAGAACATGTTGAGGAAGAACGTCTCGACGATGTCGTCGCGGTGGTGACCGAGGGCCATTTTGGTCGCGCCGATTTCGTCGGCGAAGGTGTAGAGCGTGCCGCGACGCAGGCGCGAGCACAGCGAGCAGGTGGTCTTGCCTTCCGGGATCAGTTCCTTGACTACCGAGTAGGTGTCTTTCTCAACGATGTGATACTCGATGCCCAACTCTTTCAGGTAGGCCGGCAGCACGTGCTCAGGGAAGCCGGGCTGTTTCTGGTCCATGTTCACGGCCACGATCTCGAACTGGATCGGAGCGACCTTCTGCAAGTGCAAAAGCACGTCGAGCAGGGTGTAGCTGTCCTTGCCACCGGACAGGCAGACCATGACCTTGTCGCCGTCTTCAATCATGTTGAAATCGGCAACAGCCTCACCCGCCTGACGGCGAAGACGCTTTTGCAGTTTGTTCTGGTTGACCGTAAGAGTGCCCATGACGCGAAATCCGTGAGGTGTGACGAAAGGCCGGCATTTTACGCAAAAACCCATCATCGGCGAAGTGCCTGGCGACTGCACTTTATCTGAGCTGAGCATACCCCTGTGGCGAGGGAGCTTGCTCCCGTTGGGTCGCGCAGCGGCCCCAAAACCATCCCGTCCCATTGTGTCAGACAAATCCCGTCGACCGTTTTTGCGACTGCTGCGCAGCCGAACGGGAGCAAGCTCCCTCGCCACATAGGTCGCGCAAGACCCTGCGGCGATTAACAGCGGGGTTTACAGCGCGATTTGCTCTAACGCCCTCGCACCTGTGCCGGTAAGACCTTTCTATACTGCGACATAAGGTCGCATACATATCCAGACCTATTACTTACTTGGCCACTTAGGCCTGTAGGCGCTCCACTGGGGGGCGACGGTAAAAACAAGAGGAGTGACTGGCATGATCCATCACGTAGTGGGGCTCTTCACCCACCCCGACCAGGAATGGAAAGAAATCCGTGGCGACCAAGAGGAAAGCATCAGCCACATGTACCTGACTCACACGCTGATTCTGGCGGCAATTCCCGCTGTGTCGGCGTTTATCGGCACCACTCAGGTCGGTTGGGTCATCGGCAATCGAGCGCCGGTCATGTTGACCCAGGAAAGCGCGCTATGGATGACGATCATGTCGTACCTGGCGATGCTCGGCGGCGTCGCGGTCATGGGCGCATTCATCCACTGGATGGCCCGTACCTATGACGCCAATCCAAGTCTGGCCCGCTGCGTCGCATTTGCGACCTACACCGCGACCCCGCTGTTCATCGGCGGTCTGGCGGCGCTGTACCCACACATGTGGCTGGGGATGATCGTCGGGACGGCGGCCATCTGCTACACGGTGTACTTGCTGTATGTGGGGCTACCCACTTTCATGAACATTCCATCAGACGAGGGCTTTTTGTTTTCAAGTTCGGTACTTGCCGTAGGCCTGGTGGTGCTGGTCGCCATCATGGCGTTTACAGTGATTGTCTGGGGACTCGGCGTGGGGCCGGTCTATACCAATTAGCAACACACCACCCAAAAACAAGATCTGCCAACACAGGCCGCCGCAAGGCGGCCTTCTAATGTAAGGAGCAATGACCATTCGGCGCCTCGGCGCCTCGGCGATTCGCAAGGCCCCGGCGTTGCGGCATACTCGACGTCTCTGGAGATCCATCAAGCATGCCCGAGCAACTCAATTCCCGCGTCGAAGACTGTTACCAACTAGCTGAATCCTTTTTCAAACGACCTTTCAAACGCCCCGTGGTGAGCCTCAAGCTGCGCGGTCAAAAAGCCGGTGTCGCGCATTTGCACGAGAACCTGCTGCGTTTCAATCCGCAGCTGTACCGGGAAAACACTGAAGACTTCCTCAAGCAGACCGTGGCCCACGAGGTCGCGCACTTGATCGCCCATCAACTGTTCGGCGACCGCATCCAGCCACATGGCGAAGAGTGGCAATTGATCATGCGCGGCGTATACGAGCTGCCGCCCAATCGCTGCCACACCTACGACGTTAAACGCCGCAGCGTGACGCGCTACATCTACAAATGCCCGTGCGTCGACAGCGATTTCCCGTTTTCGGCCCAGCGCCATGGCCTGGTGCGACAGGGGCGGCGGTATTTGTGCCGGCGGTGCCGGAGCACGTTGGTGTTTAGTGGGGAGATGCGGGTCGAGTAATCTGGATGTGTGCTGTCTGGTCTGGCCTCATCGCGGGCAAGCCCGCTCCCACAGGTATTTGCTTCGAACACAAATGTAGTGAACGCCTCAAACCACTGTGGGAGCGGGCTTGCCCGCGATGAGGCCCGAAAAGGCGCTAGAGAATCACCTTGGCTCGCCGCAATTCCTCGATCCGCTCAGCACTCATCCCCAACTCCGCCAACACCTGATCCGTATGCTGCCCCAACACCGATCCAATATGCCGCGGCGCCGGCAACCCCTCGGAAAACTTCAACGGGCAGGCCATCTGCGCCTGAGTCGAACCATCCCCCCGCGGCACCTCCGTCACCAACGCCCGCGCCTGCAACTGCGGATGCTGCACCGCCTCGCCGACACTCAGCACCGGCTCGACACACGCATCGACCCCGGCAAACAACTCGCACAACTGCGCAAAGTCATGCTTCTCGAATTCGGCTTTCAACTCATTTTTCAGCGCCTGTTGCTCGGAGGGTTTGGGCGACAGGCCCTTGGCCGCCAGTTCCGGTCGTCCCAACGCCGTACACAGTTGCTGCATGAAGGCCGATTCCAGACTGCCCACCGATAACCAGCGCCCGTCCCGCGAACGGTAGTAGTCGTAGAAGCTGCCGCCATTGAGCATCTGATCCTCCCTGCCCGGCTCCACGCCACAGGCCAGGTACCCGGCGCCGGCCATGGCGTTCAGGCTGAACGCGCAGTCGGTCATGCTCACATCCAGATGCTGCCCCACCCCGCTGTGCTGGCGAGCAATCACCGCCGCCAGCAACCCGATCACCCCATGCAGCGAGCCGCCGGCGACATCTGCCACCTGCATGCCCAATGGCAGCGGCCCGCTCTCGGTGCGGCCGGTGTAGCTGGCCAGCCCCGCCAGCGCCAGGTAGTTGATGTCGTGACCGGCGCGGTCCTTGTAGGGGCCGGTCTGGCCGTAACCGGTAATCGACACGTAGATCAGCCGAGGATTGATCGCCTTCAACGCTTCATAACCCAGGCCCAGGCGTTCCATCACACCGGGGCGGAACTGCTCCAGCACGATGTCGTGGTCCGCCAGCAATTGCTTGATCACCTCCAGCGCCTCGGGCTGCTTGAGGTCCAGCGCCAGGCTGCGCTTGTTGCGATTGAGGTAGGCGTGACTGGCCGACACCCCCTGATCGTGCGGCGGCAACACCCGCAGCAAATCCATGCGGGTCGGTGATTCGATGCGCAAGACTTGCGCGCCCATGTCCGCCAGCAACAACGAGGCAAACGGCCCCGGCAGCAGCGTCGAGAAATCCAGAACCTTGAGTGATGCCAGTGGACCGGGCATGAGCGACCTCCGTGAACGATGTCTTCAGCCTAGGCAGGCAAACGCATTGCAGCAATCACCCGAAGTGTCAGTAGCTGTGACCGTTACGCTCAAATCCCGGGCAAGAAAAAACCCGCCGAAGCGGGTTTTTCATGACAGCGAGTCTTACTTGACGTTGCTAGGGGTTGGGCCTTCGGCCACGCCCAGGTCGTCTTCTTCACGCTCGTCGGAGATACCGCGACCGCCAGAAGCCAGCTCGGATTGCAGTACGTCGGTGTCCAGCTCCTTGACCCACTTGGCCACAACGATGGTGGCAACGGCGTTGCCGACCAGGTTGGTCAGGGCACGGGCTTCGGACATGAAGCGGTCGATACCGAGGATCAGTGCCAGGCCGGCAACCGGCAGGTGGCCAACGGCGGACAAGGTGGCGGCCAACACGATGAAGCCACTACCCGTCACGCCAGCAGCGCCTTTGGAGGAGAGCAGCAACACCACCAGCAGGGTGATCTGGTGGGTGATGTCCATGTGGGTGTCAGTTGCCTGGGCAATGAACACGGCCGCCATGGTCAGGTAGATCGCAGTACCGTCCAGGTTGAACGAGTAACCGGTCGGGATCACCAGACCCACCACGGATTTCTTCGCGCCCAGACGCTCCATCTTGATCAGCATGCGTGGCAGTACCGATTCCGAGGAGGAAGTACCCAGCACGATCAGCAGTTCTTCACGGATGTAGCGAATCATTTTCAGGACGCTGAAGCCGTGAGCGCGAGCGATACCGCCCAGCACCACCAGGACGAACAGCAGGCACGTGATGTAGAAGCAGGCCATCAGCTGACCCAGTTGCACCAGCGAACCGACACCATAGGCACCGATGGTGAACGCCATGGCACCGAAGGCACCGATCGGCGCGAGCTTCATGATCATGTTGATGATGTTGAACATCACGTGGGCGAAGCGATCAATGAAGTCCAGGATCGGCTTGCCGTAGGCACCCAGGCGATGCAGGGCGAAACCGAAGATCACCGAGAACATCAGCACTTGCAGGATATCGCCCGTGGCGAACGCGCCAACGATGGTGGACGGGATCACGTTCAGCAGGAAGCCGACGACGCTTTGATCAGCACCGGCCGCTACATATTGAGCGACTTTGGAGGCATCCAGCGTGGTCACGTCGATGTGCATGCCGTTGCCCGGCTGGACGATGTTGACCACCACCAGACCGACCAGCAAAGCGATGGTCGAAACGATTTCGAAGTAGAGCAGCGCATAACCGCCGGTCTTGCCGACCGACTTCATGTTCTGCATGCCCGCGATACCACTGACGACGGTGCAGAAAATGATGGGGGCGATGATCATTTTGATCAGTTTGATGAACCCGTCACCCAGCGGCTTGAGGGCCACACCGGTCTGCGGGTAGAAGTGACCGAGCAGGATGCCGATGGCAATAGCAACGATCACCTGGAAATACAGGGATTTATACAGTGGCTGACGAGTCGTCATTGCAAAGTTCCTCAAGAGTGCCCGGTGACAACATCCATCTGTTGCCATAGACACTTCAATTGCGAACCCTCCTGCACTGGAGGGATTTGTTTTGTCGAGCTGCGCAATGGCAGGCATCTGCTCGTTGTATCGCAAGGCTCGTGCCACCTTCGTCAAAAAGCCTGCAAGCCTTTTGACATCAAGGGTTACAGGTTCAACCTTGTCACCGACCGGTTACAACAATGTGGCGGGTTTCCGCCCATCGACCAGACCTCGTCCTACAATTTGGCGGATATCCGCCTGTTCATCATCAAGACTGGCGACTACCATCCGTCGTTCAATGGGACGGAACTGCCCTGCCATGCGTGAACGCACCATCGCCAGTCATTTCGCCCGTGCCGTCTTAGGTGGCGCGCGCCGGCTGGGTTATGACTACTCAAATCTGCTGCAACAACTCGGCATCAGCCCCGAGTTGCTGGATGAACCGCGGGCGCGGATTGCGCCGGAGCAGTTCACGCGACTGATCCAGGGTTTGTGGCTGGCCCTCGACGACGAGTACCTCGGTTTTGGGCCGACGCCGAGTAAAACCGGCACCTTCGCGATGATGTGCCACGCCGTGATCCACTGCCGCAACCTCGAAAAAGCTCTGCATCGCGGCTTATTGTTTTATAGCCTATTCCCCGAGGGTCCGCGCCTGACCCTGACCCGCGAAGACGAAATGATCCGCCTGAGCCTCGATGACTCGAAGTTCCAGGACCCGGACCATTTCCTCACCGAAAGCCAATTGATGGTGTGGCATCGCCTCGGCAGCTGGCTGATCGGCCAGCGCATTCGGCTGGAGCAGGCGACGTTCAGTTACCCAAGGCCCGAGCACGGCGCCGAATACGACTTGCTGTTCCCCTGCCCCATGGTGTTTTCCACGGCGCAGAGCAGCCTGCTGTTCCACAGCCGCTACCTGCACATGCCGTTGTTGCAGGACGAGCGCACCCTCAAGCATTTCCTCCAACATTCCCCCGCCGACCTGCTGTCGCGCCCGGATGATGGCGACAGTTTGAGCAGCCAGCTGCGCCGTTTGCTCAGCCGCGACAGTGCACGCTGGCCGGACCTGGAAGCGGTGGCCGCGCACCTGCACATCAGCCCGCAGACCTTGCGTCGGCACTTGCGTGAGGAAGGGTCGAGTTTTCAGGAGTTGAAGGATCAGTTGCGCCGGGACATTGCGATTTATCACCTGGGCCGGGCGGATCTGTCGTTGCAGCAGATTGCCGAGCAGCTAGGGTTTTCCGAGCCTTCGGCGTTTCATCGGGCGTTCAAGAAGTGGACCGGGTTGACGCCGGGTGCCTATCGCGCGCAAGAGAACTGATGTGTGGGGTGAATTCACTGGCCTCATCGCGGGCAAGACCGCTCCCACAGTGATTTGAGTCGTTCACAACATCTGTATTCGAAGCAACTACCTGTGGGAGCGGGCTTGCCCGCGATGAGGACCGAAAGAACACCACCAAACCCTGCGATCAAACCACCGGAAAATGAATCCGGAACGCCGCCCCGCCCATCGGCGAATCCCCCAGCGTCAGCTTCGCGCTGTAGCTCTCGATAATGTCCTTGACCACCGCCAACCCGATCCCCTGCCCCGGATGCTGGCGATCCAGCCGCTCGCCCCTTTGCAGAATCCGCGCGCGCTGATCCGGCGGTACGCCCGGCCCGTCATCCTCAACGCATAACTCAACCCCGGCGAGGGTTTCGCGCACGCTGATGCGCACTTCGCTCAGGCACAGGCGATAGGCGTTTTCCAACAGATTGCCCATCATTTCCAGCAAGGCGCCCTGTTCGATCGGCACGTAACACTGATCCGGCAAATCGAAAGCAACGCGCACGCGTTTGTCGCGGTAGACCTTGTCCAGCGTGTCGCACAGGCTTTGCAGCACCGGTTGCAGGCGCACCTGATGGCGCACCAGACCGCTTTTGCGCAGGCTGGCGCGTTGCAGTTGGTAGCCGATCTGCTGGCTCATGCGTTCGATCTGGGTTTGCAGCACCCAGGCCTGATCGCGGTTTTCCGGGCGCTGGGCCATGTCTTCGCTGACCCCTTGCAGCACGGTCAGCGGGGTTTTCAGGCTGTGGGCGAGGTCGTCGAGGGAGTCGCGGTAGCGGCTGCGCTGTTCGCGTTCGCTGTGCAGCAAGCGGTTAAGCGAGCCGGTCAGGCGCAGCAGTTCGCGCGGGTGTTGTTCGCTGAGGCTTTCGCGGGCGCCGCTTTCGATTTCGTCGAGTTCCTGACTGAGCCGACGCAAGGCCTGCAAGCCCCAGGTCAGGCCGATCCATAGCAGCGCCAGCAACACCAGCAACGCGGCGCCGAAACCGAGGTAGAGGTTTTCGCGCAGGCCTTCGAGGGTCACTTCGTATTCGTGCACCGGTTGCAGGGCGACGATGCTGAACGCCGCGCTTTTACCGCTGAGCAGTTTGACTTCGACGTCGTAGACGAAGAATTCCTGACCGTCGGCCTCGCTAATGCGCGCGAACTCATTGCCGCGTCCGTCGTAACGCGGTTTGTAGTTGATCTTCTCTTCGCCGGTGGCCTTCGAGCGCCAGACCAAATGACCTTCACGGTCATAGATGTAGCCGAGCAAGCGGCTGTCAGTCAGGTTGAAGCGCTCATCGGGCAACTGCGCCGGCATCTGCAGGGCGTTGTTTTCCACCCGTGCGGCGGAAATCAACGTGTTCACGTCCGATGCCAGGCGTTGCTCGATGGAATCCTGCAACGCCAGGCTGAACGCGCCCTGCATCGCCGGCAGCAACGCCAGCATGAACAGCACCGCCAGGGTGGTGGCGGCAAGCATCAAGCGGACACGAAGAGAACGAATCAACTGCAGCGCTCATTGAACAGGTAGCCGAGGCCACGCACGGTGTCGATCGGTTTGAAACCGGCCGGGCCTTCGAGCTTGCGGCGCAGACGGCCAACCAGCACTTCGATGACGTTCGGATCGCGCTCGTCGTCGTCCGGGTACAGCTGCTCCATCAAGCGGTCCTTGGCCACCACTTGCTGGTGATGCCGCATCAGGTACTCGAGGATTCGGTACTCGTAGGCGGTCAGCGCCAGCGGTTGTTCATCCAGGGACGCCTGTTTGCGATTGAGGTCCAGCAGCAGCGGCCCGGCGACGATGGTCGACTGGGTGAAACCGCTGGAGCGGCGCAGCAAGGCATTCAGGCGCGCGTCGAGTTCTTCGAACTGGAACGGCTTGACCACGTAATCGTCGGCGCCGGCGGCGAGGCCTTCGACCTTGTCCTGCCAGTTGCCGCGAGCGGTGAGGATCAGGATCGGGAAGGTTTTGCCGCGCGAGCGCAGATGACGGATCAGGTCGAGCCCGCTCATGCCCGGCAGGCCGAGGTCGATCACCGCCAGGTCGTGGTTGAACTGCTCGGTCTGGTACAGCGCCTCCTCGGCGTTGGCCACGGACTCGACCACGTGGCCGCTGTCCGTCAGGCGGGTTTGCAGGTGATGGCGCAACAGCGCTTCATCTTCAACGACCAGCAGTTTCATAACGCTCTCCTAGGCAAATCGTTATCTCCAGCAGCACAGCTCTCAGTTACACCGCGAAACCTGTGGGAGCGGGCTTGCTCGCGAAAGCGGCGTGTCAGGCAACATCAATGTCGACTGTGCCGCCGTCTTCGCGAGCAAGCCCGCTCCCACAAGGGTTGCGCCTATCAGAAAGCGTAGTTCGCCGACAGGTACGTCTGGGCGCTGCTGGTCAGGTCCAGCGAACCCTGTTTGCTGCCACCGCGCTCGCTCATCTCGGTGCTGGCGTTGCTGCGCAGGTAACGGTAACCCATCTCGACCGAGGTGTTTTGCGACACTTGCTGCAATACGCCAACTTGGCCGCCGATGGCGTAACCGATGTTGCTGTCGCGGCTGAAGCCTGGGGACTCCTGGGTCATTTTGGTCAGACCGGCCGTGGCACCGCCGAACAATTTGGTGCTGCCGCCCACCGGGTAGAACAGATCGTAGCTGCCCAACAGGTTTTCCTGACGCAGTTTAATGCCATTGTGCGAGCCCGACACGTTGTCGTAAGTGGCGTAGTAGCGGCCCTGGCTGTTTTGCTGGCCCAGACGCACACCCCAGGTGGTGTCCTTGCCGATCACGCCGTCGGCGTTCGGGCTGTTGAGGTTGTCGTTCAGGGCGTGGGACTTTTTGACCTTGTCGCTGGTCTGTCCAAGAGTAAGGCTGGCGAAATTATCGTCGGAAGCGAAAGCCGCCGCGCTCGCGCCCATGACGGTGAAAGCCAGAAGCAGTTTTTTGAAGTGAGTCATTGGGGAATTTCCTCATGCGCTATTTGCTTTTTGGGTACGGGGCAAGGTTACGCACCCACCCCTGAACTCCCCCTGAACGCACTCTGAACCTAAGCTGAATCAACTCTACCCGGCTGTTTTGATGACTTTTATGCAGGAGATCCGACAATGCGCGTTTTCCTCGCCCTCGTATTACTGGCCTTGAGCGGGCTCAGCCACGCCGCGATCAAGACTCAGGAAATCCCCTATCAGAGCCCCGACGGCACGAAGCTGATCGGCTATTACGCTTACGACGATGCTATTAAAGGCCAACGTCCGGGCGTGGTGGTGGTGCATGAATGGTGGGGCCTCAACGACTACACCAAGCGCCGCGCCCGCGACTTGGCCGGCCTGGGTTACAGCGCGCTGGCCATTGATATGTATGGCGATGGCAAGAACACCGAGCATCCCAAGGACGCCATGGCCTTCATGCAAGCGGCGTCGAAAGACAGTGCGGCGTCCAGCGCCCGCTTCCAGGCCGGGCTCGATTTGCTGAAGAAACAGCCACAGACCAATCCGGATAAAGTCGCTGCCATCGGTTACTGCTTCGGTGGTGCCGTGGTGTTGAATGCAGCGCGTCAAGGCGTACCGCTGGCGGGCGTGGTGAGTTTCCACGGCGCGCTGGCGACCAAAACGCCCGCAACGCCGGGCAGCGTGAAAGCGAAAATCCTGGTGGAACATGGCGCGCTGGACAGCATGGTGACGGCGGATAACGTCGCGGCGTTCAAGGCTGAGATGGACAAGGCCGGGGCCGACTATCAATTCGTCAGCCTTGAGGGCGCCAAGCATGGATTCAGCAATCCGGACGCGGATCGGTTGGGCCATGGCGATCATGGTGGGCCGGATATCGGGTACAGCAAGACGGCGGATGAAAAGTCCTGGGCGGATATGCAGGCGTTCTTCAAGAAGATTTTTGGTTGAACAGATAGACCGCGTCGCTGCCTTCGCGAGCAAGCCCGCTCCCACATTGGATTTGTGTCACGACGAAGATCCAATGTGGGAGCGGGCTTGCTCGCGAATGGCAACACCTCGGTCTAACGTCGGGACTACCCAGCCTGAGAGCAACCCGGCAAAATGCCCGACATGAACCCCACCCCCGCCCTACCCGCCTGCTGCACCCCGCTCGATGCCCATTGGCCGCTGCCGTTTGTGCTGCCTGACACGGTGCTGTTGAGTACGCACTTCGATACCTCGCAACTGGCCAGCGATGATTTCCGGCGCAGCGCCATCGAGCCGCCGGCGAGCATCCAGCGCTCGGTCGCCAAGCGTCAGGCCGAGTTTCTGGCCGGTCGGGTGTGCGCCCGGGCGGCGCTGCAGCAGCTGGAAGGACTGAGTTTCAGCCCGGCCATCGGTGAAGACCGGGCGCCGGTGTGGCCTGCGCATATCAGCGGCTCAATTACCCACAGCACCGGCCGGGCCGCGGCGATTGTCGCGAACAAGACCCACTGGCGTGGATTGGGGATGGACCTGGAAAACCTGCTAAACCCTGAACGGGCCGAGCGCCTGGCCGGGGAAATCCTCACCCCGCCGGAGTTGCAGCGCATGGCCGCAGGTCATCGTGACCAGTTAGCGATGCTGGTCACGCTGACGTTTTCGGTGAAGGAGAGTCTGTTCAAGGCGCTGTATCCGATTGTTCAACAGCGGTTTTATTTTGAACATGCCGAGGTGTTGGAATGGACCGAGGCGGGTGAAGTGCGGCTGCGTTTGCTCACGGACCTGTCCAGCGAATGGCGCAATGGTACGGAGCTGGATGCTCAGTTTGGGGTGGTGGATGGGCAATTGTTGAGTCTGGTCAGTATCAAGGCCTGAGGATTTGCGGTGTATTGAAGGGCCTCATCGCTTCTCCTGATTCCTCGGCCAACTCAGGCTGAAACACGCCCCACCCAGACTCTTGCTCTTGCTGATCAACGCCCGCCCGTCATGCCAATGGATAATCCGTCGCACGATGGAAAGCCCCAAGCCATGCCCGCCCGATGCCCGGGTACGGCTGTCATCAAGGCGCAGGAACGGCGTAAAGATTTTCTCCCAGGCCGACTCCGGCACGCCCGGCCCGTCATCTTCGATGTCTACCCGGCAACGCTGCTGCCCCACCTGATAGCTGACGGTCACCCGCGACGAGGCATGGCGCATGGCGTTGCTCACCAGGTTCTGGATCGCCCGGTGTAAATAGCGCGGCTCGGCCTCGACCCAGGCATCGTCACAATCGGCGGCGGACAGGCACAGCCCGCGCTGCACCGTGACCTCGGCGCGTAACGGTGCCAATTCCTCGATCACTTGATTGACCAACGCATCCAGATCGATCCTCTGGAAATTCAGCGCTGGCGAGCCCTGCTCCAAACGCGCGTAGGTCAGCATCTCGTCCACCAGTTTGTCGAGGTCCTCGATGTCGTGGTCCATGCCTTCGCGGTATTTCTCCAGAGCCTGTGGCGTGGTGGCCGAGCCGATCATCTCCAGGCCAAAACGCAGGCGCGCCACCGGGGTGCGCAATTCGTGGGACACCGCGCGCACCAGTTCACGCTGGATCGCCAGCAACTGTTGCAAGTGCTCGGCCATGCCGTTGAACGCAGAGGCCAGTCGCCCCACCGAGTCCGCGCCGCGCGCCGGCACGCGGGTTTCCAGGCTGCCCTTGGCAATGCGCGTGGCAGCAGCTTCGAGGCCACGCAAGCGGCGCTCAAGTTGGCGCACCAATAAATAGACGATCAAACCGATCAGGCTCAAACCGAGGGCCGCAATCAGCACCAGCCATTCCGGCGGATAAGGATTCATCTGGTACAGCGGGCCAATTTCCAGGACCCACGGCGTGCCGACCATGCCGGCAAACACCCGGATCGAGTCACCGCCCTTGCCCAATGCCATCACCGTGTCGCCTTCGGAGATCCGGCGGCTCTGGTCTTCGTCCATGTCTGCCTGGTCGACGGTGACCAGGCGCAAGTCGAAACCGAAGCCCTTTTCTTGTTTCAATTGCGCCAGGCGCTTGGGCTGTTCAGCCACCGGCACGCGCACCAATTCGTCGGCCAGCAGGTAGATAGTCGCTCGCGCCAGCTGCTCGCTGATCTGCTGGACTTCACCCGTCAGAACCAACTGTTCCTTGTCGCTGACCAGTCGATAGACCTTCGCCGCATGCGGGCCGGTCTGTTCCACCAGCGCCTGGCCGCGCAGCACGCGGGTGCGCTGCGTCAGGTCGAGGTCGGTCTGGGCAAAGGTCTTCAGCGCCAACGGAATCCCGAGCAAACGCTCCCACACCAGCAAGGCGCGGTGGCGTTCGGTTTCGTTCATCGGTTGCAGGTTGTCGGCCATCAACGAGAAGGTGCCGTGCGCCAGGCGTTCGCGGTATTGCTCGCTGCGCACCTGGTTGAGCAGGTGCAAGGCCAGCACGCCGAGCACCGCGACCAGAATCAACGCCGCGCACATGCCGCCGTAGATACGCAGGAAGATCGAGTTCACGGGGTACAGGCTTCCGGGACGAACAGATACCCTTTGCTGCGGATGGTTTTAATGAGTCGCGGATGCTCCGGGTCGTCGCCTATTTTCGGGCGGATGCGCGAGATGCGCACGTCGATGGAGCGATCCTGGCCGTCATAGCCAATGCCGCGCAGGGCGGTGAAAATCTCTTCCCGAGACAGGATGCGCCCGGCGTTGGCCACCAGCAGCCACAGCAGATCAAACTCAGCGCTGGTCAGTTCGATGCCGTTGTCATTCAACCAAGCCTCGCGCAAGGCGTTGTCCACCACCAGCGGGCCGAACTGCAGACGCCGTTGTTTTTCCGGGGCCACTTCAGGGGCTTCACTGCGGCGCAACAGCGCCTGGATGCGCGCCAGCAGCAGACGCGGGCGCACCGGTTTGCACACGTAATCGTCGGCGCCCAGGTCCAGACCAAGAATTTGATCGGTATCGTCGGTGCGGGCGGTGAGCATCAGGATCGGACCGTCATACTTGTCGCGGACCTTGCGGCAGATGCTCAGGCCATCTTCGCCCGGCAGCATCAGGTCGAGGATCACCAGGTCCGGCTTTTCATTAATGATGCGGGCCGCAGCCAGGGCGCCATTGCCCTCAATCGATACGCGCAGGCCATTGGCTTCCAGGTAATCGCGGGTCAGTTCGGCCAGACGCTGGTCGTCCTCCACAATCAATATCTGCCAGGCTTCTTGCTCCACGGTGACCTCTGCTTGCCAACAACACTTATAAGGAAGGATCCGCCCGTCTTTTTGTAATGATTGGGGAGGATAAGAATGCGTACACACTGGCCGATTGTATAAACGCCGAACGCCGAGAACACAAGCCGGCAAATGCGTTCGGACAACCTGGTTTTTTGTGATAGGGTTCGCGCCCTTAAAAATCCGAATGACTGTTTTCAGTCGCTGAAAATCAGTGAAAAACGGCCCGCTCCAGCTAGGTCGCGGCCTACACGCCTGTTCCCTGTTTCACACACAATTTACGCACAGGTTTATCCACAGGTAGTACGTTGCAACACCCTCCAAAACGCATTATCTTGTAGCCCGGCGCCAAAAAAACCCTACATGTAGGGTTTTCGCTTAAATAGCCCAACCACATTTCAGACCAGAAACTCAAGCGCTTTATTGCTGATTCCGGTTGAACCAAGCGTGTTTTTGAAAGCCCAAACCGCACCTGCGGATGGCACCGTTTTTTGAGGCCAGAACAGCCAGAACGGTACGGGTGTTGCAGTCATTACTGTCACCCTGAATGGAATCCGGTTTCGAGCCCTGGCTCGCGACCAAAGACTTCGGCAAGGAAGCGGCATCATTAGCCTTTTCCTACTGTCCCGAAGTTGTTATGCCCGACGCCCGTCGGTTGTAGTGCTTCAGGACAGAACGGTGGGCACCATGAAGGTGCTCAAACAAACATAGAGAATGTGGAGACACTCCCCCATGCAAACCGACACAACTCGCGAGAACCCGCAGGGCACCTTGCCGCAGGCCGCTGATTCGACTTCGGATCTGTCCGCCACCGCGCCTGGCCAACTGCGCGTGATCAAGCGTAACGGCACTGTCGTTCCTTATACCGATGACAAGATCACCGTCGCGATCACCAAAGCGTTTCTCGCAGTTGAGGGCGGCACCGCTGCCGCTTCGTCGCGAATCCATGACACCGTTGCCCGTCTGACCGAACAAGTCACCGCGACCTTCAAGCGTCGCATGCCGTCGGGCGGCACCATCCACATCGAAGAAATCCAGGACCAGGTCGAACTGGCCCTGATGCGTGCCGGCGAGCAGAAAGTGGCCCGCGACTACGTGATCTACCGTGACGGTCGTTCGAAAGAACGCGCCGCCCACGCACCGGCCGAGGAAGCGGTCAACGCTCACCCGTCGATCCGCATCACCCGCGCAGATGGCACCTTTGCTCCTCTGGACATGGGCCGCTTGAACACCATCGTCACCGAAGCGTGCGAAGGCCTGGAAGAAGTCGACGGCGACCTGATCCAGCGCGAAACCCTGAAAAACCTGTACGACGGTGTGGCCCTGACCGACGTCAACACCGCCCTGGTGATGACCGCCCGTACCCTGGTCGAGCGTGAGCCGAACTACTCGTTCGTGACCGCCCGCCTGCTGATGGACACCCTGCGTGCCGAAGGCCTGAGCTTCCTGGAAGTTGCCGAAAGCGCGACCCACCACGAGATGGTCGACCTGTACGCCAAGGCCCTGCCTTCGTACATCGCCAAGGGTATCGAATTCGAATTGCTGAACCCGGTCCTGGCCACCTTTGACCTGGAAAAACTCGGCAAGGCGATCAACCACGAGCGCGATCAGCAGTTCACCTACCTGGGCCTGCAAACCCTGTACGACCGTTACTTCATCCACAAGGACGGTATCCGTTTCGAACTGCCGCAGATCTTCTTCATGCGCGTGGCCATGGGCCTGGCGATCGAAGAGAAGAACAAGGAAGACCGTGCGATCGAGTTCTACAACCTGTTGTCGTCCTTCGACTACATGTCGTCGACTCCGACCCTGTTCAACGCCGGTACCCTGCGTCCACAGCTGTCCAGCTGCTACCTGACCACCGTGCCGGATGACCTGTCGGGCATCTACCACGCGATCCACGACAACGCCATGTTGTCGAAATTTGCCGGCGGCCTGGGCAACGACTGGACCCCTGTTCGTGCATTGGGCTCGTACATCAAGGGCACCAACGGCAAATCCCAGGGCGTCGTACCGTTCCTGAAAGTGGTGAACGACACCGCCGTCGCCGTCAACCAGGGTGGCAAGCGCAAAGGCGCTGTCTGTGCCTACCTGGAAACCTGGCACATGGACATCGAAGAGTTCATCGAACTCCGTAAGAACACCGGTGATGATCGTCGTCGTACCCACGACATGAACACCGCCAACTGGATCCCTGACCTGTTCATGAAGCGCGTCTTCGATGACGGCCCGTGGACCCTGTTCTCGCCGTCCGAAGTACCGGACCTGCACGACCTGACCGGCAAGGCCTTCGAAGAGCGTTACGAGTACTACGAAGCTCTGTCCCAGTACCCAGGCAAGATCAAGCTGTTCAAGACCATCCAGGCCAAAGACCTGTGGCGCAAAATGCTGTCCATGCTGTTTGAAACCGGCCACCCATGGCTGACCTTCAAAGACCCGTGCAACCTGCGCAGCCCGCAGCAGCACGTCGGCGTGGTCCACAGCTCGAACCTGTGCACCGAGATCACCTTGAACACCAACAAGGACGAGATCGCCGTTTGCAACCTGGGCTCGATCAACCTGCCGAACCACATCGTCAACGGCAAGCTGGACACCGCCAAGCTGGAACGCACCGTGAACACCGCCGTTCGCATGCTCGATAACGTCATCGACATCAACTACTACTCGGTGCCACAAGCGAAGAACTCCAACTTCAAGCATCGTCCGGTCGGCCTGGGCATCATGGGCTTCCAGGACGCTCTGTACCTGCAGCACATTCCTTACGGTTCCGACGCAGCCGTCGAGTTCGCCGACAAGTCCATGGAAGCGGTGAGCTACTACGCGATCCAGGCTTCCTGCGACCTGGCCGACGAGCGCGGCGCCTACGAGACGTTCCAGGGTTCGCTGTGGTCCAAAGGCATCCTGCCACTGGATTCGCAACAGATCCTGATAGAGCAACGTGGCCAGAAGTACATCGACGTTGACCTGAACGAATCCCTGGACTGGGCACCGGTTCGTGCCCGCGTGCAGAAAGGCATTCGTAACTCCAACATCATGGCCATCGCACCGACCGCGACCATCGCCAACATCACTGGCGTATCGCAGTCGATCGAACCGACCTACCAGAACCTCTACGTGAAATCGAACCTGTCGGGCGAATTCACCGTGATCAACCCGTACCTGGTTCGGGACCTGAAGGCTCGCGGCCTGTGGGACTCGGTCATGATCAACGACCTGAAGTACTACGACGGTTCGGTACAACAGATCGAGCGCATCCCGCAAGAACTCAAAGAGCTCTACGCGACCGCGTTCGAAGTGGACACCAAGTGGATCGTTGACGCGGCAAGCCGTCGTCAGAAGTGGATCGACCAGGCTCAGTCGCTGAACCTGTACATCGCTGGCGCATCGGGCAAGAAGCTGGACGTGACCTACCGCATGGCCTGGTACCGTGGTCTGAAAACCACTTACTACCTCCGTGCCCTGGCCGCGACCAGCACCGAGAAGTCGACCATCAACACCGGCAAGCTGAACGCTGTTTCCAGCGGCGGCAACCACGGTGAAGATTCGGTCCTGGCAGCACCGGCCGGCCCTGCTCCAGTGCCGAAGGCTTGCGCCATCGACGAGCCGGATTGCGAAGCTTGCCAATAAGCTGAGCCGGTGAGCGCTGAAAGGCGCTTACCTGGATAACCCCCGATCAGTCCTCTGGATTGGTCGGGGGTTTTCTTTTGCCTGAAGGAAAGTGGTGGCCGGGCTGACGCCTTCGCCGGCAAACCTCGCTCAGGGGACCGAGTTGGCTCGGAGGAATGCGATCAACTGTAGGAGTGAGCCTGCTCCGGGCGGCGTTCCGACGATGAGGCCAGCACTGATAACCAAGATGTCTACGCCAGGGACAAATCCCGGCCATAAAAAAGCCCCTCTGGCGAGGGGCTCTTTATTCAGCGCTAACCTGCATCAGGTCATCTGAATGATCGTCTGCATGATGGTGCTCTGGGTGGAGATGGTCTTGGCGTTCGCCTGGTAGTTGCTCTGCGCCTTGATCAAATCAACCAGTTCGTTGGTCAGGTTGACGTTGGACTCTTCCAGGGAGTTGGACACCACCGCACCCAGCGTACCGGTTTTCGGTGCATCGACACCCGCCACACCCGAAGCGAAGGTTTCTTTCCAGCGGGTACCGCCGATTGGCTGCAGGCCTTGCTCGTTGGCGAAGCTGGCGACCGCTACCTGGCCGATGGCCTTGGTTTGCTGGTTGCTGAAGTTGGCGGTCATGACACCGCTTTCGTCGATGGTCAGGCTGGCAATCTGGCCGGTGGCATAACCGTCCTGGTACTGCGCAGTACGGGCGGTTGGCGAAGCGTAGGAGGTGGTTTTGGTCATGTCGAACGCAATACCGCCGGCGGCTGCGTCCGAGCCGTTCAGGGCCCAGGTTGGCGGGTTGGAATTTGGGTTAACCAACACGCCCGGCTTCCAGCCTGTCATGGTCAGGGTGTTGCCGACTTTAGTCCAGCCTGCACCGGCCGTCAGCGTCTTGATGCTGCCATCAGGGTTGAAGGTGATGTCGGCAGTGATTGGCACCTGAGGAACGGCAGTCGGGTCCGTTGGGCTACGACCGTCCATGTAGGTGTAAACGGTCCAGGAGTTGGATGCCGCATTTTTTACGTAGTACTGATCCATCCTGTGCTCGTTACCTTGGGTGTCGTACACAGGGGTGGAAATGGTTTTGTTGTAGCTATTGGTGTCTTTGACGTTGAACGGCGTCACTGTCGGCAGTGGGTCCGACGAGTTCAGGTTCAGCGTCTGATCGATACGGGTCGTGGCATGTGGCGCCAGGCTTGAGGTGTCGATTTTCAGGTCGGTCAGCACACCGTTGATGATCTTGCCGTTGGCATCAACGCCATAACCCTGCAAGCGGTTACCGTTGTTGTCGACCACGTAGTTTTCAGCGTCAGTCTTGAACGCGCCGGCACGGGTGTAGCTCAGGGAGCCGTTGTCGCTGAGGATGAAGAAACCGTTGCCCTGGATACCCATGTCCAGCACGTTGCCGGTGTTGTTCACGTCGCCCTGGCCGAACTGCTGGGAAACGTTGGCCAGACGCACGCCGTTGCCGATGGTCTTGCTGCCGGTACCCAGGCGCGTGGCCGAGTACACGTCTTCGAATTCTGCACGGGACGATTTGAAACCGGTGGTCGCTACGTTGGCGATGTTGTTGCCGGTCACGTCCAGTTGTTTGTTGGCTGCATAGAGACCGCTAAGGCCGATATTGAAAGACATATTCCACTCCTTTGTGCCGTGTTAGTCGGCTCTATATACCAATGGTTTGTACTTTGGACAGGGCAACACTGCCCAGGCCTGCCAGGTTCAGCATCAACTCACCGCCGGTCTGGCTGATGGTCACACTGTTGACGGTTGCCGGCAGGTAAGTCACCAGCGAGGTCGCCTTGCTGTCATAGGTCGCGGTGGCGGCAAATTTGTACTTGCCGGCCTTGGCCACTTCGCCTGCATCGTTCTTGCCGTCCCAGATGAAGCTGGCGTTGCCGGCCTTCTGGCTGCCAAGGTCGATGGTGCGAATCACTTTGCCATCGGCGTCGGTGATCTTGATCGTCACCGGATCCACCGATGCCGGAACCACGGCCGTGCCGTTGAAGCTCTTGGAGGTATCGACGACCGCTGTGTCGGTCTGCGCGACCACTGAGCGGCCCACCAGCGAAGACGCTTGCAGCGCTTGCGACGAGTTGTAGTTGCCGGCAATGCCGCTGACCGTATCGTTCAGCGTGGTGATGCCTTCCAGGCTACTGAACTGTGCCAGCTGAGCGACGAAGTCACCGTTGTCCTGAGGCTCGAGCGGGTTCTGGTTTTTCAGCTGGGTGACCAGCAATTGCAGGAACGCATCCTTGCCCAACGCCTTCTTGCCGGTAGCGCTGTTGGTCGCCGAGGTCAGGCCGTCGGCGCTGGTGTTGGTCTTGACCGACGAATTGGCCAAGACATCCTTGATGTTCACGCCGCTGGTGGTATCGGTAACACTCATCTGAGTCGCCCCTTATCACTGACCGAGGGTCAGGACCTTCTGCATCATGGTTTTGGCGGTGTTCATCATTTCGGCGTTGGTCTGGAACGAGCGACTGGCGGAAATCATGTCGGCCATTTCTTCGACGACGTTGACGTTCGGGTAGTAGACGTAGCCCTTGGCATCGGCGGCCGGATGGTTTGGCTCGTAACGCGCATCAAGGTTGCTCTGGTCTTCGACCACGCCCAGCACTTGCACGCCTTGACCGGCGGCGTCCTGGTTCTGGAACAGCGAATCGCTGCCGCCGCTCTGGCCGCCCTGGAACATGGTGGCGAACACCGGGTGACGGGCGCGATAGGTCTGGTCGATGCTCGACGAGACGGTTTCGGCGTTGGCGATGTTCGAGGCCACGGTGTTCAAGCGCGTGGTCTGCGCACTCATGCCGCTACCGGCAATGTTGAAAACACTGGATAGAGACATGAATTACTCTCCGCGCAGGGCTGACATCAGCCCTTTGAATTTGCTGTTGAGCAGGGTGAAGCTGGCCTGGAAGCCGACGGCGTTTTCCGCGTAGTTCGACTGTTCCAGTTGGGCGTCCACGGTGTTCTGGTCGATCGACGGCTGCATCGGCGTGCGATACATCAGCGACTCGTCGCCATTGCCCAGGCCTTCGGCTTCGATATGACGGTTGTTGGTCATGTTCAAGGCAAAAGTACCGCCCTTGGTTTTCTCGTTCTGTGCGGCGAGCACTTTGGAGAACTCCAGGTCCCGAGCCTTGTAGTTCGGGGTGTCGGCGTTGGCGATGTTGTTGGCCAGGACTTCGGCACGCTGCGCGCGGAAGCCCAAGGCTTGTTCGTGGATACCGAGCGCTTTATCGAAGCTGATGCTCATGTCGGGAAACCTTCGGGTGACCTGATTTTTCGTATCAGAGACATAGCAAGCGGCGTGCCAATTCAAAAAAGCCCGGAAACCGGGGCTTTGCCGGCAGTGGCAAGGCGGCAATGCCAGAAAAGCGGCAACCGATGTCCGCCGTCTGCCGCTTTTCTGCCGCTTATCCCCTCTAAAGAACACCACCACCCCCTGTGGGAGCGAGCTTGCTCGCGATGGCGTCGTGTCTGCCGACATCTGCATGGTCTGACCCACCGCAATCGCGAGCAAGCTCGCTCCCACAGGGTTCAGCGGTGTTGGTGAGATATTGGCAGGCAAAAAAAAATTGGCAGGCAAAAAAAACGGGAGCCGCTGAGGGCTCCCGTTTTTTTGATGCTGCCAACGAATCACTTCGCCTGGTAAATGATCCCCGGGCTGCACTGGACCATCTGGTAATGATCCGGCAAACCGTTCAGCGCTTCGGAGGCGCCGAGGAACAGATAACCGCCTGGCTTGAGCGTGCTGTGAATACGCAACAGGATGTCTTTCTTCACCTCGGCGGAGAAGTAGATCAGCACGTTGCGGCAGAACACGATGTCGAACTTGCCCAGGGCCGCATAGCTGTCCAGCAGGTTGAACGAGCGAAACTCCACGCGGCTCTTGATCGGCGCCTTGATCGCCCAGCGCCCCGGCCCTTTGGGGTCGAAGTAACGCTGAAGGCGCTCGGGCGACAGGCCACGGCCGATGGCCAGGCTGTCGTACTCGCCGGTCTTGCAGTTGGTCAGCATGGTGCCGGACAAGTCGGTCGCGACGATTTGCGCGCCCATCTTCAACTGGCCCATGTTGACGCGCTCGAACTCATCGATGGACATCGACAGCGAATACGGTTCCTGACCCGACGAGCACGCCGCCGACCAGATCCGCAGGCGCTGGCCGGGGGCCGCCTTGATCGCTTCGGGCAACACCTTGTTCTTCAAGACTTCAAACGGATAGGTGTCACGAAACCACAGGGTTTCGTTGGTGGTCATGGCATCCACCACCATCTCGCGCAAACCGCTGCGCGGCTGGGTCTGGATGCGCTGAACCAGCTCACCCAGGGACTTGATGCCTTGCTGCTCCATCAGTTTGTTGAGACGGCTCGAGACCAGGTACTGCTTGTTTTCACCGAGCAAAATGCCACAGGCTTTTTCCAGGAATACCCGGAACTGTTCGAAATCCAAATTACCCGTAGACAAAGATGCCGCCTCTTAAATCGTGTTAATCACCAGGGGCAGAAGGCCCCTAGCTGATATCTGCTGCTTTGATCCGGTCGACTACCCGGGATGCCAGGTCATCAGGACGGAATTTGGCAAGGAAGTCATCCGCGCCGACCTTCTTGACCATTGCCTGATTGAATACACCCGACAACGAAGTATGCAGGATGATATGAAGCTTTTGCATGCGCGGGTCGTTGCGGATCTCGGCCGTCAGGGTGTACCCGTCCATTTCCGGCATCTCGATGTCGGAAATCATCATCAGGAACTCTTCTTCCGGCTTCTTGCCCTCATCGACCAGCTTGCGCAAGTAATCCAGCGCTTGCCTGCCGTCGTTCAATGCCACCACTTCGACGCCGACCGTTTGCAGACAACGAGTCACCTGCTTGCGCGCCACCGACGAGTCATCGACCGTCAACACCCGCAAGGACAGCGCCTTGTGCTGGGTTTCGACATCCACCACGCCGACCGAAATCGCTTCCGGTGTCGGCGCCACTTCTGCCAGCACTTTCTCGACGTCGATGATTTCGACTAACTGATTGTCGACCCGAGTCACAGCTGTCAGGTAATGATCGCGTCCCGTGCCCTTGGGTGGCGGATGAATCTCCTCCCAGTTCATGTTGACGATGCGCTCCACCGAGCGCACCAGGAAACCCTGGGTCTTGGTGTTGTACTCCGTGATGATCACGAACGGGTTGCTTTGATCTTTAAGGGCGCCGGAGCCGGTCGCCATTGCCAGATCAAGAATCGGAATGGTCGCCCCCCGGATACTTGCCACACCGCACACGACAGGACTGGACTTGGGCATCAGGGTCAGTTTGGGGCATTGCAGCACTTCCCGAACCTTGAACACGTTGATCCCATACAGCTGCTGGCCGTCGAGACGGAACAACAACAGCTCAAGGCGATTCTGCCCAACCAATTGCGTGCGCTGGTTTACTGCATCCATTACACCAGCCATGCACAGACTCCTACACCAACGCTTAAGTGTGTTGCGACGCACGTTCATTGCTAAACGGCACGGCGCTTGCTTTTTAACTCTTATGAACACAGAACCGACATTTTTCCGACGCCTGACATCAACCTTCCGCAAATTGCTTTGCGCGATGTCGGCCGTTTGCCTGTTCAACGCTGGCAGCCCTGCCCTTGCTGACGCGGTTACCTTGCCTGACATGCTTATCGGCGTCACTCAGGGCTTTCTTGAGTTCACCGTAGAAGACTATTTGGCTACGAGTCAAACGGAAGGTCGCTACGAAATCGAGGTCAACCAGCTCGATCCGCGACTGCGCATGCCCATGTGCGACAAGGAATTGACAGCCACCCTTGAGAGCCCGGCGACCCCGATCGGGCGGGTCACGGTCAAGGTCCGCTGCGACAGCACATCCCCTTGGACAGTCTTCGTGCCCGCTCAAGTCCGCCTGTTTCGGGACGTTGTCACCACCACCCGACCGCTCAAACGCGCCGGGGTCATCGAGCCAGGCGACGTCATGCTGCGCGAGCGGGACATCAGCCTGATCAACCAGGGTTATTTCACTTCCCTGGAACAAGCCGTGGGGCAGAAACTTACCCGACCAACGGTCGCCAATCAGGTCCTGACGCTGGTCCATCTCGAACAGGCGGAAGTCATCAGCAAGGGCGATCAAGTGGTGATTACCGCCCGCAGTGGTACGCTCAGCGTGCGTATGCCGGGCGAAGCCCTATCCAACGGCGGCCTGCGTGAACAGATTCGTGTGAAAAACCTCAACTCCCAACGGGTCATCAAGGCGCAAGTCACCGCGCCGGGCCAGGTGGAAGTGGCCATGTAGTACGATCTGCTGGTGAAAGATGGCGCGCCGCCCGGCGGTTCCCTAAACTGTGCTGCAGGCAGGACAAGCGCTGACGCATGCAAGCTCATTGATAAATGGGCCTAAAGTTTTCGCAGGGAGAGCCGAAAACATGGCAAGCGTCCAAATACCCAGAGGTTTTTTATCATGGTCATCGATTTCAGCCGTTTGAACAGCTCCTCGTCACTTACCGGTAGTACGCGTACCAGCACCGCGAAGGAAACCGCCGAAACCGGCAAATCCGCGCCGCTGAATACCCCGGCCGAACAGGCCAGTACCGCCAAAAGCGGGGAATCGGTACACCTCAGCAATGAGGCTCAACAGTTGCAGAAGGTCACTGACAAGCTGCGCGATCAGCCTGCCGTCGATAACGCCCGCGTGGCCGAGTTGAAAGCAGCGATTGCCGATGGCAGCTATAAAGTCGACAGCAACCGTGTAGCCAGCAAACTGCTCAACTTCGAAGCCCAGCGCTAGGCCACGGCCTGCGCCAGGCTTTTGGACGCTTAAACCCCAAGGCCAGCCATGCACGACACTAATTTACTGCAACTGATCACCGACGACTTTGCTCCAGCGCAATACCTGCTGGAGTTACTGCAAACCGAGTCCCTCGCCTTGCACGGTCGCGACATGCCGCTGCTCGAAGATATTCTGGCGCAGAAACAGGCAATGATCATTCTGCTTGAACAGCATGGCCGCAAGCGCAGTGAAATCCTCGCCAGCCTGAATCTGCCGACCGATCGCAGTGGCTTGGAGCAACTTGCCAGCCAGTCGAGCATCGGCGATCAATTGCTGGAACAGAGCGAGAAATTGACCGATCTGCTGGCTCAATGCCAGGCGGCCAACGTCAATAATGGCCAGTCGATCCTGGTCCAGCAGGCCGCCACGGCCAACCAGCTGAAAATCCTCACCGGCGGCGAACCGCCAGCGCTTTACGATGCCCGCGGATCAACCTCCATGCTCGCGAAGCCGCGCCCGCTTAGTCAGGCTTGAGCCTGTTAATGAGCACGCTCTATCAAGACGCCTCACATGCTGGCAGTATGCTAGCAAGTCGCAGTCATATTTTGTCTGGAGAATGATGAACCGTGTTCAATGCCTTAAACGCGGAAGATGCTCCGCAGCCACCCAAGGTGCTATCCACGCCGATGGAGATCGCCGGTAACCTGCGGCAGCTGCAAGAGAGCCATGACCCGCTGATCATCACGTTCCACGAACGCAGCCAGCGCTTCCAGAGCTATCTGGTGGACGTCGACCGTGACGGCAACCGCATTGCCCTGGACGAAATGGTGCCTCGCGATGGCGAACGCTATCTGCTGGCCGGCGAATCATTTCGGGTTGAAGGCTTCCACGAGGGCGTGCGCATTGCGTGGGAAAGCAACGGCACACTGACCATCGATGAGTCCGGTGGCGGTCGCTGCTACCGCGGCACTCTTCCCGATGAAGTGGTCTACCACCAGCGCCGCAATGCCTTCCGGGCTGCGCTGAAGCTGGCGCAACTGGTCGATGTCGAACTGGGCGGTGAAAAGCTCAAGTTCCCGATCAGAGGCAAGCTGCTCGACATCTCTGCCACGGGCTGCAAGCTGCGCTTTGAAGGTGACATCACCCCCCGGCTGCAACTGGGTCAGGTCTACGACCGCTTCGTCGCCGACCTGCCCTTCGGCAGCATGACCGCGCCGGTGGAACTGCGTTACCTGCACTTCGAAGAAAGAATCTCCACCACCTTCGCCGGCATCCGCTTCCACAACATGAGCGGACTGGTGCAGCGTCAGGTCGAACGATTCGTCTATCAGCTTCAGCGTGAAGCGCGCCGCTTCGATAAAGACGACATGTAATACAACGCTTCAACAAAAAACGGGCAGTCCCTTGCGGCGACTGCCCGTTTTTTTATGCGCCAGCTTTAAGGCCTGGCCTCGGTAAAGCTTTGCTCGCGACCTGCATCCGGGTCTTCTGGCGGTGGATCGTTTTCGGGATCCGGCTCGGGTTCGGGCTCCGGATCAGGGTTGATCGGGTTCTGCATCTGGTCCTGCACCACCTGTTCATCGACCCGTGGGTCAAGGCACGCCACCAGTGGCGAACTCGACATGCTGTCCGGCATGGCCACGTGATGCAGCGGCGCATCTTCGACCTGATGCAGGTTGGTGACGGCTTTCGGGCGAATCCGCCACACCAGCACCAACGCGAAGAAGCTGAAGAAGGCATACAGCATGTGGCTGCCAAACAGCTTCATCAGGACCCCGGCCACCAACGGCCCGATACTGGCGCCCACGCCGTAAGTCACCAGCAACATCGCAGTCAGGGACACGCGACGATCACCTTCGACGTGGTCGTTGGAGAAGGCCACCGCCAGCGGATACAGGCAGAACATCACCAGCGAGCAGAAGAACCCGGCGACAAACAGAACCTCCAGCGGTACCTGCTGCATGATCGCCAGCGGCAACGCGGTCAGGGCCAGGACCACCGCAAAACAGCGGATCAACAACGCTCGGTCATAACGGTCAGAGAGCCAGCCCAATGGCCACTGCACCAGCAGCCCGGCAAAAATGCAGCTACCCATGAACAGACCGACCTGCTCGGTGGACAATCCTTGCTGCGAGGCATACAACGGCGCCAGACCGTAGAAGGAGCCAATGATCAGCCCCGCCCCCAGCACCGTGCTCAATGACTGCGGCACCCGTTTGATGAAGAACCGTGGTTCCATCGGCGCCGGATGCAATGGCGCCGGGTGAATCCGCCGGGTCAGGGCCACCGGCACCAGGCACAGCGCGAAACACAAGGCGACCAGCATCAGCAGTTCCAGGCCCAGGGCCGGGTGCATGACCAGAATCAGCTGGCCCAGCACCAGCCCCAGGTAGGAAGCGATCATGTAGCCGCTGAACACCGTGCCACGCTGGGACGCTTCGGCCTGCTCATTGAGCCAGCTTTCGATGACCATGTACTGGCACATCATGCCGAGGCCAACGATCACCCGCAGGAATATCCACGCCGGCAGCCAGTCGATCAGGCCATGACCGAGCACCGCCGCGCCGACAATCCCGGCGCAAGCTGAATAGGCGCGAATGTGCCCGACCCGGGCGATCAGTCGGTGACCGATCTTGCCGCCCAGCACCAGGCCGAAATAGTTGGCCGCCATCAACGCACCGACCCACAAGCTGTCGACGTTATCCGCCGCCAGGCGCAGGCCCAGGTACGTACTCAGCAAGCCTGAGCCGATCAACATCATCAGCGAGGCAAAATAAAGCGCTCGAAAAGGTTTCCAGATTTGGCGCATCGGCGTTCCGAGCGGCTCCTTGCGGTAAGAACGGGCTATCCGAAAAGATAGCCCGAAGACGACAGGTCGTCAGGCCTGGGCAGCCAGGGTACGGCGCTCCCAGGGCGTAATTTCATCAAAGAAGCTGGTCAACTCCAGGGTCTTCGAAGCGACGTAGCCTTCGATGAACTCCTTGCCAAACAGTTCCTTCGCCAATTGGCTACGTTTCAGACGCTCAAGAGCGGCGTGCAAGGTACACGGCAATGAAAGATTATCCGGCACCTCGAACTCACCCTGGATCGCCGCGCTTGGCTCCAGTTCGTTTTCAATGCCATACAAACCGGCGGCGAGACTCGCGGCGATCGCCAGATACGGATTCGCATCGGCCCCCGGCAAGCGGTTCTCGACCCGACGAGCGGCCGGCGAACTGGCCGGAATGCGCAATCCGGCGGCACGGTTGTCGTGGGACCAGCAGGCATTGTTCGGCGAAGCGAACGGATGGCACAGTCGCTGATAGGAGTTCACGTTCGGCGCAAACAGCGCGGTGAAATCGGCCATGCCGGCCTGCTGCCCCCCAATAAAATGACGGAAGGTCGCCGTCGGCTGACCGGCCTCGTCGCTGAACACGTTCCGGCCGCTGCCGATCTCGACGATGCTCTGGTGAATGTGCATCGAACTGCCCGGCGTGTGCGCCAGCGGCTTGGCCATGCACACCACGGTCAGGCCGTGCTTGAGCGCGACTTCTTTGAGCAGGTGTTTGAACAGGAATGTCTGGTCGGCCAGCAGCAACGGATCACCGTGCAGCAAGTTGATCTCGAACTGGCTGACGCCCATCTCGTGCATGAAGGTGTCACGCGGCAAGCCCAGGGCCGCCATGCAGGCATAGACTTCACTGAAGAACGGCCGCAGACCGTTATTGGAACTGACACTGAACGCCGAATGCCCCTCCTCGCGACGACCGTCCAGGCCCAGCGGCGGCTGGAACGGTTGCGTCGGGTCGGGATTGGGCGCGAACACGAAGAATTCCAGCTCGGTTGCCACCACCGGCGCCAGACCCAGCGCCGCGTAACGGGCGATAACCGCCTTGAGTTGGCCACGGGTCGACAGCTTCGAGCTTTCGCCGCTCAGTTCATCGGCGTCGCAAATGGCCAGTGCCCGCGGTTGCTGGCTCCAGGGCAGGCGGTGAATGTGCGCCGGGTCAGGCACCAGCGCCAGGTCACCATCATCGCTGCCGTAAAAACGTGCCGGCGGATATCCGCCCATGATGCATTGCAGCAGCACACCCCGCGCCATCTGCAAACGCCGTCCTTCGAGAAACCCCTCGGCGGTCATTACCTTGCCACGGGGCACGCCGTTCAAATCCGGCGTGACACATTCAATCTCATCAATGCCCGTCAATCGCTGTGCGAGTGAACGCTGGCCATCGGTTGTCATGACGCAATCCTTTGTAATTGTGCGAGCCGCGAACGGCGACCCGTACAAAATAGGCTCCGCCTGTTCGGAATATCAAGCAGCGCACACAAAAAGAAACGTCAGGGCAGATAGAGGCTGAATACACCGCCGCCCAACGGGCCGCCGTTGCTGATTCGGGTGCGCCCGCCCACGCCATTGCGCTGGTGCAGCGCGGCAATCCGCCCGGCGAAGTACAGGCCCAGGCCGGTGCTGCTACTGCTGTAGTTGATGCCCTGCACATAGTCCGCCTGAAGCTCGATCATCTCGGCTGGATAGCCGTCGCCATCATCGTTGACGGTCAGCACCAATTCGCCGGCCTCATCGACGACGCTGATCAGCAACGATTGACGGGCGTAACGAATGGCGTTGTTGATGCAGTTGGCCAGCACCGAGGCCACCAGCTCCCGGTCGAAGAAACCCAGGGGGCTCAACGGGTCGACTTCATAGGTCGCGACGATGCCCCGACTGGCGAACACCTCTTGATGGCAAGCCAGTTGTGCTTCGAGGAAATCATCCAGCTCATGGTAGGCCGGCTGCAATGGCAGCTGATTGACGCCCAGCTTGTACAGCCCCAGCAACTGCACGAGCATGCCGTTGAGGTGCGCGAATTCGTACTCGATGACGCCCTGCTCCGGGCTGTGCCGCTCGGGATCGGGCAGGCGGGCCAGCCATTGGCTGTGGGCCTGCATCAGCATGGCCAACGAGTTCTTCATGTCGTGCACGGTGGAGGCAATCACCGTCGAAAAATCCAGTGCAGAGTTGTCTTGGCTCATCCGCTGAACGCCTTGATTTTCAGTTTCTGGTAGCGCGGGTAACGCGCATCGGTGTCGGGCATCATGCCGACCAGTTTCAGGCAGGCCCGGCATTCATCTAGTTCGGCCGACGGTACGCTGGTGTCCGTGCCGTGCAGCAGCGACTGCGCCATGTTCAGCGCGATGCTGATGTTCTTCGGTTGCATGTGCAGGGCCTTGCGAAACACCGCCCGGGCTTCCGCCAGGTTGCCGGTCTTGTACACCTGCACGCCTTGACGGTTGAGTTCGGAGGCCGCGTTGCTCTGACTGAGAATCGTCGGGTCATCGGTCAGTTTGGCGATCCCTTGCATCACCACCGGATCGTCGCCGTAGATTTCCGCGCAGTTTTTAAGCATCGACGCGCCGGCGCTCGCCTGGCCAAGCATTTGCAGCTGCTTGGCCACCAACAACGCCGCTTCGGCGCTCATGAACTGCTCCATGCCATCGAGGCGCATCATCGCCTGCTCGGTGAGCTTCTCGGCGGTTTCGGCGTCGTTGAGCAACAGGCTGGTGGCTTTCATCAGGCGCGCACGGATCTGCAAGCCAGGATCAGAAGGATTTTCCTTGGCCACCAGACTGAGGGTCGTGTTGATCTCCAGTCGGGTGCGGGTATCCAGGCCTTTCTCGCTGCCTTTGCTGATCAAGGCGTGAGCCAGGCCGAGGTTGCTTTCGGCATCCTTGAACCGCGATTGAGCGCCTTGGGACACGGCCTGACGATACGCCTTGGAGGCCGTGTCGAAATCTTCGTTGGCCATCGCCAGTTTGCCCAGCAGCGCTTGCCGACGCACGGCCAGCGGCGACAGGCGAATCGCCTCTTCCAATACTTTCTGCGCGCCCTTGTTATCCCCTTCGACCACCAGCACATCGGCCATGCCGTCATACAGCGCCGGCATCATCGGAAACACTTTCAGGGCTTTTTCGTAGATGCCTTTGGCCTGGCTGACCTGGCCGCGCTTGAACAGCAACTTGCCCAGCCCGGCAAACGCCCACGGCAAGGGGCGATCGGCAATGATGCTGTCGTAGAGACGCTCCAGCGCTTCGTTCTGATTCAGGTCGCGCAAGGCGTCCGCGCGGTAACGCAGGCACAGCGGCGAATAACGGATGTCCTTCTTGCACAGCTCGATGCAGGCATTGAGCACTTCGAGCGGCTTGCCACGATCGAGCGCTTGCAGGATCGGCTTGAGCAAATTCTTGCGTTGTTCCAGACGCTCCAGGCGCTGGGCCAGGCCGGAACGGTTGAACGGCTTGGTCAGGTAAGCGTCGGGTTCGTGTTCCAACGCGCTGAGCACCATGGCCTGACTGGTTTCGGCAGTGACCATGACAAACACGCTTTCATGGCTGATCAGCTTCTCGATCATCAAGTCTTCGAGGACTTGCTGGCCGTTTTTCTTGCCGTCGCCGAGGTGGAAGTCCTGCAGGATGAAATCGTAGGCCTTCTGCGAACACATGCGTAGCGCCTGCTCCCCGGTGTCCGCGGTGTCGACGTCCTTGACCCCCAGTTCACGCAGCATTGACCTGACGGAACTGCGGAAATCCGAGAAATCATCGACGATCAGAAAACTCTTTTGGTGATACGACAGCATCGAAGATTTCCAGGCAATTTGAGAAGAAGACCATGACCGTTCGGGTTATCGGCCAGGAGTGCCGTTCCCTTGAGAATTCCGGCTAATCAAGTGTCTCTAAATATTTGAAGGTGTTATTCATAAACGGGATTATCCTGCTTTATTGATGCGCTTTTTATAACCGCAGTTCTCAATAGACCGCAGTCGCCGACAAAGGCAGAAGAAATGACCAGCACCCCCCAGCACTCGGCCCCAGCTCCTGAGCGTAAGGCCCTGAAGCCCAGCACCCTGGATTTTCCAGTGGTAGGCATTGGCGCGTCGGCGGGTGGACTGCAAGCCATCAAACTGTTTTTCGAGAACATGCCGCATGACAACGGCATGGCGTTCGTGATCATTCTTCATCTGTCGCCCGATCACCAGAGCATCGCGGACAAGATCATCCAGGAATCGACCCGGATGCCGGTCCTGCAAGTCACCGAAACGGTGCCGATCGAGAAAAACCACGTCTATGTCATCTCACCGGCTCAGCGGCTGACGATGAACGACGGAGTGCTTGAAGTCAGCAGCAACGACCCGCGTGAGGCCCGACACGCCTCGATTGATCTGTTCTTTCGCGACCTGGCCGAAGTCCACCGCGAGCGAGCCTTCTGCTTGGTGCTGTCAGGCAGTGGCTCCGATGGCGCAGTCGGGCTGTCGCGCATCAAGGAACACGGTGGCATCACCATGGCCCAGGCGCCGGAAGATGCCGAGTTTGACGGCATGCCTCGCGCCGCCATTGAAACCGGCAATGTCGATTTGGTGTTGCCGGTGGTGGAAATGCCGCAAAAGCTGCTGGAACTGTGGCAAAACTCCCAGGAAATCAGCCTGCCCACCGCCAACGACCCAGACCTGCAAACGTTCGTCTCCGTGTCAGAGCGTGATGCAGCGCTCGCCGAACAGCTGCTCCACGACATCCTGATCCAGCTGCGCACCGGCACCGGTCATGACTTCAAGCACTACAAACGCGCGACCGTGTTACGGCGGATTGAGCGCCGGATGCAGGTCACGACCCAACCCGATCTGGGCGCCTATTTCCACTACCTGCAAAACAATCCCGAAGAAACCAAAGCCCTGCTGGGCGACATGTTGATTGGCGTGACCAACTTCTTCCGTGACCGCGAGGCGTTCGAAGCCCTGGAGCGGGACGTGCTGCCGCAACTGGTCAGTGCCGCCGTGTCGGCGCAGCCCGAGAAGGAAGAAATCCGCGTCTGGTCCGCCGGTTGTTCCACGGGCGAAGAAGCCTACAGCCTGGCGATGCTGCTCAACGATCAACTGCAACTGGACGCCAGCAAAGCCTCACTGCAACTGTTCGCCACCGACATCGACGAGCGCGCCATCAGCATCGGCCGGGCCGGTCTGTACCCGCAAGCGATCGTGACCGATGTACCACCGACGCGCCTGCGGCATTACTTCGTCAAGGAAGATGACCACTACCGGATTCGCAAGGAGATTCGCGAAAAGGTCCTGTTTGCCAAACACAGCCTGTTGTCCGACCCGCCCTTCTCGCAAATCGACCTGATCGTCTGCCGCAACCTGTTGATCTATCTGGATCGCGAAGTGCAGCGTGAAATCCTGCAGATGTTCCACTTCGCACTGCGCCCGGGTGGTTTCCTGTTCCTGGGTTCTTCCGAGAGCGCGGACGCTTGTCACGAGCTGTTCGCCCCGGTGGACAAGCGCAACCGTATCTTCCGCGCCAAGACCGGCACCGCCAGTAGCCGACGCACTCCGACCATGCCGCGTGGCGGTTACGTGCGCAGCAATATTTCCCGTGAGACGCCGCAAAACGCGGTGCAACGCAAACTGTCCTTTGCCGACATTCATCAGCGCGCCCTCGAACGCGCGGCACCGCCGAGCATGATTGTCGATGCCAACGCCGACATCCTGCACATGAGCGAAGGCGCCGGGCGTTTCCTGCGCCATGTCGGCGGTGAGTTGTCACGCAACCTGCTGACGCTGATCCTTCCCGAGTTGCGCCTGGAGATTCGCACCACGCTGTTTCAGGTCCAGCAGAGCGGTTTGGTGGTGAAATCCCGCGCGGTACCGATCTCCCGTGACAACCGGCGCTACAAGGTCGACCTGGTGGCGCAGCCTTATAAGGACGAAGCGTCGGACGGCGAGTTCGTCCTGGTGATTTTCGAAGAGGCCGAAGTCGATCCTTCCGAACAGGCCACCACCCTGCTGCAAACCGAAAGCCAAGTGCTGTCCAACCTTGAACGCGAACTGCAACGCACCAAACTGCACTTGCAGGACACCATCGAACAATCGGAAGTCTCCAGCGAAGAGCTCAAGGCTTCCAACGAAGAAATGCAGGCGATCAACGAAGAACTGCGCTCGGCCACTGAAGAGCTGGAGACCAGCAAGGAAGAACTGCAGTCGATCAACGAAGAGTTGCTGACGGTCAACTACGAGCTGAAAACCAAAGTTGAAGAAACCGACAAGATCAACGACTACCTGACCAACCTGATCGCCTCCACCGACATCGCCACAGTGTTCGTCGACCGCAGCATGCGCATCAAATGGTTCACCCCCCGCGCCACGGACATCTTCAGCATGTTGCCGGTGGATACCGGGCGCTCCTTGCTCGACATCACCCACCGTCTGCACTACGACGACCTGGCCCGCGATGCAGCGCTGGTCTTCGAATCATTGAACATGATCGAGCGCGAAGTCAGCAGCACCGACAACCGCTGGTACATCGCCCGCCTGCTGCCCTACCGCTCCAGCGAAGACCACATCGATGGCACGGTGCTGACCTTCATCGACATCACCAAGCGCCGCGCCGCCGAAGAAGACCTGCGCCTGGGCGAAGAACGCATGCGCCTGGTGGCTGAAAGCACCCGCGATTACGCGATCATCACCCTTGATGAGCAAGGGGTGATCACCAGCTGGAACAAAGGTGCCGAGCTGATTTTCGGTTACAGCAAGTCCGAAGCCGAAGGCGCTTACTACGACTTTATTTTCTCTGAAGCAGACCGCGCCTCCGGGGTGCCTGAAAACGAACTGCTGGCGGTTCGCACTCATGGCCGCTGCGATGACGAACGCTGGCACCTGCGCAAGGATGGCAGCCGGTTTTTCTGCAGCGGCGAGATGACCCTGCTCAGCGGCGACAACCTGCAGGGCTACGTTAAAATCGCCCGGGACCTGACCGGGCATAAACGCCAGCACGAGGAGCAAAGCCTGGCGCTGGCCGAGACCCGCAACACCAACTACCTCAAGGACGAGTTCTTCGCGGTCATGTCCCATGAGCTCAAGCACCCGCTGAACCTGATCCAGCTCAACGCCGAACTGCTGCGGCGCCTGCCGGCGACCAAGACGCTGGCGCCCGCCGCCAAGGCCGTCAACACGATCTGCGATGCGGTCAACAGCCAGGCCCGGATCATCGATGATCTGCTGGATGTCGCGCGGGTCCGTACTGGCAAGCTCAGACTGCAACCGGTTGCCGTGGACCTGGTCAGCGTGCTGCGCGATATCCACAGCGTCGTCCTCAACGAGCGGCACGAAACCACGGTCGAGTTGCAGGTGCCTTCGCAGCCTTTGATGGTGCATGCCGATCCGACACGCCTGGAACAGATCATCTGGAATCTGGTGAACAACGCACTGAAATTCACCCCACCCACTGGGCAAGTGCAGCTGGTCGCCAGCCAGGATGGGAACAGAGTGCGACTGGACATCATAGACAACGGCACCGGCATCGCCGCCGAGAATCTTGAGCACGTGTTCGATCTGTTTGGGCAGGCAGAGAAGCAACATGCCACGCACAACCGTGAAGGGCTGGGGATTGGCCTGTCGCTGGTCCGCCAACTGACAGAAGCGCAACGGGGTTCGGTTAAAGTGAGTTCACCCGGGTTGGGCGCAGGGTGCACGTTCAGTGTCTACTTGCCGATGGCCAAGACTGAACATGACGCTCAAACCGCTACGCAGGTCGAAGGTGCCGGACGGCTGAGCGGTTTGACCATCCTGCTGGTCGACGACTCTGCCGAAGTACTGGAAACCTTGAAGTTGCTGCTGGAAATGGAGGACGCGCAAGTGATTGCCTTCGACCGTCCGGTGGCCGCTCTGGACGCCGCAAAAGGCGCGCACTTCGACCTCATCATTTCGGACCTGGGCATGCCGGTCATGAACGGTCACGAGCTAATGAGCGCCTTGCGGCAACTCCCGCTGCTCAGGGACGTGCCGGCCATTGCGCTGACGGGTTACGGTGCCCAAAGCGATATTCAGAAATCCCGGCAATCAGGCTTCGACCAGCACATTGGCAAACCGGTCTCCTACGATGACTTGATCGAGACCATCGAAGAACTGCGGCGCTCGTCGAACCTGTCGATCGGCAAATGACTCAGCACAGATAGGCGCGTTGCACACTGATGCGCCGATCAATCGCCTGTCGCAGGCGCTCTTTGTGGTCCGCCCACACACCGGGGTCGACTTTGGTGGCGCGCATCAGCTCAAGCATCGCGGCTTTGGCTGCCAGATACTCCGACCAGGCGTCTTCGGAGCGGATTTTCAAACGCTCACGTTCAGTCATTTCCATCCGCCGCAGCGCCAGCGTCGGTTCATCGGTGATCACTGGGGTTAACGTGAACTGCACCCGGTGTGGCGCGACAAACGCCTGAGTGTCCGCCACCAGCTCTCTCGCCCGCCGAGCGCCCCACTTCAATGCGACGCAGTAATACTCACCCACAGTCCTGTCGTGAAATTCCTCGCAAATTGCCCAGCCACTGTCGGCATAAATACCGATAAACACCTGGGTCATGCCCTCATGGCCCACCCGTGCCTGAACCTCGACCTGCACACCATCGCTGAGCACTTCTTCATGGGTGTGGAGAGGCAGCCGGCTGTTGGTCCATAACCAGAAATGTGCGCCTCTGTGTCGCATGGCTTCGCTCCCTGAGTGGTACGAGGAGTAAGGCACAGCAATGACGGACTTGCCATGTAGGTCGTCGGGTTGACCGGGCACAAAAAAGCCCCGCTCGAGGATTTCTCGGGCGGGGCTTTGTCACAGCGCGATGCTGAAAATCAGATGGTGTCCCAGGGCAGGTTCGAACTGCCAACCTTCCCCTTAGGAGGGGGATGCTCTATCCAATTGAGCTACTGAGACACAGATCGCCCGCGAGGAATGCGGTGCGAGGGACGGCGTGCATGTTAACGGGCAGGCCTGCTTTTGTCATGTCGTCCGTAGGGCTTTTTAAGTGTAGGCAGCAGCCCTTTGTCATCGTGGCTTAATTTACCGTGCAAATTGCATCCTCTCAAAATGCCATCATTGCAATTTGCAACGACGACCTCTTTGAGCAATAAGTTAATTCTTTGTTTTTAAAGGATTTAATACCCGTTAGACTCTTGGCACGCGGGCTGCTTTAGCTGTTCTTACGAACAACCGAGGTCAGCCTCATGAACAGCGTCCTTTTACTCTCGAATGCGATCGCCCTCACCGTCCTGCTGGGTGTCCACTTTGCCCCCGAGGAGAACGGCGCTGTGCAGGTTGCGCAACGGATGCCCCATTACCTCCAGCTGCAAAAAGCCCCGCAATTGGCGGTCATGAACGATCAGCGCGGCTTTGTTGGCCAGGATGTGAGCCAGCACACTTATCCGCTGGTGTCTCAGTCTTCAGAACGCTTGGTATTTTGAATCACCCTATCAGGAGCACAGCATGTCCAAATCAGCCGCAGGATGTTTGATCCTCGCCTTACTGAGCGGCGTTCTTCATTTGTCATGGGTTCCGGATGCGCTCGCCACCCTGCCCCTGATTGCCTGCGGCGTATTCGGCGCGTTGTTCGTGCTGGCGCTGATTGTCGGGCGCAAAATCAAGTTCGATCCGGTTTTGCGCTGATGTTCAGCAATTTCAGAAGATTGGCGACAGTGTCGGCAAGCTCGCCAGAGTTGTCGAGTCGATAGATCTTCGCGTCACCGAGAGAATCCTGCGCCGCAAACAGCCCGTTGCGGCGCAATCTCGCTTCAATTTCCTCAGTACTTTCACGACCACGCCTCATCAGGCGCTCGCGCAACACCTCATCCTTGACCGTCAACAGCACCGGCAGCAGCGTGGGATAGCGTTGTAGCGCTTCGGCCAGGTGGCCGCGAGAGCCGTTGACCAACACAAGACAGCCGTCCCTCAGCCAATGGTCGATCTGGACCGGAATGCCGTAATCCAGGCCATTGGCATGCCAAGACAGCGCGAAGTCACCGTTGGCGCGGCGTTGCGCGAACGCCTTGCGAGAGATTCCGATGGCGTCTTCGCCTACGGATTCAGCCGAACGCGTAATGACCCGCCGTACCACTTCGCCGTTTATCGAGCGTAAAGGTCTCCGAGCCGCTTCGATGAGGCTGTCCTTGCCGGATCCGGAAGGCCCCATCAAGTAAATCAACCTGCCATCCATCCTGAATCACCCCCCAATGCGGATCTGCCACTAGTAAATCGGCCATTTGCCACTATCCTGTATAAGGCAAGGACCAAGGATCGAATCCGCGTAGCATGCACCTTCAGGCGTCTTCGGGCATCACCTGACGAGGTAAAGGACGCGGTCAGCGATACGGGCATGGGCCAAAGTTTTCTAACCAGTCCACATTTTTGATAAGGGTGCTGGCATAACGCCTTTACCCAGCTCAATATTTGTCACAGAATTGACGCCAATGATCTGGCTGCTTTGAGGCATGATGCGAGCCTCTATCAATTCAGGTTGAACATTTGGCCAGAGAGCTTGTCCTATCAGACATCCTGCGGCCAATCCCGAGAACCGCTCCCCTGAACTAACCGGTTAAATATATGCGCCCATTGAAACAGGCAATTTATTCCAGCCGTACGGCTGACAAGTTCGTCGTACGTCTGCCAGACGGAATGCGTGAACGCATTGCCGAGGTGGCTCGCAATCATCATCGCAGCATGAACTCCGAAATCATTGCGCGCCTTGAGCAGAGTCTTATTCAGGAAGGTGCACTGGGCGAAGAATTGAGCATGCGCCTGGACAGCCCGGAGCTGTCATTGCACGAACGTGAATTGCTGCAACGCTTCCGCCAACTCTCCCACCGTCAGCAAAATGCTCTTGTTTCGCTGATTGCCCATGACGCCGAAATGGCCGCAGACGCTTCCTGATTCGACCCGAAAGCCAAGCCAGCATAATCGCTGGCTTTTTTTTGCCTGAAATTCGGCCATAAAAAACCCGCCGATTTGGCGGGTTTCTTAAAGCAGGCAAGTCAGAGCAGGAAAATCGTCGCCAGCCCGAGGAAGATGAAAAACCCGCCGCTGTCAGTCATGGCGGTGATCATCACACTCGCCCCCATCGCAGGGTCGCGCCCAAGCCGCGCCAGGGTCATCGGGATCAAGACCCCCATCAACGCCGCCAGCAACAAGTTAAGCGTCATGGCGGCGGTCATTACCACGCCGAGGGACCAACTGCCATAAAGCAGATAGGCCACGACGCCAATCACGCCACCCCAGACCAGGCCATTGATCAAACCGACGGCCAGCTCCTTGCGCATCAATCGCGAGGTATTGCCGGTGCTCACCTGGTCCAGCGCCATGGCTCGAACGATCATGGTGATGGTCTGGTTGCCCGAGTTGCCACCGATACCGGCCACGATCGGCATCAATGCCGCCAGCGCCACCAGTTTTTCGATGGAGCCTTCGAACAGGCCGATCACCCGGGAAGCGATAAACGCGGTGATCAGATTGACCGCCAGCCAGGCCCAACGGTTACGCAGGGATTTCCAGACGGAGGCGAAGATATCTTCTTCTTCGCGCAGACCTGCCATGTTGAGCACTTCGTTTTCGCTCTCTTCACGGATCAGGTCGACCATTTCATCGATGGTCAGACGGCCAATCAGCTTGCCGTTCTTGTCGACCACAGGCGCCGAGATCAAGTCGTAACGTTCGAACGCCTGAGCGGCGTCGTAGGCGTCCTCGTCCGGGTGAAAACTCACCGGGTCGCTGGCCATGACTTCCGAAACCTGTTTTTCCGGATCGTTGACCAGCAAACGCTTGATCGGCAGCACGCCCTTGAGCACGCCATCGTAGTCGACCACAAACAGTTTGTCGGTGTGGCCCGGCAACTCCTTGAGACGCCGCAGGTAACGCAAAACGACTTCGAGGCTGACATCCTCACGGATGGTCACCATCTCGAAGTCCATCAGCGCACCGACTTGCTCCTCGTCATAGGACAACGCGGAGCGGACGCGCTCACGCTGTTGACCATCGAGGGTTTCCATCAACTCGTGGACGACGTCTCGCGGCAGCTCGGAAGCAAGGTCAGCAAGTTCGTCGGCGTCCATGTCCCTGGCCGCAGCCAGGAGCTCGTGATCGTCCATGTCGGCGATCAGGGTTTCACGAACCGAGTCGGATACTTCGAGAAGAATGTCGCCGTCGCGATCAGCCTTGACCAATTGCCAGAGCGTCAGACGATCGCCCAGCGGCAAGGCTTCAAGGATGTAGGCAACGTCGGCGGAGTGCAGATCATCGAGCTTGCGTTGCAGCTCGACGAGGTTTTGCCGGTGAACCAGGTTCTCGACCCGGTCGTGATGCGGACCTTCCTGGCGATGAGTCAGGTCTTCGACCACCCGCTGGCGCTGCAGCAGCTCAACGACTTGAGCGAGGCGGTCTTGCAAGCTTTCCTGCGTTTTCTTTACTTCAACTTCAGACATAGGCGAACTCCACTCCCAGCAGCGGGGCACGCCGGAAGGATCAATCAGTCAATTCATGATTGGAAAAACGGGATACTGAGTAACTACTGGGTAAGTCCATGGAGGTATTCCACAAGCCCCGGCGGGGCTGACGGGCGCAATGATACACCGCCCGACGGTTTTAAACGTTAAAAAATCATGGCTGAAACAAGCGGTTGCAAGACAAAGCTGAGTGCAGTCCTGATCTCTCCAAGTGCGACGACTCATTCTGAAAAGAAAACACACCCACGTCGAAAAATGTAGCGGCTACCCTGACATGGACCGTCATGGAGGACGTTTAATGCCATCGATTACCTTTTATTTTTTACTGCTTGCCCTGCTCTGCCTTTCACCCCGGTTGCAGGCAACCACCCTTCACCGTTGCGAAGCACCCGACGGTCGCCTCACCTTCACGACTTTGAGTTGCGCGGACGGTGAAAGCCTCTCTCTACAAGATGTGCGCACTTTCACGCCTGGCAACGCGATAGCGCTCATGCCGGAGGCTGACGCTCGGGGGACACCCACGACGAAAACCGGAAGGAAGGAGCCAACCGTTGTCGGCCAGCCTGAGGACAAGTGCGGAAACCTGATGACCGCCAAGGAGCGTCGCGAAGCAATCATCAATCAACGGATAGTCGCGGGCATGACACAACAGGACGTCGAGAGCGCCCTGGGCAAGCCGGACAAGATAAGTATCAGGAATTCCGCAACGAGCTACCGCTACGACATCAAGCGAGGTCGCAGCGCACACGTGGAGTTCGACGAGAAAGGATGTACCAAGGGAAATGCCAAATCCCGGACGGCAAAAAGCCCGCGTTAAACGCGGGCTTTTTGGTGTTTGGTGCACTCGACAGGATTCGAACCTGTGACCGCTCGGTTCGTAGCCGAGTACTCTATCCAGCTGAGCTACGAGTGCATTTGTGTTTTTATACCAGATCACAACTGGTTGGAGCCAAGTCATTCGCATTGCTGCAAACAACTCTTAAATGGTGCACTCGACAGGATTCGAACCTGTGACCGCTCGGTTCGTAGCCGAGTACTCTATCCAGCTGAGCTACGAGTGCATTTGTTGCCGCGCATTATAGGCCGTCTAATCTCTATGTAAAGCACTTTTTCTAGTAATTTCAAACACTTACCGAAAAAGCCAGATTACAACGTACTACGCAAATAATGGCGGAGAACGGGGGATTCGAACCCCCGACACCCTTTTGAGGTGTACTCCCTTAGCAGGGGAGCGCCTTCGGCCACTCGGCCAGCTCTCCGCAACACGGGGCGTATATTAACCAGCTTCTTCCCCGTTTGCAAACATAAAAAACGATAAAAATTAATGGCTTGGTTCGTCGTCCTTCTCTTTCTTGATCCGCAAGTAGATTTCCTCACGGTGAACCGCAACCTCTTTGGGTGCGTTAACGCCAATACGCACTTGATTTCCTTTGACGCCGAGCACGGTCACGGTGATTTCGCCATCACCAATAATCAGGCTTTCTGCGCACCGACGAGTCAGAATCAGCATACCTTTCTCCTCACGCATTTCATTTCAGGGACAACAGTCTGCAAAAAAAAGGCACTCGACCTACAACCGGAAACGATCGCAGCCCTACATGCCTGAGTATTGACCAGCGCGAGCAAAAGAACAGTTCTTGGGTCGCGCTATTCAAAAAAGACAAAGGGCGCGGTCAGACCGCGCCCTTTGGCAAACGCATCACTCGCCCGTTCGGGCCGGTGCGTCCAGTTCGAAAGCCGTGTGCAGAGCGCGCACAGCCAATTCCAGGTACTTCTCTTCGATCACAACGGAGACTTTGATTTCCGACGTCGAGATCATCTGGATGTTGATGCTTTCTTTCGCCAGGGATTCGAACATGCGGCTGGCCACGCCTGCGTGAGAACGCATGCCGACGCCGACGATCGAGACCTTGGCGATCTTGATGTCACCCACCACTTCTCGGGCACCGATCTCGCGAGCGGTGTTTTCCAGCACGGTTTGTGCGGCCTGGAAGTCATTGCGGTGCACGGTGAAGGTAAAGTCGGTGGTGTTATCGTGCGCAACGTTCTGCACGATCATGTCGACTTCGATATTCGCGGCACTGATCGGGCCGAGAATCTTGAATGCAACGCCCGGGGTGTCTGGCACGCCACGGATGGTCAGCTTGGCTTCATCGCGGTTGAAAGCGATGCCGGAAATGATCGGCTGTTCCATGGTTTCCTCTTCATCAATAGTAATGAGGGTGCCCGGACCCTCCTTGAAGCTGTGCAGTACGCGCAGCGGAACGTTGTACTTGCCGGCGAATTCCACCGCACGGATCTGCAACACCTTGGAACCGAGGCTGGCCATTTCCAGCATCTCTTCGAAGGTAATCTTGTCCAGGCGCTGGGCCACGGACACCACACGCGGGTCGGTGGTGTAGACGCCATCGACATCGGTGTAGATCTGGCATTCGTCAGCCTTCAAGGCTGCCGCCAGCGCCACGCCGGTGGTGTCGGAACCGCCACGACCGAGGGTGGTGATGTTGCCATGCTCGTCGACGCCCTGGAAACCGGCGACAACCACCACACGACCTGCCTTCAGATCACCGCGAATCTTCTGGTCATCAATCTGCAAGATACGCGCTTTATTGTGCGCGCTGTCCGTCAGAATCCGCACCTGGTTGCCGGTGTACGACACCGCAGGCACGCCGCGCTTGATCAGCGCCATGGCCAACAGTGCAATCGTCACCTGCTCGCCCGTGGAAACGATCACATCCAGCTCACGCGGAACCGGTTGGCCGTCGCCACTGATTTGCTTGGCCAGATCGATCAGACGGTTGGTTTCGCCGCTCATGGCCGACAGGACAACCACCAGGTCATCGCCGGCATCGCGGAATTTCTTAACCTTGTCGGCGACCTGCTCGATTCTCTCGACAGTGCCGACCGAGGTGCCTCCAAATTTCTGTACGATCAAAGCCATTTCAAAGCCGCCTCTGCCCATGAAGGGCGCCCAAATAATCACTCAAACAGCGTTCCGGCCCGCCACTAGACTGCAGGCCGGACACCCTGCCTTATAAACCCTGCTCTACAAATGGAACAGTCAGGGCCAGTGCCGCGTCCAGTGCGCCAGCGTCAGTACCACCGCCTTGCGCCATGTCTGGACGACCACCGCCCTTCCCGCCCACTGCCGCAGCGGCTTGCTTCATCAAATCACCGGCTTTGAGTTGGCCAGTCAGGTCTTTGGTTACGCCTGCAACCAGAACGACCTTTTCCTCATGGACACTGCCGAGCAGGATCACTGCGCGGCCGAGTTTGTTTTTCAGCTGATCGACCAGCGCCAGCAGCGCCTTGGCGTCCTGACCGTCCAGACGCACGGCCAGCACTTTCACGCCTTTTACGTCCAGGGCAGAAGCCGACAGATCGTCGCCCGCCGCGCTGGCCGCCTTGGCCTGCAACTGCTCGAGTTGCTTCTCCAGCAGACGGTTGCGCTCCAGCACAGCCGACAGCTTGTCGATCAGGTTGTCGCGGCTGCCCTTGACCAGGCTGGCCGCTTCCTTGAGTTGTTCTTCTGCAGCGTTCAAGTAAGCCAGTGCCGCAGCACCGGTGACTGCCTCGATACGACGCACGCCCGAAGCAACACCGCCTTCGCTGATGATTTTCAGCAGGCCGATGTCGCCGGTACGGTTGGCGTGGATGCCACCGCACAGCTCGACGGAAAAATCACCGCCCATGCTCAGCACGCGCACGTTGTCGCCGTACTTCTCGCCAAACAGCGCCATGGCGCCTTTTTTCTTGGCGGTCTCGATGTCGGTTTCTTCGGTTTCAACGGCGGAGTTCTTGCGAATCTCGGCGTTGACGATGTCTTCCAGAGCCTTCAGTTGCTCAGGCTTGATGGCTTCGAAGTGGCTGAAGTCAAAGCGCAGGCGCTGACTGTCGACCAACGAGCCTTTCTGCTGAACGTGATCGCCCAGCACTTTGCGCAACGCCGCATGCAGCAAGTGAGTGGCCGAGTGGTTCAGCGAAGTGGCGTGACGCACGTCGGCTTCAACGTGGGTTTCCACCGGTGCGCCAACGATCAGGCTGCCCGATGCCAGCACACCGTGGTGCAGGAACGCGCCGCCGGTCTTGGTGGTGTCGCGCACGTCAAAGCGGCTGCTGCCCGCCTGAAGGTAGCCGCAGTCGCCGATCTGGCCGCCGGACTCAGCGTAGAACGGGGTCTGGTTCAGCACGACCACGCCTTCCTGTCCTTCACTCAAGATGTCCACGGACTGGCCATCTTTATAGAGAGCGACGACCTTCGCCGAACCACTGGTGGCTTTGTAACCGGTGAATTCGGTGGCCACATCAACCTTGACCAGGCTGTTGTAGTCCATGCCGAAGGAACTGGCGGAACGGGCACGGACGCGCTGGGCTTCCATTTCGCGTTCGAAGCCTGCTTCGTCGATGGTCAAGCTGCGCTCGCGAGCGATGTCGCCGGTCAGGTCCATCGGGAAGCCGTAGGTGTCGTAGAGTTTGAACACCACGTCGCCCGGCACCACGTCGCCTTTGAGTTCGGCCAGATCCTGCTCGAGGATTTTCAGGCCCTGCTCCAGGGTCTTGGCGAACTGCTCTTCTTCGGCTTTCAGGACGCGTTCGATGTGCGCCTGCTGGGATTTCAGCTCAGGGAAGGCTTCGCCCATCTCGGCAACCAGGGCCGCAACGATCTGGTAGAAGAAGCTGCCCTTGGCACCCAGTTTGTTGCCGTGACGGCAGGCTCGACGGATGATCCGACGCAGCACATAACCACGGCCTTCGTTGGACGGCAGCACGCCGTCGGCAATCAGGAAACCGCACGAACGAATGTGGTCAGCCACGACTTTCAGGGAGGCCTGAGCGTCGTTGGTGCAGCCGATCGCCTTGGCCGATGCGCTCAGCAGGCTCTGGAACAGGTCGATTTCATAGTTCGAGTGAACGTGCTGCAGCACGGCACTGATCCGCTCCAGGCCCATGCCGGTGTCGACCGACGGCGCTGGCAGCGGGTGCAACACGCCATCGGCGGTGCGGTTGAACTGCATGAACACGTTGTTCCAGATCTCGATGTAACGGTCGCCATCTTCTTCCGGAGAGCCCGGAGGGCCGCCCCAGATGTCGGCGCCGTGATCGTAGAAAATCTCGGTGCAAGGACCGCACGGGCCGGTATCGCCCATGGTCCAGAAGTTATCGGAGGCGTATGGCGCGCCCTTGTTGTCGCCGATGCGGACCATGCGCTCGGCCGGGACGCCGATTTCTTTGGTCCAGATGTCATAGGCCTCGTCATCGCTGGCGTAGACGGTAACCCAGAGCTTTTCCTTCGGCAGGTTCAGCCACTGCTCGGAGGTCAGGAAGTTCCAGGCGTAGGTGATCGCGTCGCGCTTGAAGTAATCACCGAAGCTGAAGTTACCCAGCATTTCGAAGAAGGTGTGGTGACGGGCGGTATAACCGACGTTTTCCAGGTCGTTGTGCTTGCCGCCGGCGCGCACGCATTTCTGGCTGGAAACGGCGCGGGTGTACGCGCGCTTTTCCTGGCCCAGGAAGCAGTCCTTGAACTGGTTCATCCCCGCGTTAGTGAACAGCAGGGTTGGGTCGTTGCCCGGAATCAAAGAGCTGGAGGCTACACGGGTGTGGCCTTGCTCTTCGAAGAAGCGAAGGAAGGCTTCACGGATTTCTGCGCTTTTCATTAGGTTCTTCCACGGAGGCTGCGGCCAAAGGCCTGTACGAAACGTCAATAGACGAAGCGACGGCAAAGGGCCGCATTATATCGGCCCAGCGCGCGGGGTACAGCGTGTTTATACGATAGAAACGGTCAATTGGACCGCCAAGGCGATCAGTTGCGAGAAAAGTCGACGAATGTCGCCACAACTTGCTCGATTTGAGCGCGACTGACGTCCATGTGCGTGACCATTCGCAGGCGTCCGGCAGCGCTCAGCTTAATGCCACGCTCGGCGGCAAAGGCCTTGATCGCCTCGGCCTTGTCGCCCATGTTCACGTAAACCATGTTGGTCTGCACCGGTTCGACTTCGTAACCGGCCTTTTGCAGTCCGTCAGCCAGAAATTGCGCGTTGGCGTGATCGTCGGCCAGACGCTGAACGTTGTTATCCAGCGCATAGAGCCCCGCCGCCGCCAAAAGACCGGCCTGGCGCATGCCACCACCGACCATCTTGCGCAGGCGACGCGCCTTGCCGATCAACTCCGCCGAGCCGCACAACACCGACCCAATCGGCGCGCCCAGGCCTTTGGACAGGCAGACCGAGACCGAATCGAAGTGCTGTGTGATCTCACGAGCATCAACACCCAACTTGACGGCCGCGTTGTAGAGCCGGGCGCCGTCCAGGTGCAGCTGCAACCCATGTTCACGGGTAAAGCTGCGCGCCCGGGCGAGATACTCCAGCGGCAGGACTTTGCCCTGCATGGTGTTTTCCAGCGCCAGCAACCGCGTGCGGGCGAAATGGAAGTCATCGGGTTTGATCGCCGCCGCGACGTGCGTCAGGTCCAGCGAGCCGTCGGCCTGCACTTCCAGTGGCTGCGGCTGGATCGAGCCGAGTACCGCCGCGCCGCCACCTTCGTACTTATACGTGTGCGCTTGCTGGCCGACGATGTACTCGTCACCCCGTTCGCAATGAGCCATCAGGCCCAGCAAGTTGCTCATGGTGCCCGTCGGCACGAACAACGCAGCGGCAAAACCCAACCGTTTTGCCAGTTCCGCTTCCAGACGATTGACCGTCGGATCTTCGCCATAGACGTCGTCACCGGTGGCCGCAGTGGCCATCGCGTCGAGCATCCCGGCGGTCGGTTGGGTGACGGTGTCGCTGCGTAGATCGATAACGCTCATGAATCGGGCCTCGGTAAGCAGGGGAAAATCCCTTTCAGGTAGGAATTACTGAGGTCATGACAACGATTAATCAACCCCAGGCGAATGAAAAGACCCGTCAAGTGAGCGAAAAAGTCGATAGCAATCATCAGATAGCAGCAATGCACGGCTCGGAAATATGTGTTAAAAACGCTTCGCCGCCAAACAATCTGGTGGCAAAACGTTCTCAGGGCGGGGTGCAACTCCCCACCGGCGGTAATTGCGCGCAATGCGCATAGCCCGCGAGCGCTTGGTGACAGACATGGCTTCGGTGGTGTCTGGCGGCAAGGTCAGCAGACCCGGTGTGATCCCGGGGCCGACGGTCATAGTCCGGATGAAGAGAGAACGGGATTGGCGCCGCCTAGGCTCTATACCAAAGCGCCGTCCGCAGGCATTTGTGCCTGCGCACCCTTAAATCCCATTCGATTCATATGCCCTGTTTTTTACATAAACAGGAGTCAGAACATGCAACCCACCGCAATCGATAGCAAAAGCAAAAACCATCAGGGCGAGCGCGTTGCGTTCATCCAGGCCTGCTGGCACAAGGAAATCGTCGACCAGAGCCGTAAGGGCTTCGTTGCCGAAATGATTGCCCAGGGTTATCAGGAATCGGAGATCGATTTCTTCGAAGTCGGCGGCGCCTTTGAAATTCCACTGCACGCCAAGCTGCTGGCCAAGTCCGGCCGTTATGCCGGCATCGTCGCGGCGGGCCTGGTGGTCGACGGCGGCATCTACCGCCACGAATTCGTCGCCCAGTCGGTGATCAGCGGCCTGATGCAGGTTCAGCTGGAGACTGAAGTACCGGTGTTCTCAGTGGTTTTGACCCCGCACCATTTCCATGCCGGCGAAGAGCATCAGAAGTTCTTCTTCGAGCATTTCGTGCATAAAGGCCAGGAAGCGGCGAAGACCTGTGCGGATACGCTGCACAAGATGCGTGCGTTGCGTCGCAGCGAGCCTCGCGCGGTAGCCGTCTAAACGCAAACCCTGTAGGAGCTGGCTTGCTGGCTCCTACAGGGGCTTCATATTCAGGCGAGGTTTTCGTCGGTAGTCGGCACGATCAGGATGCCGGCACGCAGGCCGTTCTTGACCTTGGGGTTCGGGAAAATGATCCGGGCGCCCTTCTCTTCGATGATCCAGCGGGTCTGGGCGATGTCTTCGGCCAGCACGTAACCCACGTCCAATTCCGAAAAGTTCTCGATGTCCGCCGGCAGGTTCAGGCGGAAGCTATCGCTATGCTTGATGATTTCCCGCGCCACGCTGAACAACTGCAAACCGTCCAGGCCTTCGTCGGTTACCGCAGGCTCGGTGCCTTCGATGATCTGCTGGAGGCGGGTCTCAAGCAGCGAGACGTTCACGCCGTCGTTCTGCCCAAACGGCCGCGCCTTGCCCAGTTCAAGGGTAAAAGACTCGGCCCCAAGTTTGTCGTAGGTGTAGGAGCTGAACACGATCGACGGTTTGTTCTGCAACAGCACCGCTTCCATGCCGGCAGCACGCAAGCGGGCCAGCTCGAGACGTGAATGCTGGCGCCCTTCTTTCCAGGGATACAACGCGAACTGCTCGATTTTCGAGCCACGAATCGCGGTGTGCAGGTCGTAATGCAGACGGCTACGGTCCGGCAGACTGAAAAAACTCGCCGCCAGCCGCTCCAGTTCACAGGCGCGCAGTGCTTCGGAGCCGCTGGTTTGTTCGTGACGGCCGTTGAACAGCCGATTGACGTCCTGCTCGACGAAGCGCTCGCCTTTGCGAATCGCTTCCGGGTTGCCGAACAGGAACAGAATACGTGCGCGCGGCTTCAAGTCACCGCGGGCAATGTCATGCAACAGGCGATCGAGCAGCTCGATCGGCGCTGTTTCGTTGCCATGGATGCCTGCCGACAGCAGCAGGTCCAGGCCATTGTCACGCGCTTCAGGCGGCCGGACTTCCAGCGCGCCTTCGCTCAACCAGCGCATGCGCACGCCTTCGACAGTCAGTTGAGTCTTCTCCGCCGGTTCGCGGCCGGCGAGGGTCAGTTCAAGCAGTTTGCCGAGGGCGAGCATAGAGCGGTTTCCTTAGTGGTCGTGTGCGCAATCCGGGCCGTGCACGTGGTCTTCGTCGCCGACTTCAGCCGGTTCCATTTCCAGTTGCAGACTTACCAGATTAGTCGCCAATGGGCGCAGGAGCAGGTTTGCGTATTCAGCATCACCTTCTTCGACGTCCACGCCGATCAGCAGCTGGCCGCGGCCGTCCTGCTGGATCCACAGCTCTTTGCCTTGCCACAGGACCGCGACGCGGGTGCAAGAAGTTTCCAGTTGCGTGCCGTCGGTGTCTTCAAGGATCAGCTGCAGGGTATCGCTCATGTTTTTTACGCTCTCGACGTTCAATTGATCTGGAAAGGATAAACCGCGCCCAGTTTAAGGATTTGCGTCAGTTCATCCAGTGCCGTCCGGCACTCAAGCAGCAATTGCGGGTCCGCCAGGTCGGTTTCGGCCATGCGGTCGCGGTAGTGCTTGTCGACCCATTCGGTCAGCGTGCCGTACAACGGTGCCGTCATGATAACCCCTGGGTTGACCGCTGCCAGTTCGGTTTCATTCAGTGCGACACGCAACCGCAGGCAAGCCGGGCCACCGCCGTTCTGCATGCTTTGTTTCAGGTCGAAAACCTTCACTTCGCGGATCAGGCCGCCGGAGCTGGTCAGGCCTTGCAGATACTGCCAGACGCGTTCATTGCCACGGCACTCTTCCGGCACGATCAATAGCATCGAACCGTCAGGACGGGTCAGCAGTTGGCTATTGAACAGGTAGGAACGAACGGCGTCTTCGACAGTAACGGCTGAACGCGGGACGCAGATTGACTGGAATTTCCCACCGACTTTTGCGAGTTTGCCCTGCAGTTCAGCGAGCATCTGCTCGGTGTCGAGGAACGCGTCCTCGTGATAGAACAGCACCTCGCCGTTACCCACCGCAATCACGTCGTTGTGGAACACGCCCTGATCGATCACCGATGGGTTCTGCTGGGCGTAGACCACGCCGTCATCGCTCAAGCCGTGCAGGCGGGCAACGGCTTGCGAGGCCTCAAGCGTCTGGCGCGCCGGGTACTTCTGGGGTGCCGGGTAGCGGGTGTCGAATGCGCTGCGACCGAACACGAAGAACTCGACGCCGGCTTCGCCGTATTCACGGCAGAAACGGGTGTGGTTGGCCGCGCCTTCGTCGCCGAACTGCGCCACCGCCGGCAAGGCGGCGTGGTGAGCAAAGTGCTTCTGGTCAGCGAACATCGCCCCCAGCACGCGGCTGGTAGTCGGGTGTTCGATGCTGCGGTGGTATTTGCAGTTGAGGTTGGCGGCGGTGAAATGCACGCGACCGTCGGCGGTGTCAGCACTCGGGCTGACCGTGGCGGCGTTGGCCACCCACATGCTCGACGCCGAGCAACTGGCGACCAGCAATGGCATCGCGTCTTTGGCGGCTTTCTCGATCACTTGCGCGTCGGTGCCGCTGAAACCCAAGCGGCGCAGGGCGGCTACGTCTGGACGTTCCTGGGGTGCCAGAACGCCTTGCTGAAAGCCCATTTCCATCAGCGCTTTCATTTTCGCCAGGCCTTGCAGCGCGGCTTCCTTCGGGTTCGAAGACTGCTGGCTGTTGCTCTGGGACGCGACGTTGCCGTAGGACAAACCGCCGTAGTTATGGGTCGGCCCCACTAGACCGTCAAAATTGACTTCATAGGATTTCATCAGCGAGGCTCCACGAGAATCTGTTTGTTATAGGCATCAGTAACTGACTGTTCAGTGCGACCGAGTCGCAGCTATCGCGGGCAAGCCCGGCTCCCACAGGTTCGGAGGTGTTCACACACTTTGTGTCCGACCCAATCACTGTGGGAGCCAGCCTGCTGGCGATGGGCGTTACGCCATTTTCACGCCAGGCGTCAGCGAGGCAGGCAACACCAGGCTCGGCGTTTCCAGCGACGCCACCGGGTACGCGCAGTAATCTGCGGCGTAGTAGGCGCTGGCGCGGTGGTTGCCCGAGGCGCCGACGCCGCCGAATGGCGCGCTGCTCGCGGCGCCGGTCAGCTGTTTGTTCCAGTTGACGATACCGGCACGGCTTTCCAGCCAGAACTGCTGATAACGCGCTTCGGAATCCGACAGCAAGCCAGCCGCGAGGCCATAGTCCGTGTCGTTGGCTTCAGCAATCGCCGCTTCAAAATCAGCGTAGCGGATCACTTGCAGCAGCGGGCCGAACAGCTCCTCGTCAGGACGATCGGCGACAGCCGTCACGTCCAGGATGCCCGGTGTCAGCAACGCGGCTTGCGCCTGAGGCTGAGTCATTTCCAGCAGCGCCACGGCGCCATTGGCCAGCAGGTGTTCTTGCGCATCCATCAACGCTTTCGCAGCACCGAGGGAAATCACCGAGCCCATGAACGGTGCCGGTTGCTGATCAAACGCACCGACTTCAATCGTCGAGCTGACCGCCACCAGACGCGCCAGCAACGTGTCGCCCCAGGCGCCCTGTGGCACCAGCAAGCGACGGGCACAGGTGCAACGCTGGCCGGCGGAAATGAATGCCGACTGGATGATGGTGTAAACGGCAGCATCGAGGTCTGCGACCTGATCCACCACCAGCGGGTTGTTACCGCCCATCTCCAACGCGAGGATCTTGTCCGGACGACCGGCGAATTGCTGGTGCAGGTGATTGCCGGTGCGGCTCGAACCGGTGAAGAACAGACCGTCGATGCCCGGGTTCGCGGCCAGGGCGATACCGGTTTCGCGAGCGCCTTGCAGCAGGTTCAACACGCCCGCCGGCAGACCGGCTTCGATCCAGCATTTAACCGTCAGTTCGGCGACTTTCGGCGTCAGTTCGCTGGGCTTGAACAGCACGCTGTTACCGGCCAGCAGTGCCGGCACGATGTGACCGTTCGGCAAATGACCCGGGAAGTTGTAAGGCCCGAACACCGCCACCACGCCGTGTGGCTTGTGGCGCAGCACGGCAGTGGCGTCGCCCAGCGGCCCGCTCTTCTCGCCGGTACGCTCGCGGTAGCTCTGCACCGAGATCGCAATCTTGTTGACCATGCTGGTCACTTCGGTCGCCGACTCCCACAACGGTTTACCGGTTTCCTCACCAATGGTGCGGGCCAGTTCGTCAGCGTGGTTTTTCAGCGCGGCGGCAAAGGCTTCAAGCACGGTAATGCGCTCGTCGAGGGTACGACGGGCCCAGCCCGGAAACGCCTGACGAGCAGCCTGCACGGCCGACTCAACCTGAGCGGCGGTCGCGCCTTCGCCGGTCCACAGCACTTGCTGGGTCACCGGGTTCAGCGACTGGAAGGCTTCGCCCTGACCGGCCAGCCATTCACCTGCGATGTATAGCGAATTCATTATTTCGACTCCCTGGCAGCAGACAACGGAACGGCGCGCACTTGATCGCCGGCGTTGAGTTGAAGACGTTTGGCGGTCAGCGGATCGACGACCAACGTACCGGCGGCGAAGCGTGCTGGCGCGGCAGTGATGCGGCAGTCTTCGCGCTTGCGGTTGTGAATCAGGAACGGGGTAGCATCATCACCCGGTGTGCCGATGGCCAACACCAGTGCCTGGCTGTCGCGCACGGCGCGGATCTTGCCGGTTTCGCACTCGACCGCAGGGCCGGCGTCGAAGATGTCGACGTAGCCTTGGTAGCTGAAACCCTCGCTCTTGAGCATGGCCAGCGCCGGCTCGGTGTCCGGGTGAACCTGACCGATGACGTTGCGCGCGTCTGGCGACAGGAAGCAGGTGTACAGCGGGAATTTCGGCATCAATTCGGCGATGAACGCCTTGTTGCCCACGCCGGTCAGGTAATCGGCCTGGCTGAATTCCATCTTGAAGAAGTGACGGCCCAGGCTTTCCCAGAATGGCGAGCGCCCGGCTTCGTCGGACACGCCGCGCATCTCGGCAATGATCTTGTTGCCAAACAGTTGCGAGAACTCGGCGATGAACAGCATCCGCGCCTTGGCCAGCATGCGGCCGTTGAGGCCCGTGCGGTAATCGGCGTGGAGGAACAGCGAACACAATTCAGAGTTGCCGGTCAGGTCGTTGGCCAGGAACAGCGTCGGGATCTCGCGGTAGATGTTCAGCTCTTGCGAGGCGCTGACCGTCAGGCCGACCCGGAAGTTGTACCAAGGCTCACGCAGGCCGACAGCGCCGGCGATGGCGGAAATACCCACCACACGGCCGTCATCGTCTTCGAGCACGAACAGGTAATCTGCATCGCCCCGCCCGGCTTCACCGCGAAAGGTCTTCTCGGCCCAGCCGACCCGATGGGCCAGACGTTCTTCGTTGGCCGGCAAGGTGGTCAGGCCGGTGCCGGTGCTGCGGGCCAGGTCGATCAGAGCGGGTAAATCGCTGCTGCGTACAGGACGAACGATCATGCTATCTCCTCAAACGGGCCGCTTGCGCCACCCGCGAAACTTCGCTGCTTTCTAAACACTCAAGCAGTCGTTAAACCGCCACCAGTCGCACGCTCGCACCTTCACCGACGCCCAGGGCTTCGGCCGCTTCCAGATCCAGGGTCACGGGTTTGCCCGGCGCGTAATCGAGCTCGAGCAATACCGCGCGGTAATCCTGCAACTGGGCGTTGGCCACCAGGTACTGACGTCCGACGCCTTTGACCGCCTCGCCAATTTTCACCGGCACCACACGGCTCTGGGCAATCGAACGAATCCCGGAAACGCGGGCATGCAACGTCGGGCCGCCGTCGAAAATGTCGATGTAGTGATCGGTCTCGAAGCCTTCGCGCATCAGGATGTCGAAGGTGATCTGTGCGCGTGGGTGCACCTGGCCCATTGCTTCTTGAGCGGTGTCCGGCAGCAAAGGCACGTAGATCGGGTAATGCGGCATCAGTTCGGCGAGGAAGGTCCGGCTCTTCAGGCCGCACAGCCGCTCGGCCTCGGCGTAGTTGAGGTCGAAGAAGTTGCGACCGATCGCGTCCCAGAACGGCGAATCGCCATTTTCGTCGCTGTAACCGACGATCTCGGTCACCACGGAATCGGCAAAGCGCTCCGGGTGGCTGGCGACGAACAGCAGACGACCACGAGAATTGAGCTCGGCCCACGGCGAACCCACCAGCTCGCGCTGCACGTAGAAACTGGTCAGCAAGCTGTTGCCGGTCAGGTCATGGCACTGCGAGAGCACGTGAATCTTGTTATGAATCTTCAGCTCGCGGGAGGCGTGCACGAAGGTTTCATTACGGAAGCTGTAGAACGGCTCGGAATAACCGGCGGAGGCGACGATTGCAGAGCAACCGACCAATTTGCCGGTGGTCGAGTCTTCGAGGACGAAGAAATAGCTTTCTTCACCGTTGAAGCTGACTTCAGCGGAAAACGAGGCTTCGCTTGCGGCGATCTTGTCGCTCAGGCGTTCAACGTCATCCGGCAAGGAAGTGACACCAATCGGGCTGTCCGCAGCCAGACGCTGTACCTCGCCCAGATCAGCCATTTGCGCGGGGCGCATCACCAGCATGGTGTCACTCCTTAATCTCAGAACTTACAGAAGAAAAAATCCCGGGCCACCCCTGAAACAACTCAGAGTCAACTGTGGGAGCTAGCCTGCTAGCGATATCGTCCTGTCAGGCAACAATGATGTTGGCTATCAGGCCCTCATCGCTAGCAGGCTAGCTCCCACACTTTTGATCCAGCACGAAACAAAAATTGGTTCGACGCCTGAAATGCCAGGCGTCGAAGGGTCTATCAGGCTTGCGTCAGCTTGGCCACGGCGCGTTCGAAGCGATCCAGGCCCTCGTCGATGTCCGAGTCTTCAACCACCAGGCTTGGCGCGAAACGCACCACGTCCGGGCCGGCTTGCAGAATCATCAGGCCTTCACGTTCGGCGGCGTTGAAGATGTCTTTGGCCTTGCCTTTCCAGGCATCGCTCAGCACGCAACCAATCAACAGACCCATACCGCGGACCTTGGTGAAAATGCCGTACTTCTCGCCGATCTGCTCAAGGCGCGCCTTGAACTTGTCATGCTTGGCCTTGACGCCAGCCAGCACTTCAGGGGTGTTGACCACGTCGATCACGGCTTCCGCGACCGCACACGCCAGCGGGTTGCCGCCGTAAGTAGTGCCGTGAGTGCCGACGACCAGGTGTTTGGCCAGGTCTTCGGTGGTCAGCATCGCCGCGATCGGGAAACCGCCGCCCAGGCTCTTGGCGCTGGTCAGGATGTCCGGGACCACGCCGTAATGCTGATAGGCGAACAGATGGCCGGTACGACCCATGCCAGTCTGTACTTCGTCGAAGATCAGCAGCGCGTTGTGCGCAGTGCACAGATCACGGGCGCCTTGCAGGTACTCAAGTTCAGCCGGGATCACACCGCTTTCGCCCTGGATCGGCTCCAGCACCACAGCGCAGGTCTTGTCGGAAATGGCGGCTTTCAGCGCAGCCAGATCGTTGTACGGCACGTGGGTGATACCGGTGATCTTCGGACCGAAGCCATCGGAATACTTCGACTGGCCACCGACGTTCACGGTGAACAGAGTACGGCCGTGGAAGCTGTTGAGCGCGGCGATGATTTCGTACTTCTCGCTGCCGAACCGATCAAAACCGACGCGACGGGCCAGCTTGAAAGCGGCCTCGTTGGCTTCGGCGCCGGAGTTGCAGAAGAAAGCACGCTCGGCAAAGGTGGCGTTGATCAGCTTATGCGCCAGGCGCAAGGCCGGCTCATTGGTGAACACGTTGGACACGTGCCACAGCTTGTTCGCCTGCTCGGTCAAGGCACCGACCAGCGCCGGGTGCGCATGGCCCAATACGTTAACGGCAATCCCGCCGGCGAAGTCGATCAGCTCGCGGCCAGACTGGTCCCAGACATGGGAACCGGCGCCACGCACAGGAATGAATGCGGCAGGCGCGTAGTTGGGAACCATTACCTGGTCGAAATCGGCGCGTTCTACCGCAGCGTGCTCAACGGACATCGGAGTCTCCTGAAGAGGAACACTCGCCGGAAACTGGCGAGCGATGGGGGGATTGTAAGGACAGTTTTCAGCCCGGCCTTGCCGCCAAGCGACAACTTCTTATAGCGCAAACCCCGGTTTTTCCCGGGTTTACGGCAATGCGACATATAGGGTCGCAAAGGCGCAGTTTAAACTGCCGGCACAGGTTATAGGCAGGCTTGTCGAGTGGTGCGGTAAATATGTACCGCACCAGACCGGTCATCGTCTGTTTTGCTGGTGACTCATCCAAACGCTAAGGGAATAGCGCATGAGTCGACACGAAAACGATCGCCCCTCTAATGCCACCGGCAATGAATCCGCCACGCAGCCGGACGATCACTACCATCACCTGTTCAACAATCTGCCGACCTGGGTATTGGAAGCATCGGCCACCACACGCGACGCCCTAAAAACCGCCTCGCTTGCCACGCCGTACTGGCACGCCACAGCGACATCCCTCCAACACCAGTCGCTGAAAAAGCTCGGCCAGGAACACTGGACCCAGCGAAATCGCCTGGACTCAACGCTGTCGAAACTGCAAAGCGCACGCGCCTTCGCCGAACCTCTTCTAAGCGAAGCCTTGAAAACCCGATTTGATCTGGAACTGGACATCAACACCACTTTCCTGCGCCTGTACATCCCGCAAACCGTGCCCTGGTTCGGAATCAAGACGGGCGCCGCACGCACCTGGACCGTGTCGCTGCTCGACGCCGTCCTGCATAACTTTCAGGAATCAGAAATGGCGGCTGAGGCTTACGAGCCCGCCTCGACATTCATTACCGAACCATCGCCCGCAGGGCAGTTCGATACGCTGCCCGCGGTCAAACAGAAACTGACCGTCGCAGCCTTTGTGCGGCTGTGCCGGGAACTGGACATCGGCGCCCGGTACAACACGTACCTCAAAGACAACCTGGGGCTGACCAACCCGGTGGCCGGCGCAGTGTTGAAAGCGAAGGTGATCAGCTCGCACAAAACGGCACTCAAAGCGGCGCTGCTAATGGCCCATATCCGCAAGGATATTCCAGAGGATGCCTATCACTCGATCTTGCGTCTTGTGGAAGGACGTTCGGGGGCGCGCCTCAATGGCCAACCGCTGTACGGCCATGACTTGACCATCATGTCCTCCTCCCTGACCGGGATTGTCATTTTCGCAGCGAGCCTGGAGCGCGCCCGCAAGGGAACACGGATCATTGCCTACATTCCCGACGATCCCGAGCATCCACTCAAGGAATATCCAAACACTCTGGCGTTCATGACCGAACTGACCCGCAAGCTGCGCGCCCCCGCCTACCAGACGTTCTTCAGCCGCTTTGTCGAGCATAAGGAAAGAGGGCATTTTTTCGCGGATCTCAACCGTCGCCTCCAGCGCGTGACCTGGCATCAGCACACGCGTGGCGACCCGCTGCCGAGCTGGCGCGAAACGCCCATCGACAGGCCCAACCTGCGGTTTTCAATGACGCCGCTCAGCGCAGACCTGTGGAATCATCTCTATCAGCGACAACTGAACAAGATCCTCAACGATGCCAGCACGCTGGCCGTTTCCACCGCCACTGCCGACAGAAACGCACGATGGGCATCGTGGGACGCCTTCAGCAAAGTGGGATCGATACTCCTTGAAATCGCGACGTTCGTGGCATTGCCGTTCGTCCCGCTTCTCGGCGAAGTGATGCTGGGTTACATGGCTTACCAGTTACTCGACGAAACCTTCGAAGGCATCGTGGAGTTGGCCGAAGGACTGAAAAAAGAGGCCGTCGGGCATCTGATCGCACTCGCTGAAACTGTGGTTGAGGTGGGCACATTCGCGGTGGGCGGTGTGATTGCAGCCGGCGCTTTCAGCCGCTTGCTTTCGCGCGAAGCAGTCGCGCTGGTCGACCCATTCAAACCCGTCGCAACACAGAAAGGAAAAGTCCGCTACTGGAAGCAGGATCTGACCCCTTACGAACACGCACAGAGCCTGCCCGAAGGCGCAAACCCCGATCAGCTTGGCCTGTATCGCCACGGGGGCAAGACGCTGCTGCCGCTGGAAGGAAAACTGTATGCCGTGAAACCCGACGGCACATCCGGCACGTTTCAGATCGAGCACCCGACCCGCGCCGATGCTTATCAGCCTTCTTTACTGCACAACAACCACGGCGCCTGGCACACCGAGCTGGAGCAACCGCTGGAGTGGGATCGGGAAACGGTCATGCGTCGTCTCGGTCAGGGTGTCGAGTCGTTCAGCAACGCCGAACGCGAGCAGATCCTGCGGGTCAGCGGATTCCACGACAACGCCGTGCGCGAAATGCATGCCGAACATTACCGCCCGCCTTCGCTGCTGACCGACACGATCAAGCGCTTCAAGATCAACCGGGACATCGACACCTTTATCGAGCAGATCGGCAGTGAGCAACCCGAGCACTACCGAAAGGCCGATGCAGCCCTGCAACATCAACTGCTGAGCGGCTACGACGCCTGGCCTGTCGACACGCCGATGCCGACACCGCAAGCCCAAACATCAGCCTTCAGACGACGGACCGCCGAACTCGCCCGGGATTACCGCAAATCGCTGTTCGATCTGCGCTATCGCGCACTGGAAAAAACCGATGACCTGCACGTCCAGCGGCTGCTCGATGACGTAAAGGGATTACCCACCGATATCGCCGAGGAACTGGTGAGCAACGCGTCCGGCACCGAACTGAAACAGCTGCACTCCGGCCGCACACCCCAGCGACTCAAGGATGCTGCGCTCAAAGCCATGGAAGCCGTGCGCGCGACCCGGGCCAGTGAAGGCTTTTATTCCGAAGCGCTGGACACCACCGACACCCACCGACTGGCCTTGCAAAGCCTGAATTCACTGCCCGGTTTGCCAGCCGAATTGCGTATCGAAGTGCGGGACTACTCGGCCGAAGGGACTTTGCGCGACAGCATTGGCCAGGCCGATGCGCCCATTCAAAAAACACTGATTCGCGCTGAAGACGGGACTTACCAGGTTCACCAAGACGATGGTTCGACGCCGGGTGATTTTTATCAGGCCCTGTTCCGGGCACTGCCGGATGCGCAACGCAATAAGCTGAACCCTTCGATCGCAGACGCCCGGGCACTTAAACAGCGCATCGCCGAACACGCGCTGGAGCAACCGGGTTTAGGCAGGCTGTTCGCCAAAAATCCCCATCGAAAACCGTTCTATGACCCGACCACCATGCGCCTGCCCGGTGGTGCCGAGGGCTACAGTCGAATCAACCGCGAGACACCGACGCTCAACGACCGGGTTCGCGAGGTTTACCCCAACCTGCCTCCGGAAGAAATGCAGTCCATTGTTCAGGGACTGCAACTTCATCCCGATGGCGCTCGCGTAGAACTTTCACGTTTGAGGAGGGAGTTGGCCCGACTGCATCAGGACCTGCGCGTCTGGGTCAGTGAATCACCCACTGCCCATCCTGAAACCGGGCGCCCGCTCAGCGAGCTGGAGCAACACGCCGAGCGGAACAATCGACGTTTGCTGGCCCAGGAAATCCAGCGCAGCTGGCGGCGACAGTCCGACCGGGATTTCGACACACCGGAGGGGGTGACCCAATATGTGCTCAGGTTTGCAGAGCCGATCCTCGGTGACTTGCCATCACTGGATGCCGACTTCAGCCATGTGTCGCTGCTGTCCCTGGAAGGTACCCGCAGCGTGCAGGGTATTCCTCCGTTTCTACGGGGTTTCAGCGGGCTGCGCCGCCTGGAGTTGCGCCGCTTTTCCCTGGCCACCCTCCCCGACCCCATCAGTCGAATGCCAGACCTTCACGCCTTGGTGTTAAGCGATTGCGGCATCACAGTCGACGCCGCCGCTTGGTCGAAACTGACGTCATTGAACAAACTGGCTATGCTGGACCTGTACAAAAATACGTTTGAAACCCTGCCGCGTATCGACACCATGAGCGAACTGGAGCACCTGGACCTGAGCGATACCCGCCTGACAGGGATTCCAGCCAGCCTTCTCCAACACCCGAAGCTTGAAACCCTCCTTTTGATGAACAACCGCATCAGCGAGTTGCCTGCCGGGTTATTCGAAAGTTCGCTGTATGACAAGCGCGGCCTGCACCTCACACACAACCCGCTTTCGAACAGCGCCCGAGAATTGATCAAACAACACCACTTCGAAACTACCTACGACATGGGTGTCTTTGCCCCCGAGGCCGATGTTGATCGGGTCAAGGCGCTGTACCCCAGCATGGAAGTCGAGCAGACAAGCGAGTTCGTCTACGAATTGCCGGGAAGCCTGGAGGATGGCCGCACCTATCTGACGCGCCTTGAAGAAGAGCTCACCCAACTGAAAAATGATTTGTCTGCCTGGACTGCCAATGTTCCGGACCGGCACCCCGTGACAGGCGAAGCGTTCAGCGCCGACCAACTCGCTGCCGAGCACGCCAACCGAGACGAATTCAAGCAGTCGCTTGAGAAGTGTTGGCAACGTGAGTCTGAACTGGATGATTTCAACGACACACTTGAGCCGACGTTCGAACTCAAGGTTCGTCCGGTCATCAATGGAGAACTGCCGGCCCTGAGTGCAGACTTCAGTCATGTTTCCGCGCTGGAGGTACACAGTGCCGAGGGCGCCACGCGACTCGGGCGCTTCCTCGAGTCCTTTCCAAACCTCAAGAGCCTGAGGCTGCGCGAGTGTGACCTTGGTGACATTCCCGATTCGGTTTTCAAGATGGGGCGCCTGCGCTCACTGTCGCTCCCCGATTGCCGGGTCAGCTTGTCAGCCGAGACGGCAAGTGCATTGGCAGGAATGGAACAGCTTGATTACTTGGACCTGGGCTTCAACCCGCTGGGGCGCACGCCGGATCTAAGCCAAATGCCCGAACTGTCGACCGTGCTGCTCAACGACGCCGGCATCACTGACATACCCGATGGCCTGCTTCAGCTGAAGGACCTGGACTGGGCCGACCTGAGCATGAATGCGATTACCGAGGTGCCGAGCGACCTGCTGGAATTGCCAGTGGAGATTGCTGAAAACATCACCTTGAGAGGCAATCCGTTTTCGGAGGAAAGCCTTGCGCGACTGGTCCGCTACTTTGAACTGACCCGTGCGGATTTTGGCGTGGACGAGGTCATCAACCGAGGTGAAATGCAGGTGTCCACCTCAGAGGGTTCCGAGATCGACGAGTAACATCAGCCGCGCTCGGACGGCACCGACGACAACTCGAATGGACTGCTGCTGCGTCGCTGGTTGCGATCCTCCCGCGGCGTGGCGCCGAAGAAGTTGCGGTAGGCGCTGGAGAAATGCGGCCCCGAAGAGAAGCCACACGACAGGCCGATCTGGATGATCGACTTGCTGGTTTGCATCAACATCTGCCGGGCCTTGTTCAGGCGCAGTTCCAGGTAGTACTGGCTCGGCACGCGGTTGAGGTATTGCTTGAAGATCCGCTCCAGCTGTCGACGGGACACGCACACGTGCTGGGCGATTTCGTCGGTGGTCAGCGGTTCTTCGATGTTGGCTTCCATCAGCAACACCGCTTGGGTGAGCTTCGGATGGCTGGAACCGAGGCGGTTCTGCAGTGGAATGCGCTGGCGTTCACCGCCCTCGCGGATACGCTCGACCACCAGTTCTTCGGAGACAGCACCTGCCAGTTCGGCGCCGTGATCACGGGCCAGCACAGCCAGCAACAGATCGAGTACCGACAAGCCGCCACACGCAGTCAGGCGATCACGATCCCAATCGAACAGATGGCTGGTGGCGATAACTTTGGGGAAGCGTTCGGCGAAATCGTCCTGCCAGCGCCAATGCACGGCAGCGCGGTAACCGTCGAGCAAACCCAATTGCGCCAATGGGTAGACACCGGCGGATAAACCACCGATCACACAACCGGCACGCACCAGTTGTTTCAGCGAACTGCTGAGCGCCGGCGCGAGGGTGGTCGGCGGCTCATCGGCGAGCAGAAACAATTTCTGGAAGTTTTCGAGCTTGCCGGCCCACGGCTCACCCGGCAATTGCCAGGCGCCTTCGGTCGGTGGTTCGGCCTGCAAAAACGACAATTCGTAGACAACATCCGGATGCACACGCTGGGCAACACGCAAGGCCTCCTCAGCCAGCGCAAGCGTCAGTGCTTTAGTGCTGGGCCAAATCAGGAAACCAATTCGATGGGCAGTCATGGCGGGCAATCCGAAACGAAAACAGTGATGAAGGCATGGGCCAATGCTAGCCCGTAAAAGAACGCAAATCTCAAAACCAACAGAGATCAACTGTAGGAGCCGGCTTGCTGGCGATGGCGGAATGTCTATGCCAAATATGCAAACTGGCCCACCGCTATCGCTGGCAAGCCAGCTCCCACAGGGATCGGAGCCGGCCTTCAGGTTGCGAAGCATGCACTATCCCGGTGCGCAACGGGAGTTCGGTTTACTTCAGGCTACCCGAGAGGAATTGTTGCAGACGTTCAGACTGTGGATTGACCAGCACTTCACGCGGGTTGCCGCTTTCTTCGACAACACCTTTGTGCAGGAACACCAGTTGGTTCGACACTTCACGGGCGAAGCCCATTTCGTGCGTTACCACGACCATGGTCCGGCCTTCCAGCGCCAAGGCCTGCATCACTTTCAGTACGTCGCCGACCAGTTCCGGGTCGAGTGCCGAGGTCGGTTCGTCAAACAGCATCACCTCAGGTTCCATCGCCAACGCACGGGCAATCGCCACGCGCTGCTGCTCGCCGCCGGACATGTGGCCCGGGTAAGCGTCTTTGCGATGGGCCACGCCCACCTTGTTCAGGTAGTGCTCAGCTTTTTCACGGGCTTCGGCCTTGGACATGCCCAGCACGTGAACCGGCGCTTCCATGATGTTTTCCAGCGCGGTCATGTGCGACCACAGGTTGAAATGCTGGAACACCATCGACAGGCGCGAACGCATGCGTTGCAGCTGTTTCGGGTCGGCCGCCTTCAGCGCGCCGTCCTTGTTGGCGACCAGTTTCAGCTCTTCGTTGTTGAGCAGAATCTTGCCCGCGTGCGGCTGCTCGAGCAGGTTGATGCAGCGCAGGAAAGTACTTTTGCCGGAGCCACTGGAGCCGATGATGCTGATCACATCGCCAGCCGCCGCTTTCAGGGACACGCCCTTGAGCACTTCGTGACTGCCATAGCGTTTATGCAGGTCTTGGACTTCAAGTTTGTACATGCGGTCGGTTCTCACAAAAACAGTCAGTCAGTCGTTGAGCAAGCGCCCGTGACGCAGCGCTTCGCGCCCCGCCACCTTGGCCAGCCAGAAACCGGGTTGGGCATAACGCAGCCGTTCAATGGCAAACAGCACCCCGGACGTACCAGCACACACCGTGCTGACCCGATCCGATAACGGATCGATCACTTCGAAAATCTCGTCGCCGGCTTCGATCCACTCACCGGGTTTACGCAAAAAGCTGATCACACCCGGGTGCGGCGCGAACAGCAATTCGGTGCCTTCGAACGGCATGCCTTCGCACGCTTCTTGCGCAGGCTTGGGCCATTCGCCGCTGATCAAGCCTTGCTCGGCGAGGAACGCCAGAATGCCTTCGGCGTAAGCCTCGGCGTCCGCGCGACCGGTGTCGGCCTGACCACCCAGTTCAATGGTAGTCGCCAGACAGGCCAGTGGAATCTGCGCATCCGGAAACTGACGCGACAGGCGCAGCCACGGCAGCGAGCACGCCTCGTCAAAAGAACTGCCGCCCGAATCTTCCGCCAGCAGCCCCACTTTCACATTCAGGTGCGCGGCCAGCGAACGCCATTGCGGCCAGTGTTGCGGCAAGGCGTACATGTGCAGCGCGGCTTCGGCATCACAGTGCAAATCCAGCACGACATCAGCGGTGCAAGCGTGGCTGAGCAAGATGCGCTGCATGCCTTGCAACTGGCTCGCGGCCGGCGGCAATGCCGCCAGTGCGTCGCTCATGGCTTGACGGATCAAACGGATATTGGCGTGAGGATCATCGCCCAGGTGGCCTTCCAGCTCAGCGGCCACTGGCGCGCTCAGCTCGACGAAATCCCGGTTGAAGTTCTTGCCGCTGCCCGCTTCGAAACGACCTTGATGGCTGCCTTGCAACAGTTGACCGAGGCCCAGTGGATTGGCCACCGGCACCAGTTCGATCACACCGTTGAGCAGGCCTTGGGCTTCGAGTTCGACCAGGCGCTTTTTCAGCTCCCAGGCCGTGCGCATGCCCGGCAACTCATCGGCGTGCAGGCTGGCCTGGATGTAGGCCTTGCGCTCGCCGCTACCGAAGCGGAACACCGAAATCTGGCGTTCGCTGCCCAGGTGGTTCCACGGCAATGAATGATCGATGCGTTCCATATCAGTGCTTCCGCGGGGCCAGATAGCCCAGCCAGCGGCGCTCGGCCAGTTTGAACAGCTTCACCAGAATGAAGGTCAGGCACAGATAGAACACGCCGGCCGTGATGTACGCTTCGAACGGCAAGTAGAACTGAGCGTTGACCGTGCGCGCGGCACCGGTGATGTCGATCAGGGTCACGATGGACGCCAGACTGGTGGTCTGCAGCATCATGATCACTTCGTTGCTGTACTGCGGCAGCGCCCGGCGCAGGGCCGATGGCAGCAGGATGCGCTTGTACATTTTGTAGCGCGACATGCCCATGGCCTTGGCCGCTTCGATCTCGCCGTTCGGCGTGGCGCGCAGGCTGCCGGCAATGATTTCAGCGGTGTAGGCGCTGGTGTTGATCGCAAAGGCCAGGCACGCACAGAACGTCGCGCTAGACAGCCACGGCCACAAGAAGCTTTCGCGTACCGCTTCGAACTGCGCCAGACCGTAGTAGATCAAGAACAGCTGCACCAGCATCGGCGTGCCGCGGATCACGTAGGTGTAGAGCCAGGCCGTCATGTTGACGACGGCGTTCTTGGAGACGCGCATCAAGCCCAACGGCAAAGCACACAGCAGGCCGAAAAACAGCGACAGCGCGAGCAATTTGAGGGTGGTCAACAGGCCGCCGAAGTACAGCGGCAAGGCCTCCCAAATGACGTTGTAGTCGAAGATCATAGATCAGCCGCCCTTACGCCTACCGAGTAGCGCTTCTCAAGGTGACGCAATGCCAGCAACGAGACACTGGTAATCACCAGGTACATCGCCGCCACTGCGAGGAAGAAGGTGAAAGGCTCGCGGGTGGCATCTGCCGCCTGCTTGGCCTTGAACATCATGTCTTGCAGACCCACCACCGAAATCAACGCCGTGGCCTTGGTCAGCACCAGCCAGTTGTTGGTGAAGCCCGGAATCGCCAGACGGATCATCTGCGGTACCAACACCCGGAAGAACACCTGGAAACTGCTCATGCCGTAGGCCATGCCGGCTTCTGCCTGACCTTTAGGGATTGCCATGAAGGCGCCACGGAAGGTTTCCGACAAGTACGCACCGAAGATGAAACCCAGGGTGCCGATACCGGCGGCCAGCGGGTTCAGGTCGATGTAGTCGTCAAAGCCGAGCATCGGCGCCACGCGGTTGAGCAGGTCCTGACCACCGTAGAAAATCAGCAGGATCAGTACCAGATCGGGAATACCGCGGATCACCGTGGAATACAGGTCGCCCAGCCAGGCCAGCCAGCGAACCGGCGACAGACGCAATGCAACGCCGATCAGGCCCAGAAAGATGGCCAGGACCATGGAGGACAAGGCGAGCTGAAGCGTCAGCCATGCGCCATCGAGGATGACAGCCCCGTAGCCTTTCAACATGATTCAGGTCCTCGAATGTTGGGATGAAAAAATGGCGCAAACCTCAGAGATCCTGTTGCTTGCGCCATTTCGGACTTGTCGCCGGGACGTGTTACTTGCCGTAGATGTCAAAGGCGAAGTATTTGTCCTGGATTTGCTTGTACTTGCCGTTCTCGCGAATGGCAGCGATCGCGGTGTTGATCTTGTCTTTCAGCGCGTCACCCTTGCGAACCGCGATACCCACGCCGTCGCCGAAGTATTTGACGTCGGTGAAGGCCGGGCCAACGAAGGCGAAACCTTTGCCGGCGTCGGTTTTCAGGAAACCGTCATCCAGCAGCGTAGCGTCTGCCACGGTGCCGTCGAGGCGACCAGCGGCCACGTCGAGGTAGATTTCGTTCTGCGAACCGTAAGGCTTGATCTCGGCACCCAGCGGGGCCAGGACTTCGCGGGCGAAACGCTCGTGGATCGAACCACGTTGCACGCCGATATTCTTGCCCTTCAGCTCAGTCAGGCCTTCGCTGACTTGAGTGCCGGCCTTCATGACCAGGCGCGCCGGGGTGTTGTAGTACTTGTTGGTGAAGTCCACGGATTTCTTGCGGTCTTCAGTGATCGACATGGACGACAGGATCGCGTCGATCTTGCGCACTTTGAGCGCCGGAATCAGACCGTCGAACTCTTGCTCAACCCACACGCACTTGACCTTCATCTCTTCGCACAGGGCGTTGCCGATGTCGTAGTCGAAACCAACGATGCTGCCGTCCGGTGCTTTGGAAGCGAACGGAGGGTAAGCCGCTTCGATACCGATTTTCAGAGGTTTTTCATCAGCGAAAGTCGGCAGGGACAGCACGGACAGTGCCAGGGCGCCAAGCAGCACGAGTTTCTTCATCTTGGGACTCCATCGGTAAAGGGCTAAAACGGCAGAGTGAGCAACAGCCCAATATGCGAGTGAGTGGAACCGGAAAGCGATGCTGCGTCGTAGGAATCGCGCGATTTTTTCAACACGAGCAACAACGAGCGAGTGATCGGCATTCTAACGACAGGCCCGAAGCCGATATTTCTTCAATGCGACAACTAATTACAGATGCACTGAGAAAGTCGTTTGAGCACGTTGACAGCCTTGCAAATTCATGCAAGAGCAAAAGACAGTTAACCTATCTGTATTGCAAATTGCGGGCCTATTATTGGCAAACCCTTCTAATCCGGCAAGCGCAGCGTTGTGTCTTATTTTTTGGCTGGGCTGGAGAGGCCCGGGAATGGGGGCTGGCGTTTCCCAATGCCCCGCCTCGGCGCGCGCGGTTACACATTCAGTTACTTGAATGGGGGTGGGTAACAGTGGGAAATCACCTACAGCGGACACCGATAATTATTGGTCGTTGTTTATGTTGCACCTGACAGGCCGCCATCGCGGGCAAGCCCGCTCCCACAGGGCTTTTGGAGTACATGCAATCCGCGCCACAACTCAAATACCTGTGGGAGCGGGCTTGCCCGCGATGAGGTCCGCACCGCCAACACAAAACCATCAGCTAATAAAAAACCCCACCAGGCTCAACACCTGGCGGGGCTTCGATGACTCTAGAATCAGCGCTTACGCGACGTTCATGATCTTGTGCTCATCAATCAAATGCTGCACCACACCCGGATCCGCCAGGGTGGAG
>NZ_LT607573.1:0-710 GCF_900095275.1 Pseudomonas sp. UMAB-40
CTGCGCGTCTCCTCCGCCTGGGCCGGCGCCCACTACGGCGGCATCGCCATCCCGCGGATAGGCATGGAAGTGCTCGTCACCTTCCTCGAAGGCGACCCCGACCAACCGCTGATCAGCGGCTGCCTGTACCACAAGGAAAACGTCGTCCCCTACCCCCTGCCGGCAAACAAAACCCGCAGCACCTTCAAAACCCTGAGCTCCAAGGGCGGTGGCGGCTTCAACGAACTGCGCATCGAAGACAAGAAAGGCCAGGAACAAATCTTCCTGCACGCCCAGCGCGACTGGGACGAAAACGTCGAACACGACCAGAAAATCCGCGTCGGCAACGAACGCCACGACACCGTCGAGCAAAACAGCTACAGCGAATTCAAGGCCGAAGAACACCACACCGTCTACGCCGACCGCAAAGTCGAGGCGCGCGCCAACGACCACCTGACCGTGGGCGTGAACCAGCACATCAAGATTGGCACCGGGCAGTTCATTGATGCCGGCCAGGAGATTCACCTGAGCAGCGGCATGAAAGTCGTGCTTGAAGCGGGTAGTGAGTTGACGCTGATCGGCGGTGGCAGCTTTATCAAGATCGACGCCAGCGGCGTGACCCTGAGCGGGCCGGTGATCAACATGAACTCCGGTGGCGGGCCGGGAAGCGGGACGGGGGCGGCGCCGTTGTTGCCGGGGGTGTTGAAGCAGGCGGATGCGGATAAGGCGGG